>DATBGU010000091.1:0-8679 GCA_036557825.1 Gemmataceae bacterium
CAACGGGGCGTGGGCGCTCAAGGGCAAGAATGTGGCCGAGTTGGTGCAGCACATGCGCGACAAGGGCTTGTGGTTCGCCCCCGCGACGCCCGGCGACGAGTCGGCCTACACGTCGCTGTACTACGCCCTGGCCGCCTTCGAGGCGGGCCTGCCGCGTACCAGTAGCAGCAGTGACAGCAGCGATACAAAGAACGGAAACAAGGGCGGCAACAAACGCCCCAACAACGGCAACGAGGGCTATCCTCGTTAGAAGCTCGAACTTGTTGGCGAGCCGGGAGCGTGCGCGACCGGAGGAATGCTCGGGTCGCTGAGCTTCTCGGCCCGCCAACAACCCTATCTGACTCAGCGATAAAAACCGCCGGCCCTTTCCATCTTGCCGTATTTGCGGCACCATTCCTCTTTCGGCTTTTCCCTGCATTTTCCCTACAGTCCGTGTCCTCGCCCCGCCGAAGAATACAGGCGACCTCGTGCAAGCTTCGTGAAACACCCCTTCGCCTCCGGATGCCAACGCCCCGAAGGAGCCGGGAGGTTCGCGGCGCTCACCAGGGGAGACACGGACCATGTTCAAGTATCTCGGGCGCATGGCGGCGACGCACCCCTGGCTCATCTGCCTCGGATGGCTGGTCGTCGCTGTCGGCGTCTGGCTCGGCGCTCCGCGCTGGGACGATCGGGCGGCGGATGACGACATCCACTTTCTGCCGGCGCGCTGCGACAGCGTCAAGGGACATCAGCTGCTCGAACAGGCCTTCCCGCAAGAAGTGTTCGCCAGCCGACTCATCGTCGCCGTCGAGCGTGCCGACCGGCCTCTCAGCGCGGCCGACCTCGCCCTGGTGGACGGTCTGGCCGCCGACCTCGGACAATTGCGCCACAACGAGCCGTCCCTGGCGATTTCGCGCATTTGCTCGCACCGCGATCCCATCCTCGGCAAGCGATTAATCAGCGGCGACGGTCAATGCACGCTGATACAGGTATCGCTGGGAACGCCCTACATGGCCGTGCAGACGCGGGCCACGGTGGACGCCGCGGCGGCGTGCCTTCGCCGCCGACTCGCCGCGGCCGGACCCGACGTTCCCGCCGTCCACCTGACCGGACCGGCCGGCATCGGCCGCGACCTGATCGCCGCCAGCGCCAACAGCATGGAAAGCACCACGGTGGCGACTATCGTCCTCGTCGTGGTCATTCTGCTGCTGGTTCATCGCGCGCCCGTGATGGCACTGATCCCGCTGGGCACCATCGCCGTCTCGGTGTGGGTGGCCCTCAAACTGCTGGCGCTGTGTACGCTGATCCCCGGATTTTGCGTGGTCAACATCAGCCAGGTCTTCGCCGTGGTGATGCTCTACGGGGCCGGCACCGATTACTGTCTGTTCCTCATCAGCCGCTACCGGGAGGAGTTGGCGCGCGGGCACGAATGCCCAGCGGCCTTGGCGCGGAGCATAACCGGCGTCGGCGGCGCCCTGGCCGCCAGCGCGGGCACCGTCGTTTGCGGCCTCGGTCTGATGGGTCTGGCCGAGTTCGCTAAGGTGCGCTGCGGAGGACCGGCCATCGCCGTCAGCTTGGCGGTCGCGCTCGCCGCCTCCCTCACCCTGACGCCCGCGCTGCTGCGCCTGCTCGGCCCGATCGCCTTCTGGCCGGGTCGCTATCCGGTGTCCGCCGACCGCTTTCCACGATCCGCCGGGAGCGCGAGGGAGCAGCACAGGGAAGGAATCTGGGAAACCATCAGTCGCCACGTTGTTGCCCGGCCCGCGCTGATCTGGGCGTCGGCGGTCCTTGTGCTGCTGCCGCTGGCCCTGATCGGCTTCGGCGTGCGTCCCAACTATCGCGCCACCAGCGAACTGTCGCCGGCCAGCGACAGCGTGCAGGGGCTGGCATCGATCCAGCGACACTTCACCGCCGGCGAAGTCGGGCCGATCACCGTGTTATTGGAATCGACGACCGACTGGGAGAGTCCGGCCGGCCAGGCGATCCTCTCCCATTTGAGCCAGGGTTTCGCCTACCTTGAGAACGTCGCGGAGGTCCGCAGTCTGACCCAACCGCTGGGTCAGCCGGTGGCGAACTTCGGCTCCCGGCTGTCGGCGATGGGGCGCCAGCGGCCGCCGGCCGACAAGGACACGCTGCTGAAAACAATGTGGAACAGTGTCGTGCAGGGGTTGACCGACCAGATCAACCGCGCCTCCGGCGACTTCTACGTGGCCCGCTTGCCTGGTTCCCATGCGGGCGACGCGCCGCGCTTCGTCACGCGGCTGGACGTGGTGCCGCGCTCCGACCCGTTCGACCCGCGGAGCATGGCGACTCTGGAGTTGATCCAGCTATGGCTGCGGCAGGAATTGCCGAAGCAACCGGGCGCGGAGAACATTCGTGCCGAGTGTCACGGTATCACCGTCAGCGCCCGCGACCTGGCGAACATCACCGAGAGCGATCGCCTGCGTATCAACACCCTGGTACTGGCAGGCATCTTCCTGATTCTGCTGGTGCTGGTGCGTCGGCCGTGGTTGGCCGTCTACCTGCTGGCGACCGTGTTGTTCAGCTATTACGCCAGCCTGGGAGCGACGACCTTGCTGGCCCATTTCTGGAGCGGACGACCGTTGGGCCTGGTCGATTGGCGCGTGCCGTTCTTCCTGTTCACGATCTTGGTTGCGGTCGGCGAGGATTACAACATCCTGCTCATCACGCGGGCGATGGAGGAGCGAAAGCGGCACGGCGCCGTCGAGGGCATGCGACGCGCGTTGGCGCGCACCGGGGGGACGATCACCTCATGCGGCGTCATCATGGCCGGCACGTTCGCGACGCTGATGCTGGGAGGGTTGAACACGCTGGTGCAGATCGGTTTCGCGCTGGCGTTCGGCGTGCTGATCGATACGTTCGTGGTTCGACCGTTCCTGGTGCCGGCGCTGCTGGTGTGGGTCGGCCGGCGCGGTCGCAAGCCGACCGCTCGGATCGCACCGCCGCCGAAACACCTGCCGTTCGCGCCGCCGCCGCGGCGCAACCTCGCGGCGTGAAAGCCAGAAGGCAGTAAGCAGTAGGCAGAAGGCAGTACGCAGGAAGCAATCAAGAATCGTAGCCTACTGCTTCCTGCTTACTGCCTTCTGCCTACTGCTTACTCGCCGTCGTGGTCTTCTTGTGGAGTTGGCGAGCAAGCTGCGATTTCTTGCGGGCGGCCATGTTCGGATGGATGACGCGCTTGGCCGCCGCCTTGTCGAGCTTCTTCGCTGTCAGGTCATATTCCTTTCGCAGCGCCTCGACCGGCCCTTCGACTGCGGCCTGGAACCGTTTGAGTTGTGTCTTGATGTCTTTCTTGACGGCCCGGTTGTGCAGGCGGCGTTTCTCGCTCTTGCGCTGGTGCTTTTTGGCGCTGCTGGTATGTGGCATCGGTCCTCTCCGTACGCTCTCCGTCGAGTATCGTCCTGGTCGAATAAAAAGGCATTATAATCGTCCACTCTCGACCGGCAAGGTCCAGGCAGGACCAAGAGGCGAGCGCGTGCGGGCATCTCGAAAGTTGGTTGGCTTTTTGTACACAAATCGGAAGAAGGGCGTTTCGACCAGAAAAATGACGCTCACACGGATGCTTCCTTCAATCCATTACGCTCCGCGCTGTCCCTCCCAACCCACGATTTGAACGAGGCCGTCCCGGTGAGCCTCCGAGATCACGATCCACACGATTCTGGGATTCGTTTAGGCGGCGCGTGAATCAAACAGGTCGGAAGCCCACGGCGCCGCCGGCCGGCCCCAACGCCTTTGTCGAAAGGCCGCACGATGATCCGGGTCGAGAATGTGACACGCGGTTTCCCGGTCGCGGGCGGGTCCGAGGTGCGGGCCGTGGACGGACTCTCGTTCCACGTCGCCGCCGGAGAGGTGTTTGGACTGCTCGGTCCCAACGGTGCCGGCAAGACCACCACGCTGCGCATCATTCTCGGCCTGCTGCGACCGAGCACCGGGCAGGCCACCATCGGCGGCTGGTCTTCGGCCACGGCGCCCGACGAGGTAAAACGCCAGGTCGGCCTCGTCTCCGCCAGCGCCGCCCTTTATCAGCACCTGACCGTTCGGGAAATGCTTCTTTTTTGCGCCGACCTGTACCGAACGCCGCCGGCCGAGGCCTACGCCGAGTTGCTGCGCTTGACCCACTTGCTCGACTTCAGCGATATTCTCCATCGCCGCTGCGCCACCCTCAGTACGGGGCAGCGTCAACGCGTCAACCTTGCCCGCGCTCTCATCCACCGTCCGCCCGTGCTGCTGCTCGACGAGCCAACGTCGGGACTGGACGTGCTCGGCAGTCAGGTCGTCGCCGAGTTCATCGCCCATGCCCGCGCGGAGGGCAAGGCGGTGCTACTGACGACGCATCAGCTCGACGAGGCCGAGCGTCTGTGCGATCGCTTCGGTCTGCTGCATCGCGGCCGGCTCGTCAGCTGCGGCTCGCTGAGTGAGCTGCAAGCGTCCACCGGCTGCAAGACGCTGGTTGAGATGTTCCTCAAGCTCGCCTGCGCGGAGCCGGCTTTGAAAACCGTATCGCCGGAGCCACGGATCGCGGAGGAGGGCATTCGGCAATGAGCGGCGCCGCATCGTTATCGCGCCTGGGGTTGCTGCGCCGGCTGGTGCGCAAGGAACTGAGCGAGATCCTCCGCGATCGGCGGACGATCCTCACGCTCGTGCTGATGCCGCTACTCTTGTATCCGCTGCTAGGCGTCGCCTTCCGCACGTTCCTGGTAAGCAACATGACGCCGCGGGGGGCGCCCAAATACCTGATCGGCGTCCATCCCGGCGGCGAGGGCCAATCCGTGATGTGGTATCTGCACCAAGGTCAGAAGGCCATCCAGGAGCGCAAGACACCAGACGAGCGGACGAGCGAGGAAGCATCGCCGGAGAAACCACCTCCCCACGAGCAGCCGGCGCCGGAAATTCGCGAGCAGCCGTGTGAGGATCTTGAGGAGGAAGTGAGCGCGGGGCGCGTCCACGTCGGCATTCGTGTTCGGCCTCCGGGCGCCTTCCACCCGCAGAATCTGGCACGCAACCTGGGCGTCGATTGGGAGATCCTTTACGCCGAGGATTCGTCCGTCGGATTGGAAGCGGTTCGCTACTTGGAGACGGTGTGCGCCGCCGCAAACGTGCGTTTCCTCAGCCTGCGGCTGAGAGCTTTCCGCGTGTGGCAACGCGAGGTGCCGGTGCAGCCGCGACCGACGATGGTGCGTAATTCGCAGCCGCGAAAGCCCGCCCTGCTGCCGGGACTGGTGCCGCTCATCCTCATTTTGATGACGATCACGGGCGCGGTGTACCCGGCCATCGACGTGACGGCCGGCGAGCGTGAGCGCGGCACGCTGGAGATTTTGGCCGCCGCTCCGGTGCCGCGCCTGGACGTGCTGTTCGCCAAGTACGTCGCAGTGTTCGCCGTGGCTATGCTGACCGCCCTGGTCAACCTTGGCACCATGACCGCCACGCTGTACCTCAGTGGCGTCGGCCCGATGCTTTTCGGCGCGGAGGGACTGACGCCGTTGGTGTTCGGGCAAGTGCTGGCTCTGCTGCTGTTGTTCGCGGCGTTCTTCTCGGCCGTGCTGCTGGCGCTGACCAGCTTCGCCCGCAGTTTCAAGGAAGCGCAGGCCTATCTTGTGCCGCTCATGCTGCTGGCCCTGATGCCGGGCGTACTCAGTCTGGTGCCGGGATTGCAACTGCAAGGGCCGCTGGCGATCGCGCCGCTCATCAACGTCGCGCTGCTGACGCGCGATCTGCTGGAAGGCAGCGCCGGGGCGATGACGGCTGTCGTCGTGGTGACGGCAACGTTGCTGTACGCGCTGGCGGCGCTGGCGCTGGCGGCGCGAGTGTTCGGGGCTGAGGCGGTGCTGTACAGTCAGCCGGGTGGCTGGGCCGACCTGTTCCGCCGGCCGCGCGAACGCTCCGACGCCGCGACGCCGGCAGCGGCCTTGCTGTGTGCGGCGCTGCTGTTTCCGTCCTCGTTCGTAGCCAGTGCGCTGCTCGCCGTCCTGGGGGGACATTCGCTCACCGAGGCGCTGCTCGGCATGGCGGCGGCGAACGTGCTGCTGTTCGTCGGCTATCCCCTCGTGGCGGCGTGGTGGGGCCGGCTGCGGTTCTCGTCGGCGCTGCGGCTGGCGCGGCCGAGTTGGCAAGCGTGGGCGGCCGCACTGCTTCTGGGGCTGTGTCTGTGGCCGTGGGTACACGAACTGACGTTGCTGATGCGGGCTCTCGGCTTCGCCAGTCTGCGCGAGGGAAATCTGGAGCGTGTGCGGGACATGCTTGAGCAATGGCGCACGCTGTCTCCGTTGTTGATCGTGGTGGCGGTGGCGGTGGTGCCGGCCGTGGTGGAGGAGCTTTTTTTCCGCGGCTATCTCCAAAGCGCTCTGCTCGGAGTGCTGCGGCCGAGATCGGCGGTCCTGTCGTCGGCGGCGCTGTTCGCTCTGTTTCACGTGATTCTGGGGAGCGTGTTGGCTGTCGAGCGCTTCGTGCCGAGTCTGCTGCTGGGCGTCCTGCTCGGCTGGATGTGTTGGCGGACGGGCAGCGTATGGCCGGGCATGGTGCTGCACGCGCTGCACAACGGCTGCGTGGCGTTGCTGGGTTATTATCAACCACAATTGACCGAACTGGGTTGGCCGATGTCGGAAACGGCGCACTTGCCGCCCGTCTGGCTGGCGGCGGCGATGCTGGGCGTCGTGGCGGGGGTTGCCTGGGTCCGTTACGGGGCGAGCGGGGGCCGTCAGCCCCCTGTTGCTGGCTCACCAGGGGGCTGACGGCCCGCTCGCCGCAAGCACACCTTGCCGCGATTCGCCATCGCCGTTACCATTCGTCCTTCATGGAAGGAACTTCGCCGCCACGGAATGGGGACTCTCCGCAAACGGCCATCGGCGATCATCCCGCCTGGTGGCTGCCGCTGCTCGCGCTGATGGCCTGGCAGGTCTGGATGACACTCACCCTGTTCGGCGGCGAGCAGTCCTGGAATCGTCTGCTCGACGACCAGCCGATCCTGTCCGGCCGGCATCCGCTGCACCTGTATCACGGCTACCTCGGCGCGCGGACCCTGCACGAACGCGGCAACCTATCGTGCTACGATCCGACCTTTCACGCCGGCTACCTCAAGACGCCGGTCTTCGACAGCGGCAGCCGGCCGGCCGAACTGCTGCTCGCCGTGGCCGGCGGCCGCTTCTGTCCGGCCGCGTACAAGATCGGCGTGGCGCTGGTCTGCGGCCTCGTTCCGCTGCTGCTGTTCACGGCGGCGCGCGGTGCGGGATTGCCGCGCGGCGCGGCGTGGTTGGCCTGCGTCCTCGGTCTGTTGGTTTGGTGGGAACAACCCTGCCGCGATGCGCTGGAAGCCGGTGAGGTCGATCTGCTGCTGGCCTCGCTGCTCGTGTTGGCCCAGGCGGGGCTGCTCATCCGCTATCACAGCGATCCCGGCCTGCGCAACTGGATCGGCGTGGTCGGGACCGCTCTGCTCGGCTGGTTCGCCCATCCGCTGCTCATGGTTCTGATGTTGCCGCTGTTCCTCATCTATTACCTCAGCGTCGGCACGCGGCACCGGCTGGCCTGGCATCTGGCGCTTCTGGGCGGATTGCTGACCGCCGCCGGCCTGAATAGTTTCTGGCTGATCGACTGGATCGGTTATTGGTGGATACGCATGCCACCGCATCTGGAGACGCCGCTCTTGGCGAACCCGACCTTCCAAACCGTGTGGGAGGCGCCGTTGTGGGGCGGACCGATCGAGAAGACACTGGCGTGCGTGCTAGCCGCCGCCGCGACAATCGGCGTGCTGCTGTACAACAACACCGGCCAGCGGGCGACGGCCCGCCTGTTCGGTCTAGCCTGGAGTTGCTTTCTGACCTTGGCCGTAGTCAGTGTGATGTGGGAGCCGCTGGGACGCTTTGGCGCACATTATCTGTTGATACCGGCCCTGCTGTTCGCGGCGCTGCCGGCGGCGCATGCCTTCAGCGCGGTGGGCCGCCTCGCCTGGCGCTGGCCGATCGCGCGGGGAGCGAGCTTCCTGGTGATGGCCGGCATCGCGATCTTTCTGTGGCGTGCGCCGCCCCCCACTCTGGCCGAATGGGCGACGCGACTGCGCGGCACCGTTCCCTTCCAGCTCGGCCTGGATGAGCAGCAGCAAGCAGTCCTCGACACACTCAAGGCGCACACCACGCCGAAGGCGCGCATCCTGTGGGAAGATCGCCAAGGCTCGCCGCAGAGTGCCCACTGGACGCCGCTGCTGTCGTTGCTGACCGAACGCGCTTATATCGGCGGCCTCGACTCGGAAGCCGGCATCGAGTACACGGCCAACGGTCTGACCGACGCGCTGCTGATGGGCAAACCAGTGGGCGACTGGAAGGACGACGAACTGCGTCTATACTGCGAGCGCTACAACATCGGTTGGGTGGTGTGCTGGTCGCCGGCAACGTGCGCGCGTTTGCGGCGCTGGGATGGGGTGGAGATGACGGCCACGCTGCCGACCGGGGAGGCCGGCGAGTCCCCCGGTTGTCTGTTCACGCTCCGCCGCGAACACCACTCCTTCGCCCTGGTCGGCTCCGCTCGCTGGCTCAGCGCCGACGCGCGGCGCATCGTCCTGGGCGACGTGGTGCCAGAGCGCGGCGAGAACGATTCGCCGCGCGGCCACGTGCTGCTCAGTCTCCATTATCACGCCGGCATGCACGTCGCTCCCAGCCGCGTCCACCTCGAAAAATGCGATCCCAACAAAGG
>DATBGU010000092.1:0-12880 GCA_036557825.1 Gemmataceae bacterium
GCAAGGTTTCGAGGTGCTGCCACAAGGCGTCGGTAACCAGGGGTTTCATCGCTCCTCCTCCCTTGACTGGGGATAAGATCGTCCAAAGGAGAAGGCCGCAGCCAGCGTGCCATTGGCTCATTTTTTCCGAACGCTCTTAGCCAATTGCCGGTGGGCCTTTTCGCGCGTCTGGAAATTGTCGCTCCCCAGTTGGGCAATGAGCTGGGCGATAACGGCGGGATCGACCTTGGCTGCCGGTTTCTCGTCGCCGGCATCCTTCTTCTGGGAGATTTCTTGACCGCCGGCCGGCACGATCGTCCCAATCCCCGCGAGGAGAACCAACAGCACGCCGATCCGCACCTTGTTTCGACTCATCGTTGGACTCCTTCGTTCAGTCGCGTCCCAAGCTCCGCTCCCTTACGGTCGCGCCTCACCATTTCGTTAACGCTTATTAAAATATCCAAGCCCTCTCGCGGCCATCAAGAAAAAACCCACTCCAAGTTGGACAGTTGGACATTGGCGATGCCTCCCCGCTTCTCCCGGAATGGAAAGAAACGATACACTATCGACGACGCCCTCTCTCTCGTGAGGATGTTCTGATGCCTGCCTCCGTGCGCGTTCTCCCCCGCTTCGCAATGCTCGCGCTGCTCGCGTGGACACCACCCGCGCTCGGCCAAGAGGGTGCCGACGACGACGATCCTTTCCTTCCCGGCTTGGCGGCGAGCTTGCGCGACGAGAAGGGGCACACGGCTTCGCGCCTCGATCCGCAACTGGCGTTCCACTGGGGCGAGGCATCGCCCGATCCGCGTCTGAACACGGGCGCGTTCCGCGCGACCTGGCAGGGACATCTACTTGTCACCGCGCGCGGCGACCATCGTTTTTTCGTGTTCGGCTCCGGCGAGGTCGAGTTGAAGATCGCCGGCCGTGTCGTCCTCGCCCGGCAGACGGTGCGCGCGAAGTGGTTGACATCGGACCCCGTGCGGCTGGCGCCGGATTATCATCCCTTGGAGTTGTCGTTTCGCCGGACGGAGAAAGACGCCCGTTTGATGGTCCTGTGGTCCGGCCCCGATTTTGGGCGGGAACCGATCCCCTCGCGCTCCCTCTATCATCCGCGCGAGAAGGTGATCGGCCGCGATTTCGAGCGCGGTCGATTGCTCGCTCGTGTGCTGCGCTGCGGTCGCTGTCACGGCGAGGAGCAACCGCCACAGCGGGCGCCGGCGCTAGACCGCCTGAGTGGGAACCTTTCGCGCGGCTGGCTGGTCCACTGGCTGACGGCCAACGAACAGGCCGCGTCCGATCGTGATGAGCGTTCGCCGCGACGGATGCCGGCCTTCGGGTTGTCCGCCGTGCAGGCGGAGTGCATCGCCGACTGGCTTCTCGCGGCGCGGACGGAAGAACGTCCCGCGCCGCCACCGGCACGCGCGGAGCCGCCGCGAAAAAAAGCGCCCAAGCCGAACGCCAAAAGCGGCGAGCGTCTGTTCCTCACGCTGGGCTGCGTGGCTTGCCACACCTGGGGCGATCTTGGCGCGAGCGGTTGGCTCGGCGGCGGCGATCTAACGCACATCGCCGACAAGCGGCCGGCCGATTTCTTCTCCGCCTGGCTCGCCGATCCGGCCCGGCTCAACCGCGATCATCGCATGCCGGTCTTCCCGCTGTCGGACGACGAGCGCACGTCTATCGCTCTGTTTCTCGCCGAGCAAAAATCGAAGTCAAGCAAGGGCGAGTTCAACGGACGCGACTCCGCAGAACGCCGCGCCGAGGGGCGGAAACTCGTCGAGCAATTTCGCTGCGCCGCCTGCCATCGGCTGCCCGAATCTGTAACCGATAGAACCGACCACGCCGCCGCGCGGCTGGGCGAACGAAGCAACTGGGATCGCTCCTGCATGGGAGCGGCCGACGCCGCGACCGGACGTCCCGGCTACCGTCTGAGCAAGGGCGACGCTGCCGCTCTTCGCCTGTACTACGGCGGCGTGCGTTCAGAACAGCGCGATGGGATGCTCCTGCTTGCGGAGCAGAACTGCCTCGCCTGCCACGCGCGTGAGGGAACGCGCGAGGCGATCCCACTTCTGCCGCCGCTCTTGGCCGATAAGCTTGCTGCCGTGGGCAAGCGTTATTCCGACCTCGCCGCCCTGATTCCGGCGCTGACACCGCCGACGCTCAACAGCGTCGGCGACAAACTCACTGATTCCGCCCTGGTCGAGGCGATTGCCCGGCGCGGCGAAGCCCATCGTCCATATCTGCACGTGCGCATGCCGCGCTTTCCGCTGGCCGATGCCGATTTGCAAGCGCTGGCGCGACACCTCATCGACGCCGACCGCGTGCCGGCGCGCGAGGCGAACGCGCCTCCCCTCGTGGATCGCGTGAGTCAGGATCGTTACACTCTCGCAGGCGGTCGGCTGGTCTCCAGCGATGGCTTCGGTTGCACCAGCTGCCATCAGGTCGGCCACGTTCAGCCGTCGAGTGATTCGCTCAGCGCGCGCGGGCCGGAGCTGTCGCGATTGGAGCGCCGCATTCGCCGGCTGTGGTTCGATCGCTGGGTGCATAACCCGGCGCGAATCGTGCCGCGCATGGAGATGCCGTCGGTGCAGATCCCCGTGGCCGGCGTCCTCGACGGCAAACTCGACGAGCAATTGAACGCCGTCTGGCACGTTCTGAATCTGACCGGCTTCGAGCCTCCACAGCCTAACCCGATCCGCATTCTCCGCCAATCGGGCAACAAATCCGATGCCGAGCCGATGGTCCTCACCGATGTGATTCAGGACGGCGGCAAAACGAGAATCAAGCCGTTCCTCGTCGGTCTGGCGAACCGCCACAATGTCCTGATCGACCTGGAGACCGGCTCGCTATCGCGGTGGATGATAGGCGATGTCGCCCGCCAACGGACGAAGGGCAAGGCGTGGTTCTGGGAACCCGCGGGCACGACCGTTCTCGATACCACACTCGCGAGTCCCGATGTGTCCCTCACCCTCGACGGCCGCGATTTGCCGCTCCAGCCGCTCGATCAGTTTGTCACCGAGGCCGACACTTGGCAGTTCAACGGCCCCAGCGTTGAATTGCGCTATCGACTGAAGTTCGCGCTCCCCGCCTCCGACCGCGAATCGAAGCCTGCGCTGCTGCAAATCCGTCGCCGACTGGTCCCGCTCACGACTGCGCCAGCCGGGTTCGCGCAGAGATTGTCCGTGGATCGCATCCCCGCCGGAGCGAAGGTACGCCTGCGTCTGTTGTCCGCCGACGCGGCTCGCAAGACGACTCGATCCGACGATGGCCGGACCCTGCACCTGGGCGACCGCTTTGTCAGCCAGATCGTCCTCCGCGAACCGGCCGGCGCAAAGTTCTCGATGGACGGCACCGAACTACTGCTAACGCCCGACGACGACGGCAACGCCCGCGTCCTGCTGCACTATCAGTCCGACATCCCGCTCGACCGCTTTCCGGAAGCCGCCGAACCTGCCGCCGTCGCCCGCAAGGGCGAACCCGTCGAGGTCGCGCCCGGCTTCATCGGCGAGCGCCTGCCGCTCTCCGCCGAGATCATGCCGACGGGACTATCCTGGAAGCCGGACGGACCTCTTGTGTTTTGCTCGCTGAAAGGGCAAGTCTTCGAGGCCATCGACACAAACGGCGACGGCATCGAAGATCGCCTGAAACTGATCGCGGACGGCTTGCCCGCGCCCTACGGCATCCACGCCGAACCGGGCCACACTGACATAAGCGCCAAATACGCTCTCTTACGTCTCCATGAACCCGGACGCGCCGGACGCCGGTTCGAGGCGATCGCCTCCGGTTGGGGCTACAGTCAGGACTATCACGATTGGGCCATCGGTCTGCCGCGAAACGAGCGCGGCGAATACTTCCTCGGCATCCCCTGCCAGCAGGACAAGCGCTCACCGGCCGCCGCGCGTTTTCACGGCAACGTCCTGCGTCTGACGCCGCGCCAGCCGACGGCCGACGATCCGCGCCGCTTCGCGCTGACGCCGATCTCCGCCGGCCATCGTTTCCCGATGGGCCTGGCGCTCGACCGCGACGGCGAACTGTTCGTCACCGACAACCAGGGCAATTATAAGCCGTTCAACGAGCTGAACCACGTCCAGCCGGGCGCACACTTCGGTTTCATCAACCTGCTCGATCGCGGCAAACCGGCCCCGCCGCGGACGCCGCCGGCCATCGACATTCCGCATCCGTGGACGCGCAGCGTCAACGGCATCTGCTTTCTGTATACACCGAAGGAGCTGCGCAGCAAACTCGGCCGCGATGTCTTCGGTCCTCTGGAGGGACACCTGATCGGCTGCGAGTACGACACGCGCCGTCTGATCCGCATGACGTTGCAGCGCGTCGGCGACACCTTCCAGGGCGCGGCGTACCCGCTGAGCATCCCGCCGAGCGATCCGCAGCGTGGCTTTCTCGGCCCGCTGGTCTGCGGCGTATCGCCGCGCGGCGAACTGTACGTCGGCAGCATCCGCGATAGCGGCTGGGGTGCCGGCAACAACGTCGGCGAGATCGTCCGCGTGCAGATCCAGCCCGACAAGCTGCCGTGCGGCATTGCGGAAGTGCGCGCGACACGCGACGGTTTCGTCATGGACTTTATCCGGCCAATCGACCGCGATCTGGCGGCGCGAACGGACAGCTACACAATTCAGTCGTACCGCCGCGAGGCGACGCCGGCCTACGGCGGACCCGACCGCGACCGCCGTACCGAGAAGGTGACGGCCGTGTCGGTGTCCTCCGACGCCCGCCGCGTCACTCTGAAACTCGCGGAGATGCGGCCGGGGTTCGTGTATGAATTGCAGGTGAAGAACATCGCTCCCGGCGGTGGTGAGTTTCACCCCGCTGAGGCACATTACACCTTGCGGGTTGTGCCGAAGTGACGGGGGGGCGCGGAGGAGGGTTCGATGTTCAGCCGCGATTATCACGATCCGCGCTCCCATGCTCTTTGGGGCATCCGTGTCCTCGGCACCACGATATGCATCCATACCGGAGTAGACATGGGCCATTTCGATCTGGGCCGTCTCAATTTCTATTCGAGTTATACCTGGCGCGATACGCCCGAAGAGGCGATGGCTTATGCCGAGCGCGAAATCCAACAACAACAAGAGGCGAGTTGGGTGGAGACGGAGCGCTCACGAAGTCGCCGTTGCTTCGAGTTGGTGAACGACAAACATCGCAAGTTCTGGATCATCGAACGGGATGGAGCTTGCCACATGATACGGTTTGGTCGCATTCCGAAGGACGATCGCTACAGCTATGTGGGACCAGCTGGACAGACGCGCACGAAGCCGTTTCCCAGCGCGGAAAAGGCCCGTGCATCCTACGAAAAGCTCATTCGGCAGAAGGCAGCAGAGGGCTACGTCGAACGGTATCCGCGTCCGACACGTTCGTGAAACGTGGGAAAAATCGGTGACTGTTTGTCACGAGAGGGCCAGCTTCACGTCGGTTAACCAAACCAAGTTCTGCTCTGGCCGCAAGTCAAATAGCTCGGCGTTTGGAAAACCCAGGGCATGAAACTGCGTCATCGCGGCCTCAAATACCTGACGGGTGACGAACGGCAACTCGAATATCGCCCGCAGATACACCCATCCGTTCTCGTGGTCGGTCTTCCGGGCATACAGGCCCGGCTTTTCCCGTGTCAGCTTAGCGATGGACGACTCCAGCAAGGTGGCGTCTCCATCCGCTCCCCACCAGGCATCCACGCCCCAACAATCCTCAGACCGAATGCCGAGCCGGGCAAGGTGGTCCGACTCATCCCCAAACGGATGGATCGGGATGTACTCCCAATCGAAGGTGCGATGGCGGTACACTGCTTCAGGAGCGTAGTTTGCCCGACGTCGAAAGTCGCTCCATCGGACGGCCCGTCGCGCATCTGCCATCTATCCGCTCTCCAATCCGCCGACTCCGCACCATGCCGAGATGCGTCACTTGCGGTTTCGTTTCTTCGCCTGCCGCTGGGCTTTTCGTTTCTTCCGCTTGTCCGCGCGTTGCTTAGGCGATAGAGGCGATGGAGGCAATTCGACAAACGGAATATTGGGAGGGATGTCCTCGAACTCGCCCCCGTCTCCACCGGGCAGGCTGCTGTTGTAGGCCGCCATGAACTCGTCGATCCCTTTCTGGCTAGTCATGTCGAAGCCAGCCTGCATGCCGCGCATGACCATCGATTTGGCCATGCCGTAGTTGGCCGGATTCGCCAATTCCCTCTCCAAGCGCTTGACAGAGGCATCGGTGAGAGAAGCCAGAATCGGTTTCGCGTTCGCCAGTCCATACTGGCGTTGCAGGAAGCGCCAGAACGCGCGCAGCTCGGCCACGATTGCTGGAGCGCTTTCCGGCTCCGTGGACACCTTGCGCGGGAACAATTGGAAAACGACTTCGTCAAAGTCGGCCAGCGACATCTCGGGCGGCGTCAGTCCGGGGTAATTGATGGCGTACTCCATCATCATGGTCGGCCAGCCCCCATTCCCGTACTTGTCGAAGACCGGCTGCGCCTCGGCGGAGGCGACAAATTCCTGCATCAAGCCGTCGATGTATTTCTCGACGCGCTCCCCGTCAATCTCGCCGTCGCGGTCGCAGATGGATTGATGCACGTCGAACATGGTGATGCTCTCCTCAAGAGGGCAGTTCGGTTGATTTCTCATCAGAGGTAATACTACCTCTCGTCGGCGGAGTTGCCATCGCGGTCGAACAGGGTTTGTACATCGCGGGCGGGCACGGCCACGTAGACGATTCGGCCGTTCTTTTTTTTCTTCGCCAACTTGCCTTCCTCGATGGCGCGCTTCAGGCAATCCGTCAACTGCCGGGGCCGCAGTTGTAACCGTTGCGCGATCTCCGCGAGTTGTTTGACGCCGACTCCCACGCGAAAGTTTTGGAGAATAAGCGGGAGGCAACGATCGTAACAGGTATCCGCCTGGGTGGGCGGAGGAGGCGACGGAGCAGGGGACGGCGCGGACGTTTGCGGTTCCCCAGAAGGCTCCGCGGCGGCCGGAAGCGGCTCCGGCGATGGGGCCGTCTTCCTCAACAGTTCCGCGACTCCGCACTTCTCGAACTCCTCTTCGGGGAACGGAGTCGCACCGCGACGCCGCAATTCTTCGCATCCATCCTCCGGATTGTGCGTGAGACGCACGAACACCGGGACGCACGACGAACCCGATTTGTTGCGGCTCAGCTGCTCAACCGCTCCCGCCCAGGTGCCGCCCTCTCCCGTCGTGAAGCGGACAATCAGCGCGGCATCGGACAGAGCGTAGATGAGTTTGTTTCGCCCCATCGCCCGGCCAACCGTGAAGGCTGCTTCCGGCTCAGAAGGAGTGACAAGCGTGAGCCTGCCGTCTCGAAGCGGCTCCTTGGCATCGCGAAGTCGCGGTGCGATCGAGCCGGTCGGCCGGCACGACAACCGCCCCGCCGCCGGCTTCCAGGGCCGCCGTCAACGCGGCCCGATCGACGCCGCGAGCGCCGCCCGAAATCACCTGGATGTCCTCCGCGGCGCAGCGCTCGGCAACCCGGCTTGTGAAAGATAAACCCTCCTCCTCGATGTCGCGCGAGCCGACTATCGCCAATCCGCCACGGTTGAGGCGCGCGATGTCGCCGGCTCCGAAAAGCACAGGAGGCGCGGCGGAGCGCAGATGGCGACGAAGGCGCTCCGGATAGTGCTCCTCTCCGCGGCCGACCACCCACAGACCGAGGCGTTGCCAACCTTCCACGGCGGCGGCCATCTGAAAGCCGCGACTCAGCAAGCGCCGGACGCGCTCCACCGCAGGCAAGCCCGGTTCCTCCGGCGGAAACGGTTCCTCCGCTGTCGAGAGCAAGGAAGCGGGACGCCGTCCGTGACGGCCCAACCATGAGGCGAGCGCGTTGTACTCGGCGAGGGTCAGCGGCTTGGCGTCCGGCCCACTGCCTTTTGCGAATGTGCCGCACAGCAGCAGGATGGCCTGGGTGTCCGGGTGGACGGTTCCCCATAGTGGCTGGGGCGGAACCATCGCGATGCACCTCTTAACGCTTGGCGGCCAAAGCGAGCGGGAACACAGGGCCGGCGCCGGTCTGTCGAAGCAGCGCCGCGACGATGGTGAGCGTCCAGCGCGAATCGACGAGGTCATCGATCAGCAGCACCGGACCCGCGAGTCCCTGCCAGGTATCGACGTGAAAAGCCCCATCTAAATTATGGGCCTGATGCCAACTGTTTTCCATGTCTTTCTGAGGCGGCGTCGCACGCACCTTGCGTATCGCCGGGACGAACGGGAGGGCCAAGCGAGCGGCGAGCCGGTTGGCCAGGTCTGGTACCAGATCGGGGTGGTTCAACGAGGGAACGCATGTCACCCAGCTTGGGGGCGGGTTCGGTCGCCAGACGCGGACGAGGCCGACCAGCGCCTCGACCAATTCTTCGGCATACCGCCCCTCGTTCTTGCCACGCTGAACCAGAGTGCCCCAACCGGAATCGCCCCTAACGCACAGGGCGCGGCCCGGCTCGGCGCGCAGCTCGGCGGCGATCCTCCCTTGCCAACCGTAAACGGGCAGCGACCCGGCCTGCCACTGGACGCGCGGCTCGATCGGCAGATTGCAACGGCGCAGGAACGAGATTGCTTCTCGCATCAGATGCTCCGGCACCTTCCGCAGCGCCTCCGGCTGCCCCTTGCAGAAGGCGCAGCGCCCGCATGGAGCCGCCGCCGGGTCGTCGAGCGCGCGAGAGAGGAACTCCATCAGGCAGCCTTTGTGCTGGCGGTAGGCGTCCATCTGCGCCTGTTCCCGCCGGCGAAGTTGCGTCAGATGTTCAATCAGGCGGCGGCGGCGCTCTGGATCGTAGCGTTCAACGGTCGTCACCCAGCGGCCTTCGAGGCGGGCCAGCGGAGGAGGCGACGCCACCGCCAACGTCTTGAGAACGCGGTCGATCTGCGTGCGTGGCAGGTTCACCGCCGCCTCCAACTGCGGCACGCTCAGCCCCTGAGCCGACTGCTCCAGCGCGTTCAGGATCGCGGCAACGTCCTCTTCCGGCGGGAACGCTTGTTCAATGAAATAATCGTTGATGTCACGGTCGTCACCGCCGGAGAGCATGACACCGTAGGCGTCGGCGAGGGAGCGTCCGGCCCGGCCGACCTGCTGATAATAATGGACGACCGAAGGCGGTTGATGGAAGTGAACCACGAAACCGAGGTCCGGTTTGTCGAAGCCCATGCCCAGCGCGGTGGTGTCGATCAGGGCGTCGATCTCGTTGCGCAGCAGCCGGCCTTCGCGCTCCTGACGCTCCTCGTTGGGCAACTCGGAGTGATAAGACTCGGCGCGAATGCCGTGGTTCTGGAGCCAGCCGGCGATGCGCTCCGTCCAGCGGATCGTCAGCGCGTAGACGATGCCGCTTTTGCCGCACTTGCGTTTCAGAGTGGGAAGGTAGTGGACCAGCCAGGCGAGCTTGGCGGCGTCATCGGGGAGCGGGACCGTTTGCAGATGCAGACTGGCGCGCACCAGCGGGCCGCGGCTGACTTCGAGGTTGGCGCCGAGCAGCGACACCACGTCGGCGACGACGCGATCATTGGCCGTGGCCGTGGTGGCGCAGACGGGCACGTTGGCCGGCAGACGGTCGAGGATGCGGACAATGCGGCGATAATCGGGACGAAAATCGTGGCCCCAATCGGAAATGCAGTGGGCCTCGTCCACCACGAACAGACCCACGCGCGCCGCCTGCGGCAGAAGCATCTGCGTGAGGAACTTCTCGTTGGCGAAGCGCTCCGGCGACACCAGCAGGACATCGACTTCATCCGCCCGCAACCTCTGTTCGATCGGCTCCCAATCGTCGCGGTTGGTGGAGTTGACGGTTTCGGCTCGCACACCCAGGCGGACGGCGGCGTCAATCTGATTGCGCATGAGCGCCAGCAGCGGCGAGACGAGAAGGGTCGGGCCGGCTCCCTGGTCGCGCAGCAAGCGCGTGCCGAGGAAGTAGACGGCGCTCTTGCCCCAACCGGTGCGCTGCACGAGGAGCAGACGCGCGCGGCGCTGCGCCAGCGCCTCGATCGCCTGCCATTGCCCGTCGCGGAAGTCGGCGGCGGGGTCGTTCAATGCCTGCCGCAAAAGTTGCAAACCTCGGGCGCGGAGCGAAGGTGGAGCGCTCATCGGGATGGTCTCGTGAGGAGGTCTAGATCACTCTTGGCGAGCGGGGGGCGTCAGCCCCCTGTTGCTGCGTGAACAGGGGGCTGATGCCCCCCGCTCGCCAGTTCGGAAACCGTGTCTAATCTCCCAGGCGATGCGGGGCGAGAGCGGTATCGCGCTCCAGATATTTCGCGCCCCACAGCCACAGAATGCCGCCGATCAGCACCATGATCGACACGAAACCGAACGCCCAACTCAGGTTGGAAAAGCCGGCGATGACACCCATCATCGTCGGCGAGGCGGCGTCGCCCAGTAAGTGAATCACGAGGATGTTCAGGGCGAAACCGGGAGCGCGCAGCAAGGGATGCGTGACGTTGGCCAGGATGGTGTTGGTCGGGCCGGTGTTGAAGAACAGCAAGAAGACGAACAGCACCAGCGGCACCCAGGCGAGCGGAAAATCCAGCACGATCATCAGCAGCAGAGCGGGGAAGGCCAGCACCATCGCCGCGCCCGAGACGAGGAAATACGAGCCGGGATAGCGCGGCCGCAGCCAATCGCCGGCCCAGCCGCCCAGCAGTGTCGCCGCCAGGCCGGTCAGCGCCGTCAGGCCGCCGAAGGCCGTCATCGGCGAGATGCCCCACAACGGTTCGACGTTGCGATATTGGAAATAGCCCGCCGCCCAGAAGGCCAGTCCGCCCATCGCGAAGGTCATGGCCGTCATACCCAGAGTGTTTAGGACGTAGGAGGGGGTTTTCAGCAGGATGAGATAGTCCGACCAGCGCTCGCGGCTGCGCGTGGCCCGCGCGGACTCGGTCTGGCCACGGAGCGGCTCGCGCATCAGGAAGCACCACAGGCCGAGCAAGAAGCCGGGCAGGACGACGAGGTAGAACGCCATCCGCCAGCTGCCGGTGGACTTCAGCACCCCGTCCCCCAGAGCGTAGCCGAGCGCCCCGCCGAACGGGATGGCCGCGTAGAACCAAGCCATGATCCGCCCGCGGCGTTCCTTGGAATAGAGATCCGAGATCATGTCCGGGGCCACCGGGCCGTAAGCCGCCTCGCCGAAGCCGACGCCACAGCGCGTCAGCAGCATCAGGACGTAGACGGAGGCCAGACCGGAGCCGCCGCTGGCCAAGCTCCAGACGATGACGCCGATGCCGATCAGCGCCCAGCGACGGAAGCGATTGGCCAACCAGCCGAAGATCGGCGCCGTTATCATGTACGTGACCAGGAAGGCGAAGGACAGAAACCCCATCCAGGCCTTGGCCTCGCGCCGCTCGGTGCGTTCCGGGTACAGTGTCGCGGCGGCCAGGAGCGGCGCCTGTCCCGAAGGCGATCCCAACAAGCCGATCGTGCTGGCCACGGCCGCCGGATCGGTGAAAAACTCGGCGCGGATGCTCGGCTCGACGGCTGCCAACACCTGGCGATCGATATAGTTAAACAGGTTGATCAGCACCAGCAGCGTCAGCGACAGGCGCGCCCCCGGCACGGCTGCCTGCGGGACGACGGGCTTGGCGGTGGGGATTCCCGTGACCTGGGATTCGGGGAGGGCGGCCGCATCGGAAGGCGTGGGAGTGGGCGTCGGACCGTTCGTGGTCATGTTGAGCTTTCATTACAAGACCGGAAAACATATCGGCAACGGTAAGGCCACATCGTAAAACGATGCCGCGGCGCGGGGAAGAGGAAAAGCGAGCCGAAGGGAGACGGGACCGATGTTTCGCGGTCGCCGCAGTACGCCGGCTGGAGAGCATCGCCCGGTGTTGCTCGACGAGGTGCTGAGCGCGCTCGACGTGCGCTCCGGCGCGATCGTCGTCGATGGCACCGCCGGTTGGGCGGGGCATTCCGTGGAATTGCTGCGCCGAGCGGGGCCAGAGGGGCGGCTGATCGGACTCGATCTCGATGCGGAGAACCTGCCGCGCGCACGCGAGCGCCTGACAGCGACGGGTTTGCCTTTCCGGCTCCATCACAGTAATTTCGCCGCCCTGCCCGCGGTCCTCGCGGACGAGGGCGTCGCCACCGTGCAGGCCGTCCTCGCCGATCTCGGCATGTCGTCCATGCAGGTGGATGACGCCGAGCGGGGCTTCTCGTATGTGCGCGATGGCCGGCTGGACATGCGCATGGATCGCACGCGCGGCCGCAGCGCGGCGCAGCTGTTGGCGACCATCTCGGAGCAGGAATTGGCGCGGGCGCTGCGCGAGCTGGGCGATGAACCGGAGTCCGAGCGCATCGCGGCGGCGTTGACGGCGGCGCGGCAGCGCGGTCCGCTCGAACGCACCAGCGACGTCACGCGCGTTATCCAGGAGGCGACGCAACCGGGCGGCGACAAGACGCGCTGGCGACTGCACCCCGCGCCGGGGCGCTGGAACCTACATCCGGCGGCGCGGACGTTTCAGGTGCTGCGCATCCTCGTCAACCGTGAACTGGGCAACCTCGAACAGCTGCTGCGCGTGCTGCCGGCCGTCCTCGCACCCGGCGGCGCGGCGGCCATCATCAGCTTCCACAGCGGCGAGGATCGGCTCGTCAAGTCGGCCTTCCGCGACGGTCTGCGTTCGGGGCTGTACGGTGTCATTTCCGAGGAACCGATTCGCGCGACCATGACGGAGCGAACGGCTAACCCGCGCTCGCGCTCGGCGAAGCTGCGCTGGGCGCGGCGGAAAGGCTCTTGACGGACCCGCGATTTCGCTGAAAAATAGCAGACAGTGACTCCCTCCCTGAAACGAATCCCTGAATCGCACAGGAGAAACCACGCGATGAAACGCACGTTGGCCCTCGCCGCCGTCGCCCTGCTGTTCGCCGCCGCTCCGCTGTCCGCCGCCGGTCTGTCGGGGCAGTACATCGAAGCGCGCACCACCGA
>DATBGU010000093.1:0-53956 GCA_036557825.1 Gemmataceae bacterium
GCTATCAGAAGAACGTCATCACCATCGAGAACCCGGTTGAGTACCACATCGACAACGTGACGCAAATCGAGGTCAACCCCAAGGCCGGCAAGACCTTCGCCTCGGAGTTGCGTAGCATCCTCCGCCAAGATCCCGACGTCATTTACATCGGCGAGATCCGCGATCAGGAGACGGCCGAGATCGCTTGCCAGGCGGCCCAGACCGGCCACATGGTCTTCACCACCATGCACGCCAACGACACGGTGACGGCCCTGGCCCGCCTCATCGACCTGGGCGTGCAGCCGTTCATGGTCGCCAACGCCATCAGTGCCGTGCTCGGCCAGCGTTTGGTGCGCGTCCTCTGTCCGCGCTGCAAGCAGCGCTACAAACCCAACGCCGACATGCTGCGCAAGGCCAATCTGCCGGCCGACAAGATCAAGTTTTTCTATCGCCCGGCGGAGCACAAGGGCGGCGACGAGGAGGGCGAAGCCCCTCCCTGCGAGTATTGCGGTGGCACCGGCTACCACGGCCGCACCGGCGTCTTCGAGCTTTTGGACCTCAACGACGCCATCCGCAACATGCTCCGTGAGAACCCCAACTTCAACGCCATCAAGCAGGAAGCGGTCAAGAACGGCTTGAAGTATCTTCAGGAGGATGGACTGCGGCAGGTAATCGAGGGCCGCACGTCCATCCAGGAACTGCTGCGCGTGTGCAGCAAATGACATCCCCACCCTGCCAGCCCGCAGCGTCAGCAAGGGCAACCCTTGCTGACGCTGCGGGCTGGTAAGTAGAGACGAGGCGGACATGCTGCTTGGGTTTCTCACCGTCCTGGTGATGCTGATGGTCGCCTACGCTTTTTGGCGGCAGGGAGTGCTGCCGGCGTTCGCGATGGCCGTCAACGTGCTGCTCGCCGGGTTGACGGCGTTCAATTTTTTCGAGCCGATCGCCGCCGAGTTGGACCCCATGCTGGCTGGCTCCTTCCTGCACGGCTACGAGGACAGCTTGTGCCTGATGGTGTTGTTCTGCCTCACGCTGCTTTTTCTGCGCTGGGCCGCCAACGCGCTCATCCACACCACCGTTGAATATCACGCCGTCGTTCAGCAGGGAGGCGCCGTCCTGTTTGGGATGCTGGCGGGTTATCTCGTCGCCGGCTTTCTGATCTGCGTGGCGCAGACATTGCCGATGAGTCAGCATTTCATGAAGTTCGACGCCCGCGTCGATCCGAGCACGCCGGGAGCGAAGGTGCGCCGCATCCTGCCGTCCGACCGCGTTTGGCTGGCGCTGATGCACCGGGCCAGCAAGGATTCCCTGTCCTGGGGCGATGATTCGTCCTTCGATCCCGACGGCAGCTACGAACTCCGCTACAGCGCGGAGCGCCGCGTCCCGGAGTGAGAAGAACGAAACCACGAGCCGAGTTGTCCTCATGCCTGGGACAATCACGGCTGCGGGAAGAGATGGCCCCAGCCCAGCAAATGCGGATCGCGTGGCAGCGGCTCGACCGGCTTCAAATAACCCGCCAAAACCAGCGTTCCCATCTGGAAATAAACGGCGTCGGCGTCGGACGTGCTGCCGGGAAAATGGCCGAATCCGCCGTCGGCGTTGCGGCAGTTCAGCGCCCATTTCGCCGCCCGCTCCAGCGCGCGCCGGCACTCGGGGCGGTCGCGGCCGAGTTGCTTGAGGACGAAGCAGGCGTCGAACGTGGCGTGCCGATCGCGTGCCGGCGGGTTGAGCAACCAGCTGCCATCGGGTTTCTGATCGCGCCGGACGCGGGTCAGCATGGCGTCGGCCTTCGGCGTCGCCGCGCCCGCAAGACGATAGTAATGCACGGCATGGAAGGTGGCGGCGATGTGGTCGTTGAGATAGCCGTCCTCGGCCTGGATCATGGTGGCGCGGAGTTTTTTGTCCGCCGCATCGGGCAAGGGCTTGCCGCACGCTCGATACGCCAACGGAAAGAAACTCGTACTGTACGCCGGTAGTTTCTTGTAATCGCCCTCCAGCACGGCGGCGAAGACGGGCAAGGGATCGAAGCGCGGCCGCGCGCCGAGCGCATGCAGGGCGACGATTCCTTGCGTCGTGTTGTACACTCGCGCCGGCGACGATTTCGGATCGACGGTGCCCTTGACGTTGACGAACGCCCCATCCTTCCGCTGTCGCGACAGCAGAAAGTCCCGCGTCTTCTCCTCATGCGGCAGTTTCCAGCCGAACGTCTTGTGAAGGACCACCGCATAGGTTACGGCGGCGAGGTCGCTGTAGGCGCAGTCGGACATGCCCTCGTAGTCCGGATCGAGTCCCGGCGAAAACGAGCCGTCGGCGCGCGCGGTCTTGGCGAAGAAGGCGCGCACGCCGGCCAGCACCTGCTCGGGCGTCGCGGCGCGCTTTTCCTCCGCGGCCGAAGTTGCGGGCGAGATCCCCAGGAGGATCAGGCCCACCAGCAGCGACCGCGATCGCATCGTCGGCATGGCTCGACATTCTCCGTTCTTTCGGATGGGGCGAGGCATTTCCAGGGGCACTTTACGAGACGAGTCGCTGGTCCGCAAGTTCCTCCAGTTTGATGGTGCAAAGCCCGTTGCGATCCGTGGCGACGCCCGCCACTTTCAGTTGCGTGCCGGGGGCCAGGATGAACTCTTCCTCTCCCGTGAACGCCGAGTAACTGCGGATGCCGACGGCCCGGACCGGCTTGACCTCGAACAGCGTGCGCCGTCCACTCCAGCCGAGAAACCCCTGGGCCACGGACAGCTTCGACGTGCACGAGGACACGCCCCACCACGCCACCGTGCCTCCCTTGGGATACTGGGCGCGCAGATCCAGCGCCACGCCGCGCCACAAACTACTCCGATGCGGTTTCAAACGCGACAGCGCCGAGAAGAACAGGCGCAGATAGGCGAAGTACGGCGTTATCCGCGTCCGATTGGCGTCGCGCAGCGTGGCGTTCATCCGCCGATAGAACGCCGACTCGCAGGTGTAGAGATACAGGGCGGCGATCTCATCCTTGTTCGGTCCCTCGGCGGTTTTGCCGCCGGCTTTCTTCTGGCCGAACTCGTGGGAGCGCTTCACGTAGGCGTCGAGTCCCCGCAGCAGCCGGGCGATTGGAGCGACGGCGTCGGCGAAGCTCATCAGCGGAGTATCGAGGACGCCGACGATGGCGGGCAGTTCTTCCTTGACCTCATCCTTGACGCTCTGGAGCCGCTCCAGATACATCTTGTGCAGCTCCATCGTCGTGGCGATGAAGGCGCCCATGCGCTCGGCCACGTCTTCATGCTGCGGCTGGCTCTGGTTCCATCCGGTGCTGGGCAGCCAGTCCACCTCGTCCATGCCCAGCGAACGCAAAGCGGCGTTGACGTCGGCGAAGTGGTTGCCGTTGCAAAAAATGTCGCCCTGCGCCGCCGGATTGCAGTGGTCCACGTGCTTGACCGGCACGGCCGGATACTTCTTCCGCAGACTTTCGACGACGCCGCGCAGCGCCCGCGCATGGCTGCCCCACCAGGCGAAAACGACGCCCTTGTGTTTGGCGCCGGCTCTCTGCTTGGCGCGCAGGATCTCCTCGATGATCTTCTCGACGACCGGCCGCCAGAAGGCCGTGTGCTGATCGGTCGCCATCGAGCCGTCGCTGCTGGCGGTCAGCGCCGCGTTGAGCAGCAGGACGCCCTGCGTCAGCATGGCCTGGAACCACTCCGGCGGCTGCACGGTTTTTTGGTCGGCCAGCAGTTTGCGGATGTCGGCGATCGCCGTCTGCTTGGCGATGTTGTGCTTCCAGATGCACGCCGCCTTGATGATGCAGCGGATGGACATGACGCGGCCGAACTGGCTGTCCTTCCAGTTGTTGAAGGTGTTGTCGAACATGGCGATGCCGGTCGCCGACTCGACGCGCGGATAGGGGTTCTGCCCGAAGATGACCACCTTCCAGTTCTGCGGCGGGTTCGGCTTCAAGGCTTGAAACGTCAGCTCGCGCACCGGCACGATGCGTTGATCGCGCTTCGGCCCGATGAACAGCTCCGCGTTGGGCTGTGCCTCGATGGTCGGCTTGAGCAGCGGCAGCCACGGTTCGCCGCCGCCTTGGAACAACTCGGTGAGGGCCAGCGGATCGTCCGGCGTGTTCTCGCTCATGGCGCTCGTTCTCTCGCGGGGTGAGGAGTGTCCAA
This sequence comes from Gemmataceae bacterium, assembly GCA_036557825.1. Taxonomy (GTDB): domain Bacteria; phylum Planctomycetota; class Planctomycetia; order Gemmatales; family Gemmataceae; genus JAJPHU01. Next base: position 4,119 of record DATBGU010000093.1, read on the forward strand.
AAAACTCCCGCGATTATGCGATACCGAAGGGCGCTCCGCAATCTTGGCAGCGACGATTGTTTGTCCAGCCAACTGAAACTCTCACGAGTTCAGCTACAGCGTTGATTCTTTGTAGCTGAACTCGTGAGAGTTCAGCTGACTGAACTCTCACGAGTTCAGCTACGAAACACTTCGGCGGCCAGCCGACTGCGGACCTACCGCATCGAATGGTGTTGTGGTATTCTCCGGGTGTTTTAGGGGTCGAGTTCATTCCCTTCTCACCACAGGAGTAACCCATGCTCGTCAAATCCGTCCTGAAAGTCGTGCTGGTGGACGTGAATGCCAAGGTGGTGCAAGCGTGGCGGGCGGCCTTCGCGGACAATCCGGAGGTGAAAATCATCCGCGGCTCCATCCTCGACCAAGAGGTCGATGCCTGGGTGACGCCGACCAACGCCAAGGGCAGCATGGATGGCGGCGTCGATGCCGTCATCAAGGGCCGTCTGGGACCGGCCATTGAAAAGCGCGTCCAGCAGGAAATTGGCCGACTGTACGCGGGCAAGATGGCGGTCGGTTGCGCCACCTGCGTACCGACGGGCGGCGCTTCACCGCGCTTCCTCATCTCGACGCCGACGATGGTGAAGTCGGCGGAGAACATCAGCGAGACGCTGAACGTCGCCCTGGCCTGCGCGGCGGCGTTTCAGGCGGTCCACATGCAAAACGCCCACGAGCCGGGCAGCATTACCTCGGTGGCGCTGCCCGGACTCGGCGCCGGCACCGGGCAAGTGCCGATGCGTGTCTGCGCCAATTTGATGTGGACCGGCTACACTCTCTTCAACGACTGCGCTTTCCGCGATTACGATGCCATGCGCGCCGTCCTGCGCGAGCAACTCGGCGACGTGGGAGAGATGCCGGAGGAGATGCGCTATCGGATCAAGGTGCCCGACTCTGGGAACTGAGGAACCGAGAACATGAGACGCTGTCCCAAATCAACCTCCGCGTTTTGCTGCGGCGCGGTCGTGGTGTGCATCCTCGTGTTGCTTCCTCTGACGGCCGCCGCCGATGAGGGGCCAGCAACCCTGAAGGGCCACACCGACTGGGTCGGCGCTCTTGCCTTCGCGCCCGACGGTGAAACTCTGGCGAGCGCCAGCGCCGATAAAACCGTCCGCCTCTGGGACCGCAAGACGCGGAACGTCCGAGCGACCCTGCGCGGCCACGACGATTACGTCTGCGCCGTGGCCTTCGCTCCCAAAGGGACACTGCTCGCGACCGGCAGTTACGACCACACCGCGAAGTTGTGGGATCTGAAGACCGCGAAGGAACGCCACACGCTGCGCGGACATCGCGGAGCGGTGATGGCGGTCGCCTTCAGTCCCGATGGCCGAACGCTCGCCACCGGCAGCATCGACGGCACCATCAAACTGTGGGACAGCGAAACCGGCAACGAGCGCGCGACGCTCACCGGCCACAAGAGTTGGGTCAATGCCGTGGCGTTCACGTCGGACGGCAGCACGCTGGCGAGCGGCAGTTCCGACGCGACGGTGAAATTGTGGGACGTGAGCAAGCGGCGCGAGTTGGCCACGCTACCCGTACGCAGCGGGGAGGTTCGCGCGGTGGCTCTTTCGCCCGACGGCAAGACCGTCGCCGCCGGCACGCGCTATGGGGTGGTTGTCGTCTGGGACGTGGCCGAGCGCAAGCAGCGGGCCGTTCTCACGGCCCACGACGGCGAAGCGTGGACGGTCGCCTTCACGCACGATGGTAAAACGCTCGTCGGCGGCGGCGGCGACTGGAAGCGGCCGGGCGAGATCAAACTGTGGGACACGGCGACCTGGCGCGAGCGGAACACCTTGAAGCACACCGGCGAGGTGTTGTGTGTCGCCATCGCGCCGAACGACGCGGCCCTGGCCGCCGGCAGCTGGGACCGCACAATCAAACTATGGGACGACCCCCTGCCCAAACAGCAAAAACCGGCGGAAGCGAAACCATGAGCCAGGCCCAGCCACGCATCAGCGTCTTTCCCAAGTGTTACTTCGACGATCTGTATTCCGGCCGCCGCGATTACCTCGAATGGCTGCGCCAGGCCGCCACGCTCGGAGCCGAGGGCGTCGAGCATTACGACGGCTTTTTCAAAAGCCTCGACGAGTCCGGCGTCGCCCCGGTGCGCCGCACCCTCGAAGAAACGGGACAGGTTTCCTCGCTTCTGTGCTTCTCGCCGAACTTCACGCATCCCGACGCTGGCGAACGCGCTCGCCAGGCGCAGCGCCAGAAGACCGCCATCGACCTGTGCGTGCTGCTCGGTATCCGCCACTGCCGCACGCTCAGCGGCCAGCGCTACCCGGACCTGTCTCGCAAGGAAGGCATCGAGCGCACCGTCGAGGGCATCAAGCGTTCGCTGGAATACGCGGAGCAAAAGGGTATCGTGCTGTGCATGGAGAACCACTACAAGGACGGCACCTGGCAATATCCCGAATTCGCCCAGCCGGAGGACGTCTTCCTCGAAATCATCGACCGCATTGACTCACTGTACTTCGGCGTGCAGTACGATCCTTCCAACGCCACGGTCGGCGGTTTCGATCCGGTGGCTTTTCTGGAGAAAGTGAAGCATCGCGTCGTGTCGATGCACGCCTCGGACCGTTACCTCGCTCCTGGTGCGACGCTCGCCGAGTTGCGGCACTCCGACGGCACGCTCGGCTATTCCGACAAGCTGCGCCACGGCGAGACGGGCAAGGGACTGAACGACTACGACGCCATTTTCCGCATTCTTCGCGGCGTCGGCTTCGCCGGCTGGATTTCGGTCGAGGACGGCATGAACGGATTGGAAGAATTGAAGCGGTCGGTGGAGTTTCTCAAAAAGAAACGAGCGGAATACTACGCCGATTCCTCGCTTCCTTCAAATGCGTGAGGCTCACCCTTTCTCTTTCGGGCAAACTTTCTTCTTGGCTTCCTCCCAGATGGCCTTTGCACGCTCTGGAGTGCATCCACGGCAATCCTCCGCCGGAAACCAATCGAAATGGTGGGCGACGGATTTGTCCGGCGAGGCGGTAATCTCCGGCTGGTGATCCGGGCCAGGCGGGGTCAACGGCGGCGGCCCATACAACAATTTGTCCAGTGAGGCAGTAATCTGGTGATCTTTCAGGCGCTGCCGCATCCGCGCGAAAGCATGGTCTGGGGGAGGACAGGGGAGTCGAAAAGTGTAGTAATGTGTCCCACCCATTGTTCGCCCCATGAAAAAGTCAACGTACGTTGCGGCGGTCCCTCCTCGCTGATGTGCTTCTGAAGCCTCGGCATAGATGGCGAGATCCGGCAGCGGCATGTTATCGATCTTCTCCTGCCACCAGCGAGCAAGTTCCTTCGCTTTGGCAGGAGGTTCATCGGTCATATACTGATCGCCCCCTATGCAGGAGAGCGCCAAACAGCAGAAGATGGGTAAAAAGAGCAATACCCACTTCCGAATCATGACCCGTCTCCCTGCCGCTTGGAGGAATGCCTCCTTCCTCATCGGCGGGGGAAAATAGCGAGTGGACAGGGAGGAGTCCAGAGCAAGTGGCGAGGACACTCTCCGGCCGCTGTTTCGGTATCCGTCGCTCACCCCTCGTCTTTCTCGCGCAGTTTCGCCAGCACCGAGTAATCCTCCAGCGTTGTCGTGTCGCCGGTCGTTTCTTTGCCGCTGGCGATGTCGCGCAGCAGGCGGCGCATGATTTTCCCCGAGCGCGTCTTGGGCAAATCCTTGGTGAAGTGGATCGAGTCCGGCCGGGCCAGCGCGCCGATCTCCTTCGCCACGTGCTCGCGCATCTCCTTCTTGAGTTCGTCGGTCGGCTCGATGCCGCCCTTGAGCGACACGAAACAGGCGATGCCCTCGCCCTTGATCTCGTCGGGCCGGCCGACCACGGCCGCCTCCGCCACCTTGGCGTGATGCACCAACGCGCTCTCGATCTCCATCGTGCTGAGACGATGGCCAGCCACGTTCAGCACGTCATCGACGCGGCCCATGATCCAGAAATAGCCGTCCTCGTCGCGCCGCGCTCCGTCGGCGGTGAAGTAACAGTGCGGAATCTGGCTCCAGTATTGCTGGCGATAGCGCTCGTCGTCACCGTAGATGGTGCGCAACATGCTCGGCCACGGCTGGCGCACGACGAGCAATCCTCCCTGGTTGGCCGGCAGCGAGCGGCCCTCCTTGTCCACGATGTCGGCGACGATGCCCGGCAGAGGCCGCGTTGCCGATCCCGGTTTCGTGGCGATCGCCCCCGGCAACGGCGCGATCATGATCGCCCCCGTCTCCGTCTGCCACCAGGTATCGACGATGGGACAGCGGCCCTTGCCGATGTGTTCGTGATACCACATCCACGCTCCCGGGTTGATCGGTTCGCCGACGCTGCCGAGCAGCCGCAGGCTCGACAGATCGTGCTGCGCCGGCCATTGATCGCCCCACTTGATGAAGGCGCGGACCGCTGTCGGCGCCGTGTAGAACAGGCTGACGCGATACTTCTCCACGATCGACCAGAAACGGTCCTCGCGCGGATGGTTCGGCGCTCCCTCGTACATGACCGAGGTGGCCCCATTGCACAGCGGACCGTAGACGATGTAACTGTGTCCCGTCACCCAACCGATGTCGGCGGTACACCAATAGGTGTCCTCCTCGCGCAGATCGAACACCCATTTGTGCGTCAGCGACGTGCCGAGCAGATAGCCGGCCGTCGTGTGCAGCACGCCCTTGGGTTTGCCGGTTGAGCCGCTGGTGTAGAGGATGTACAGCGGATGCTCGCTATCGAGCGACGCCGGCGGGCACTCGGCGGAGGCGTCGGCCATCAGCTCGTGCCACCACAAATCGCGGCCGGGCTTCATGTCCACTTGCTGATTGCAGCGATTGAAGACGACGCACTTCGCGACGGTCGGTGAGCGGGTCAGCGCCTGATCGACGTTGTGCTTGAGCGGCACGACCTTGCCGCGCCGCCAACTACCGTCGGCGGTGACGACGAGCTTCGCCTTGGCGTCGTTGTTACGGTCGGCCACGGCGTCGGCGCTGAAGCCGCCGAAAATGACGCTATGAGTCGCGCCGATGCGAGCGCAGGCAAGCATGGCGATGGCCAACTCCGGCACCATCGGCATGTACAGCGTCACGCGATCGCCGGCGCCGACGCCCAGTCCCTTGAGGACGTTGGCGAATTTGCACACTTCGTGGTGCAGCATTTGATACGTCAGAACGCGGCTATCGCCCGGTTCGCCCTCCCACACGATCGCCGCCTTGTTGCGGCGCGGCCCGGCGAGATGGCGATCGAGACAGTTGACGCTGGCGTTCAGCCGGCCGCCGGTGAACCATTGTGCGTGCGGTTCGTTCCACACCAGCACCTTGTCCCAGCGGCGGTCCCAGTGCAGCGCTTCGGCCTGCTCCGCCCAGAAGCCCTGGGGATCGTCCTTGGCGCGCTGCCAAAGCCGCTCGTAGCCGGCGACGCTCTTGATGTGCGCGGCGGCGGAGAACTCCGGCGGCGGCGGAAAGGAGCGTTTCTCTTGAAGGACGCTGGTGATGGGCGCATCGGCTGACGAGGACATGATCGGCATCCGTGGGTGGGAATGTGGTACGTTAGGGCTAGGTCAGAGATAAACTGCGTCCGGCGCGGCGTCAAGGGCCGAACGTACCGAGAGATGTCGCGTTCACGGCCGGATGTTGGTAGATTGGTTGTTATGCCGTCTACGTTCCGCGACGTCGATCCTCGAACGCTGCACGTATCGTCGTCGCGTCCGGCGGGGGCCGATCCGTTCAAGTTACAGTGCCAGATTGCCCAATTCGGAGCATCGAGCGCGGGAATGCCGCCTCCGTGGGTGTACGAGGGCACGGATGGAGAACTGGTGATCTTCAACGGAATCACCCGTGCGACCCGAATCGCCAAGCTTGCTCCGGGAACCCTTATTCGGGTCGAAATCGTCGGCAAGCTGCGTTCCGCCTTCGGATCGCTCCCAACCATCGGAGATTTCTTGCCATGATCGAACCAACCCGTCAGGAGATACTGACCCGGCTGGCGCGGCTGAGCGAACTGGCCCCGGAAATGCGCTTCGGCCAGTTGATTGCGAACTTGGCGTTCATGGCCGCCGGACCGTGGGACCAAACGCTGTGGGATCTGGAAGATGAGCAGCTGGTCGGAGCGATTCGCCAGCTGGAATCCGATCTCTCCCAACGGACAGACGAGGTTGGCGTCATAAAACGCCGCACCTGATCCGCAATCCGATCTACCTCCGCAGCGCGTGCTTTGACCCCTGCCGCGGCGCTTGCTAGAATCAGTTCATTCCACGAGGTTCCGCGTGGGGGAGACAGCATGGCGACGGTAACGTCAATCTCCTACTTCAAGCGTCACAAGATGGAACTTGAGTTGCGCGACCTGCCTTCGCCGCGGCTACCGGAGGGATTTTCCTTCGCCGCTTGGAGCTGCGAACTGCTCGACACGCACGCCGACATACTGTTCGGCTCCTTTCAGATGGAGATTGACTCGCAGGTCTTCCCCAGCCTGGGCGATCGACAAGGCTCCATTTGCCTGATGATCGAAATGAGCCGCAAGCGCGGTTTCCTGCCCGAAGCGACCTGGCTCCTGACGGGCCCCGATGGACCGTGCGGCACCGTTCAAGGCATGCGCGAGCGTAGCGGGATGGGTTCCATTCAGAACCTCGGCATCCTGCCGTTCTGGCGCGGTCGGGGATTGGGTGAGGCGTTGCTTCTGCAAGCGCTGCAAGGTTTTTGTCGGGCCGGACTGGGCCGCGCTCAGCTGGAAGTGACGGCTCAAAATGACGGAGCCGTGCGTCTCTATCGCCGTCTGGGATTTCGCCGCTCCAAGACGCTGTACAAGGCCGTGCCGGACTGGCGCGGGTTTTGAACGACAACACGACAAGCCCGGAGCGCCAGCGACGGGTGGAAGAGGCCCGTCGCTGGCGCTCCGGGCTTGTAAACCTATGTTTTCCCCTGAGGTTTAAGTGCAGCCCCAAGTCTATCAGCACACCTTTCCCAATGGACTGACCCTGCTGGCTGAACGCATGGAGCACGTGCGCTCGGCCGCGCTCAATTTTCTGGTGCCGGCCGGCTGCGTATACGATCCACCCGACCGACTCGGCATCGCCGCCGTGCTCGCCGACCTCATCACGCGCGGGGCCGGCGAACGCGACAGCCGCGAGTTGAGCCTCGCCCTCGACAACCTCGGACTCGATCGCAATGAGAGCGTCGGCCTGATGCACACGCGCTTCTGGGGCTTCACCCTGGCGCGCAACATCCCGGCCGCCCTGGAGATCTACGCCGACATTCTGCGCCGGCCGCACCTGCCCGACGATGAAGTGGACGCCGTCAAGGCGCTGGCCCTGCAAGACCTGCGCGGACTGGAAGACGAGCCGCGCTCCAAGGTGCTCGTCGAGCTGCGCAAGCATTACTATCCAACGCCCCTGAGCAACGATCATCGCGGCACCGTCGAGGGCATCGCCGAGTTGACCGCCAAGCGCATCCGCGAACAGCACCGTCGTCTGTTCCATCCCGCCGGCACCATCCTGTCCGTGGCCGGCAACATCGAATGGAAACCGCTGCTCGAACAGGTCGGCCGACTGTTCGGCGACTGGAACGGCAAGGCCGAAACGCCCATCTCCTGCGGCCCGCAGCCGGACAAGCTCGGCCACATCGCCAAGGATCTGGAGCAGACGCAGATCGGCCTCGCCTACGACAGCGTGCCCATCGGCGACCCGGATTACTACGCCGCTCTCGGGGCCGTCAACGTGCTGTCGGGCAACATGAGTTCGCGCCTGTTCACGGAGGTGCGCGAAAAAGAAGGACTGTGTTACTCGGTGTGGGCGACGTATCAGACGCTGAAGGACCGCGCCCGCGTCATTTGCTACGCCGGCTCGCGCAACGAACGCGCCCAGCGCACTCTCGACGTGCTGCTGCGCGAGCTGCGCCGCCTGCCCGAAGGCGTCGAGTCCGACGAGGTCGAGCGCGTGCAGGCGGGCTTGAAGTCGTCGCTCATCATGCAGCAGGAATCGACGGCCGGCCGCGCCTTGTCGCTGGCGTCGGACTGGTACTACCTCGGCCGCGTGCGGAGCTTCGACGAGATCCAGACCGCCATCGACGGCTTGACGCCCGTGAACATCGGCGAACATCTGCGCCGCTGTCCACCCCGCGATTTCACCCTCGTCACGCTCGGACCCAAGCCGCTGGATTATTCACCGCCAAGACGCCAAGAAGAACTAACCACAGAGTCACAGAGAACACAGAGCACACACAGAGAAGAGAGAATCAGAAAAAAATAGTAGAAGAGAATCGTGCCCGCATCCTTGGTCTTTATGTGCTTGTTTTTCTTTTCTCTGTGTTTTCTTCTCTGTGTTCTCTGTGACTCTGTGGTTAGTTCTTCTTGGTGGTTTGATTGCAAGGAGAGATCATGCCGTTCCATCAGCACACTCTGCCCAACGGTCTGCAACTCATCGGCGAGACGAGTCCGTCGGCGCGCTCGGTCGCGCTGGGCTTTTTCGTCCGCACCGGCGCGCGCGATGAGACGCCGCAAGAGTGCGGCGTGACGCACTTCCTCGAACACATGATCTTCAAGGGCACACCGCACCGCACAGCGCTGGATGTTAACCGCGATTTCGACAAGATCGGCGCCGACTACAACGCTTATACCAGCGAAGAGAACACCGTCTTCCACGCCGCCATCCTGCCGGAGTATCTGCCGCAGGCGGTGGACCTCCTGGCCGACATCCTCCGGCCGAGTCTCCGTCAAGACGACTTCGACATGGAAAAACAAGTCATCATCGAGGAAATCGGCATGTACGAGGACCAGCCGATGTGGTCCGCGTACGATCGTGCCAAGCGCCTCTACTTCGCCGAACACAACCTGGGCAACAGCATTCTCGGCACGCCGCAGAGCATCACCGACCTGAAGCGCGATCAGATGGACGCTTACTTCCGCCGCCGCTACGTCGCGCCGAACATCACCGTCGCCGCCGCCGGACATTTCGACTGGGGGCGTTTCGTGGACATTATCGAGAGCAATTGCGGCCAATGGGAAAGCGGCCCGATCGGTCGCGCCGGCATCGGCGAGACGCACGGCTCCGGCCGCTTCGAGGTGATGACGAAAGCGAAAGTGATGCAGGAGCACGTCTTTTTGATAGCGCCCGGACCGGCCGCCGATTCGCCGCTGCGCCACGCGGCCGACCTGCTGAGCATGGCCGTCGGCGACGCCTCCGGCAGCCGGCTTTACTGGGAGCTGGTCGATCCGGGGTTGGTGGAATCGGCCGATTGCAGTTTCCACGAGTACGAAGGCGCGGGCGCGTTCTACACCTCGTTCAGCTGCGAACCGGAGCAGACGCAAGAAGATCTCGCGATCGTCTGCAACGTGCTGCGCGACGTTCAGCGCGACGGCATCACGCCGGAGGAGCTTCATCAGGCGCGCAGCAAGGTACTGTCGCGCGTGGTACGCGGCAGCGAGCGCCCCAAGGGACGCATGATGGCGCTGGGCACGAACTGGATCTACCAGCACGAGTATCGCTCGGTGGACGACGACCTGCGCGCCTATGAGGCGGTGACGCTTTCAGCGATCCGAGAAGTCCTCGAACGCTATCCTCTGGAGCATCTCACCGCGTTGGCGCTGGGACCACTGACGGAACTGCCTTCGACCGATGGCTGACAATTGCTCGCCTGTCGCGGCGAGGAGATCTGTCAGGCTGGAAAGCCTGACCTACGGTTGGAAACCGTGTCGGAGCGATCCTTTCGCGGCATTCCCCTGGTGCGGCACCCGGAAGGATGTATTATCAAGAGAAGCCGTTGAGAGCGGCTCCGAGGACCACGACAACAAGTTGGTTTGAACTGCCGCGTCGCTGCCGTCCCGGCCAGCCTTAGGCCGGCACGGCGCGCCCGGCAGAGGACGGAACACCTGTCATGCATGAGACGGCGCCTCTGTCCGAACCGGATTCCATGGTCTCCTCTCCTTCGCCGCCTGCGCCGGCCGCCGCCCCGCCGCCGGGTCGCGCCGGGCGATGGCTCGACGTCTGCCTGGCGGTCCCGCGTGCCATCCTGCGGCGTCCGGTGCGCAGCCTGGTCATATCCGGACTGCTGCTGCTGATCGGCGCCGGCGTCTCCCTGGCCGTCGTCTATTTGTGGGCCGCCTATCATTTGCGGGTCGCGCGGACCGCTCTGGAACGCTATCACACCAACGAAGCGCTGCCGCACCTGCAAACGGCCTACTCGATCCGGCCGCGCCACCCGGAAACGCTGCTGCTGGCCGCTCGCGCCGCCCGCCGCGTCGGGTCTTACGAGGACGCCGACCGCTGGCTCGATCGCTATCAGGACGTGCGCGGCCCGGAGGACGAGGATCTGGTCCTTGAGCGCGTCCTCGTCCGCGTGGAGCGCGGCGAGGCCGACGCCATGAGCAAGTATTGCGTGTCCCTCATTGAGCGCGACCACCCCGCCGCTCCCCTGATTCTGGAGGCGCTGGCCCGAGGCTACATGCGTGGTTATCAGCCGAAAAAGGCGGAGAAGGCCATCGAAGAATGGCTGAAGCGCCAACCGGACAATCCGCAAGCGCTGCTCATCCAGGGGGAACTCTCCGAGCTGCTCACGCGCCAGCACGACGCCATTGCCTCGTACCGCCGGGCCTTGACGGTGGACCCCCAACTGGACGACGCCCGTCTGCGTCTGAGCGGCGCCCTGATGAATTTGGATCTGACCGCCGAGGCCCAGCCGCACCTGGAATATCTGAGCCGCCGCTTCCCCGCAAACCTGATGGTGCAGGTTTACCTGGCACGCGTCGAGGACCGGGCCGGCAATGCGGAGGAGGCGGTGCGGATACTGGAGTCCGTGCTGGCGCGCCAGCCTCGTTTCGCGCCCGCCCTCGCCGAGCGCGGCAAGCTGGCCCTGCGCGACGGGCAAGCCGAGCAGGCGGAGAAATGGCTGCGCGAGGCCTGCGACCAGGAGCCGGGCGATTACCAGGCCCACTATCAGCTTTCGCTGTGCCTGGAGAAAAACGGCAAGACCGAGGAGGCCCAGAAGGAGCAGGCCCATCTCCAGCAGATCGAGGACGACATCAAGCAGATCCAGCAGATCGTGATGGGGCACATGGAAGCGCAGCCCCACGACGCCAACCTGCACTACCGGGTCGGCATGATCGCCCTGCACGCCGGCTCGATCGAGGAGGCGTTGCGCTGGCTGCACAGCGCGCTCAAGGAGGATCCCAATCACCAGCCGACGCACAAGGCGCTGATGGAGCATTATCAGCGCCTCGGCGATTTCGGACGCGCCCGCGCGCATCGGCAAAAGCTGACCGCGCCCGACAAGGCGCCTGCGGCCGACAAGCCGACAAGATGATTCATCCCGGCGACCGAGACTGTTCCTTCCGCGCATTCGGGCTTGGCGATTTGCGCCGCGCTCCAAGGTTCTTCCAAATCGTCAGGGAGTGCTCCAGCGATTCCGACGTGAAATTGCCGGTGACAATGTCGTTTCGACCGCTGCCGAAGACGTCGCCGACGGCGCAGCTGACGTGGTCGCAAGTTCCCGTCTCCAGGCTGTGCCGCGCGAACACGCCGGGAGCAGTCTGCTCCAGCACAAGCACGGAGTCGAGCTTGAGTTCCTTGCACTCCTTGAAACTCTCCGACGGCAAGAAATTGACGGCCACGATGTCGAGATCGCCGTCGCCGTCGAGGTCGGCGGCCACCGCGCGATGGACGCCGTACATCGGCGTCAGATGGTGGTGCGTGAAGGTCAGATCGCCCTTGTTCTCCAGCCATTGAACGCTGTGATATGGCTTGAGCAGGTAGGGCTGGTCGAGCACGTCGCCGTTGGTGTACAGCACGTCGAGCTTTTTGTCGCCGTCCAGATCGACGAGTTGAATGCCGCTGGAGCCGTAGCCGGGATGGGAGGCGCGATACAGCGTCTTCTTCTGAAAGTGGCCGTTGCCGTCGTTGAGAAAGGCCACGACCGTCTCGTGCTCCTGACTGATGAGGGCGACGAAGTCCGGCTTGCCGTCGTCGTTGAGGTCGGCGATGGGTACGTGGATGGCCCCGTGCCGGTCGTCGAGGATGCTGGCGTCGAAGCGCGGCTTCTTCCAATCGGTGGTATGGTTCTCCAGGTAGTAAATCTCGCCGGTGTTCTTCCAGCCGAAGGCGGCGACGATCAGGTCGAGTTTGCCGTCGCCGTTGAAGTCGCGGACCTGCACGTCGGCGATGCGTCCCTTGTCCTTGAACAATGTGACCGGCTCGAATCGTCCTTCGCCCCGCCCGCGCAGCCACAGCACGCTTCCGCAGCGACGGTCCGTCGGCAGAAAGCTGCCGAGGTTGGCGACGAGAATGTCGAGTTTGCCGTCGCCGTCCAGATCGACGACTTCGGTGCATGCGGGGTTGAAACCCGCGTCGGCGTCGGCACCGTAGAGCAACCGCCATTTCGGTTCGGACAGATACGGCTGCAACAGCAGCACAGCGCCGCCCCTCATGTCGCAGGCCAGCACATCGAGTCGTTTGGAATCGAAGAGATGGACGAGGTTGACGTTCGAGATGTGCGGCGGCGACACGTTGGGCGGCCCGGCGAAGGTCCGGTAATCGCCGCGGGCAAACTGGACCGGCAGGGGATGATCGGCCCGCTTGATGTCCGGCTTGGGCAGTTCCGTCGGCGCTTGCTCCTCGTAATAGCGGACGACCTCCTCGATGGGCGGCGGGTTCAGACGCAGGCTGGAATCGTGGAAGAACATGTACATGCGCTCGACCTCGTACTTCCAGGCCGAGCGCGGAAACGTGTCGGCGGGTGGTAGCTCGTGGCATCCGCCGCAGAAGACCTTGACGCGCTGCGGGAGGTCGGCGGTCGCCGCGGGATAAGCGGGCGGAGGCGGATTGGCGGCATCGCCGCCGTTGCCGCCGCACCCGCTCGCCATCAAGGAGGCGAGCGCGGTCGCCGCGACAACAAGAGGTGTGACGACGACGTACCAGACTCGCCGGGCGCGTGACTGCCTTCCTCCCTCGTGCATGTGCCTCTCCTCGCGACGCCGGAGCGGTAGCTTCCAGGCCGTCGGATGAATGGAATGGGACTCGGTTTTTTAAGAGTAGCTGTGCGCCGGGTGGACTGCAAGGGTGAGCTGCCCAGACACCTCCAGCCGTTCCCGACCGTTCACCTGCATCTTGCGGGGGACGAAGCGTCTTCCTAAAATCAATGTTGTGTGCCTCGAACAATCCGCCGATAGGCGCCCCTCTCCGCGAGACGGTCATGCGCGTCTGGTTTCATAATCTCATCGTGGCGATCCGAACCGTGGCCCAGGGCATGTACATCACCCTGTGGTACTTTCTGCAAACCTACCGCCGGAAAACCTTCACCGAACGCTTCGAGTACCCGGAGCTGCCGGTGCCCATCAAGCCGCGCTACCGCGGCTTCCACCGCTTCGATCTGACCACCTGTATTGGCTGCGACAAGTGCGCCCGCGCCTGCCCGGTCGATTGCATCTACATCGAGAAGGTCAAGAACCCGGTCGGCAAGGGCTTCCGCGTCAACGGCTTCAAGATCGACTACACCAAATGCATGTTCTGCGCCCTGTGCGTCGATCCCTGCCCGGTCGATTGCATCTTCATGGGTTCGACTCACGATCAGAGTTGTTTCAGCCGCGATGGTTGCCTCATCGACTATGCCAAGCTGCCGCTGGAGGTCGCCTGGGGCCAGGCCACCCTGAATCCGACGGCCGTCGCCGCCTCGAAACTTCAGGTTGAGCCGGTCTGGACCAAACCGCCCGATCGCGCGCCGGCGGCGAAGAAATGAGCGATCAGCGGTCAGCGATCAGCCAGACCAACTTGGCTGATCGTTGACCGCTGATCGCTGGTAAAGCCGGCGGCGTGGATTTAAAATGACGAATGTCCAGGAACGATTCCTGCCCCTTGTTGCGGTTCGGAAGCCTCGTCCTGTCCACCCGACCGGCGGCGTCGCCGGACGGTTCTCCAGAGAGGAGGTACAGAGATGGCCGCACCCAAGACCGGCAAAAAATTCTTCACCGTGACCGAGGCCAACCACGCACTCCCCCTGGTCCGCGCCATCGTTCAGGACATCACCGAACTGGCGCACGCGCTGCGCGAGCGCCACGAACGCCTGACTCGGAGGCGGTCGAACGATCGCTTCCGCCTCAGCGATGCCCACGAAGAGGAATTTCAACAGGTGCAGGCGGAACTGGAGCGCGGCCAGGAGAAGATGGACGAGTACGTGCGCGAACTGGGACAACTCGGCGTCGAGTTGAAAGACTACTTCACCGGACTCATCGATTTTCCTAGTCTGATGAATGGCCGTCCGGTTTATCTGTGCTGGCGTCTGGGCGAAGCTGAGGTCGCCCATTGGCACGAACTCGAAGCCGGCTTCGCGGGACGGCAAAAACTGGTGCCCGACGCCAGTCGCGTCTGACGCCGTATTGGAAACGCCGAGCCGCGACCGCTTCCGGACGGTCGCGGCTCGGGTTGGAGATAACTTGCATGACTCCCCTGGCCGCCTATCTCCTCTTGTTCGTGGCCGTCGGCATCGGTTTCATTTTCGTCCATCTGATGGCCGGCAAACTCATCCGCCCCAACCGGCCGGACCCTGCCAAGGGCACCATCTACGAGTGCGGCGAGCCGACCATCGGCAGCGCCTGGATTCAATTCGATCTGCGCTTCTACGTCGTCGCTCTGCTGTTCGTCATCTTCGACGTGGAAGTGGCGTTCTTCTTTCCGTGGGCGGTGGTGTTCGGCAAGGCCAACGACGTGGCCGCCGTCGGCCAGCCCACGAGCCCCGAGCGCTATCATCAGATCGCCGACCGTGCGGAAGTGCTGCTTCCACCTGAGATGGCGCGCCAGCGGCAGACACAATTGGGTCAGATGCGGGACGTTACCAAGGAACAACTGGCGCGGATGCACGAGCTGCGTGAGAAAAAGGAACAATTGGACAGCGGAGTTCCGAAGAAACAACTGCCGAAAGCCGAAGGGGACGAATTGACGCACCTGGAAAAGGTGGAGCGCGACGCGGCCCTGACGGTGACGCAAGCGCGTTCGCTGGGTTGGCTGGGGTTCGTTGAAATCCTCGTGTTCTTCGGTGTGCTGCTGGTCGGCTTCGCTTATCTGTGGTCGCGCGGCGATCTCGCCTGGGTGCGCAGCCTCGCGGCCGAACGGTCGAGCGCTGAGCCAGCGCCCCTGACCCCGACGCCGACGCCAGCACCCGCTCGTCAGCCGGTCCACGGCCCGCTGGCCGGCACCGGCGCTCCTGGATGATTCGATTCTCCTTATCTGCTATCGATCAGCCCCGAATGAGGGCGGGAGTTTTTTCCTATGGGATGGATGGAAGGACGCCTGGAAGAAAGCGTCGTCACCACGACGCTGGAACAGGCGATCAACTGGGCCCGCGAGTCGAGCATGTGGCCGATGACTTTCGGTCTGGCCTGCTGCGCCATCGAGATGATGGCCACCGGCGCCTCGCGCTACGACATCGATCGTTTCGGCGCCGGCGCCTTCCGGGCGACGCCGCGCCAGGCCGACCTGATGATCGTGGCCGGCACCGTCAATTTCAAGATGGCCAGCCGAGTGCGCCGTCTGTACAACCAGATGCCCGATCCGAAGTTCGTCATCGCCATGGGCGCCTGCACCTGCGGCGGTGGGCCGTATTACAAGTACGGCTACAATGTCGTCAAGGGCGTCGATCTGGTGGTGCCGGTGGACGTGTACGTGCCGGGCTGTCCGCCGCGGCCGGAGGCACTTTTGGAAGGACTGATGCGCATCCAGGACAAGGTGCGGGCGATGAAGGATCTGACACGCGGCCAGCCGCTGACCGTGCCGATCCCGGCGCGGACCGGCTATACGCTGCTGCCTCCGGAGTTGAACGATCCCGATCCGGTCAAGGCGCTGGAGAAACAGAACGCCTTCGCCAAGAAGACCAAGGAACTCGCCGCCCCCGCCAAGGCATAAAAGAGCTAACCACAGAGTCACAGAGAACACAGAGAAGAAAACACCGAGAAGACAAAAATAGATAGAGAGAGGATTGCTTTCATGGTCTGGTGATCTTGTGAATTGTTGGTATTTTCTCTGTGTTTTCTTCTCTGTGTTCTCTGTGACTCTGTGGTTAGTTCTTTGGGGAACTTATGCATGACTGCCGCTGACATCGCCGCCCTTCTCGAACAAAAATTCGGTCCCAGCATCAAGTCGAAAAACTTGACCGCGATCGACCCGTTCGTCGTGGTCGATGCCGCCGCCGTGCTGGACGTGGGCCGCTTTCTGAAGCAGGACGATCGACTTCAGTTCGACCTCCTCAACTGCATCAGCGGCGTCGATTACCTGGAGCCCGACCCCAAGAAGGCGCCCAAGGCCGGCTTCGATCCGCACCTGGAAGTCGTCTATCACCTGTCGAGTTTCCGCCATCGACATCGCTTCGTCGTCAAGGTGATCCTGCCGCGCTGGAAGGAGAAAAAAACCAGCGAGTTGCCAGAAGCAACCTCCCCGAAGTGCTACCAGCCAGCGACGAGTCTAGAAAACAACCCCGGCGAACTGCCGGAAGTGCCGTCTGTTACATCGCTGTGGGCCACCGCCAACTGGCACGAGCGCGAAGTGTACGACCTCTCCGGCGTATGGTTCACCGGCCACCCGGAGCTGACGCGAATTTTGCTCGCGGACGATTGGGTCGGCCACCCGCTGCGGAAGGATTACGAATACCCGCTGGAATATCACGGCATCCGCGGCCGTTAACATAGGAGAACTGTCGATGGCCACCGTCGCCGCGCCGGATCGCAAACAAGACCCAACCATCATCGAGTTCGACGTCCGCACCGACGAAATGCTCGTCAACATGGGGCCGCAGCATCCCAGCACGCACGGCGTGCTGCGCCTGGTGCTGCGCACCGACGGCGAGGTCATCTCCGAAGTCGTGCCGCACCTCGGCTATCTGCACCGCTGCGCCGAGAAGATCGGCGAGAACGTCACGCCGATCCAGTTCATCCCCTACACCGATCGCATGGACTACCTGGCCGGGATGAATATGAACCTGGCCTACTCGCTGGCGGTCGAGAAACTGTGCGGCATGAAGCTGCCGGAGAAGGCCAACGTCATCCGCGTCCTGATCGCCGAGATGAACCGCATCGCCAGCCACCTCGTCGGCATGGGCGCCTACGGTCTCGACCTCGGCACGTTCAGTCCGTTTTTGTACGCCTTCCGCGAACGCGAAATGATCCTCGATCTGTTCGAGGAAGTTTGCGGCGCGCGGCTGACGTACAGTTACATCACCATTGGCGGCGCCCACGACGACCTGCCGCCCGGCTGGGTGGAGCGCTGCCGCGAGTTCCTCAACTATCTGAAGCCGCGCATCCCCGAATATCACACGCTGCTGACGACCAATCACATCTTCGTGAAGCGCACGGCGAACATCGGCAACCTGTCGAAGGAGGAGGCGCTCAGTCACGGCTGCACCGGGCCGATGCTGCGCGGCTCGTTGGACCGCCGCCGGGGCGATCCCGATTGGGATCTGCGGCGGATCGAGCCGTACTGCGGCTACGAAACGTACGATTTCAACGTGGTGGTGCCGCCCTTCGACGACCGCTGGGGTTGGCAGGTGCCGCACGGCGCGGTCATTGGCGACGCCTGGCATCGGTTCATGGTGCGAATGCTGGAGGTGGTGGAAAGCATCCGCATCTGCGAGCAGGCTCTGGATCGCTATCCCAGCGCCCAGGGATCGCATCGCATCGAGATGCCGCGTCACCTGCCGGCCGGTGAAACCTACGTCGAGACGGAGTGTCCACGCGGCCAGATGGGTTTCTACGTTATCGGCGGAACGGGCAAGAGCCTAGTGCCGCTGCGCGTGCGGGCGCGGTCGTCGAGTTTCTGCAATCTCAGCGTCACCAACGAAATCTGTCGCGGCTGCCTCATCGCCGACGTGCCGGCCATCGTCGGCAGCATCGACATCGTCATGGGCGAGATCGATAGGTAAGAAGCGTTTATCCGATGACTAGCCCGGAGCGCCAGCGACGGGCCACGGCGCCCGTCGCTGGCGCTCCGGGCTAGTGAGGAATCCACTTCGGCGAGTGTACGGCCCTCCTATCCTGCACGGAGCGACGCGCATGAAGGAACCGCGACAAGGCACCTCCTCTCCCGGCCGCCGGTTGCGCGAAGCCTGGACGGCGGTGCCGATCGCCGTGCCCGGCGTGTTCAACGCCCTGGTCGGACGCATCGCCGAACGCCTCGGCTTCCACGCGGTCTATCTTTCGGGGGCCGCGCTATCGGCTTCGACCGCGCTGCCGGATGTCGGCCTGCTGACGCTGACGGAGTTCGTCGAGGCGGCGCGGACGATCGCCGCGGCGACGCGCTTGCCGCTCCTGTGCGACGCCGACACCGGCTTCGGCGAAGCGCTCAACGTCGAGCGAACCGTTCGCCTGTTCGAGTCCGCCGGAGTCGCGGGCATCCATCTCGAAGATCAGCAGATGCCCAAGCGTTGCGGCCATTTGTCGGGCAAGCAGCTGGTCGAACCCGAGGTCATGGCGGCGAAGCTGAGGGCGGCGGCGGCGGCCCGGAGCGATCAGGATTTCGTGCTGATCGCTCGCACCGACGCGCGCGGCGTCTCCGGGTTCGAGGAGGCGGTACGGCGTGCGCGGCTGTACGTCGAGGCCGGGGCAGACGTCATTTTCCCCGAAGCGCTGGAGAGCAAGGACGAGTTCGCCGCCTTCGCCAAGGCGCTGGCGCCTGTGCCGCTGCTGGCGAACATGACCGAGTTCGGCCGCAGTCCGAATCTGGACTTCTCCGAGCTGGCGGCCCTGGGTTATCGTATGGTCCTCTATCCGGTGACGACGTTGCGCGTCGCCCTGCGCGCGGCCGAGACGGCGCTGGCGGACATTCTCGCCAAGGGCCATCAGCGCGAGCAACTCGATCGAATGCTGACGCGCGCGGAGCTGTACGACCTGCTGGATTACGCCGGATATGAGGAGCGGGACCGAACCTATTTCGGATGACACGAGTCGGAGGGTGAGCGATGACGACGGAGATTTATTCGCCGGGTCTGGAAGGCGTGATCGCGGGCGAGACGGCCATCTCCACAGTCGTCGATGGCTTGCGTTATCGCGGCTACGCCGTGACCGAGTTGGCCGAGAAGACCACCTTCGACGAAGTCGCCTACCTGCTTTTGCATGGCGATCTGCCGTCCATGCCGCAGCTCGCGGACTTTCAGAAGCGCGTGGCCGCATCGCGTTGTCTGCCCAGCCCGCTGCTCAATCTGCTCGGAGCGCTGCCGCCGGAAGCGCCGTCGATGGACGTGCTGCGCAGTGCCGTCAGCATCCTGGCGCACTTCGATCCCGACACCGGCGACTCGTCCCGCGACGCCAATCTGCGCAAGGCGGAGCGACTGCTGGGTCAGATCCCCGTGACCATCGCCGTGTTCTATCGCCTTGGCAAGGGACTGCCGCCCGTCGCGGCGCGGCCGGATCTCGGACACGCGGCCAACTTCCTGTACATGCTGCGGGGCAATGAGCCGAGCGCGGCCGACGCGCGCGCCCTCGATGTGTCGCTGATCCTGTACGCCGAGCATGAATTCAACGCCTCAACGTTCACAGCCCGCGTGGTTTGCTCGACGGAATCCGACTTGCACTCGGCCATCGTCGCCGCCATCGGCGCGCTGAAGGGCCGACTGCACGGCGGCGCGAACGAGAAGGTGATGGAATTGCTGCAGAAAACGGGCGGTCCCGCGAATGCGGAGAAATGGCTGCGCGAGGCGATGGCGCGCAAGGAGCGCATCATGGGTTTCGGCCACCGCGTCTACAAAGCCGGCGACGTGCGGGCGGGCATCCTCAAAACCTACGCCCGAAACGCGGCTGCGGCCGCCGGCTCGCAGCAGTGGGAGGAGACGGCCGAGATCATCGAGCGCATCCTGGGAGCCGAGAAACACCTGTTCCCCAATCTCGACTGGCCCGCCGGCCGCCTCTATCACGCCCTGGGATTGGAGATTCCCCTGTATACGCCGATCTTCGTCATGTCGCGGGTCAGCGGCTGGAGCGCGCACTTCATCGAGCAGCAGCAGCACAATCGTCTTATCCGTCCGCGCGGCCGCTACACCGGCCCGGAGGCGCGAACGGTCAAGCCCCTCGCCGAGCGCCGGTAACAAAAAAGCCGCTTGCGGCTTAGCGATCGGAGTCGCTAAGCCGCAAGCGGCCCATTGGTGCCCGTCGGCGTTATCCGATTAGGCGCAGGTGCAGACGGGTTCGATCTCGACCATCTCACTGTCTTTGCGGTCCATCTCGTCGAGAATGACCGCGTGCCAGGACATTTCGCGCTGATTGCGCGGAACGTAGTGCTCCCGCGCCCAGCGACGCAGACGCAACTCTTCGATAAAATCCACCTCCGCCGCGACACTGCTTAACATAACCGATTGTCCTCATGCTCCAAAGAAAGGAGTTCCCCACATCCGTTGATGTGTGAAAAGTATATCGGCCAATCGCCCCAGGGCAAGAAACTTTTTGACTTTCTGTCAAGTTTTTCCCGTCGTGCCGCCCGATTGGACGCCGGTCTCACCCCGGCACGCTCGACGAGGGGTATCCTCTCCACGCCGCTGCGTTGTCCGTATCCGCATCAAAACCCTCCATCTTCTCCAGTCATCCGATAATCCGTAGCGAATGTGACGAATCAACCGCCAAAAGTTTTCCTTCTGCCGGCGCATCGTGTTCCGCCGCTCCGATCCCTTCATCCGAAAGATGAAAACCGACCGACAAAGACAGGCAATGTGTGTCATCCGGGGACGGCAGACTACCGCATAAAATCTCGGCCATGCGCCCACACCGAAGGGGGTGTAACGTGGCGGGGACTACCCACGACGGGTCGGTTGCCGTTCCCGGCTAGTTAGGAACGGATGCCTATGAGACGTATCTGGAACTGGCTGCCGTCCTTCGGCAGTTCCCTATTGATGGCCGCGAACGCGCTGGCCTTCCCATCCGCCACTCCCATCGCGGCCCCCGACGGCGCCGCGCCGGCCGCCTCGACGGAGCAACTGGCCGACGAGAAGGAAATGCGTCCCTTGCTGGAACGGTTGAGCCAGCTGAGCCAACTCATCGACCGCGACGCCCAATCGCCGCAATCCTGGCAATACCATCTGGAGCAAGCCGAGGTGCTGCTGCGCTTGGCCGTCCACTCGCGGGACAAGGAACGCGACAGCACGCTGCGGATGGCCGTGGACGGCTTCTACAGCGCCGCCCTGCTCGCGCCCAAGGAGCAACCGATCGCGGTCGATCGGCTGCGGCAGTTGCCGCGGCGACTCGCCCGCGCCTTTCCCGACAGTCCCGTCGTTCACTACGCGGTGTTGCAGGAGATCCAGGCCGACTGCATGCGCGTGCTGGAAAGCACTGGCGACAACGCGAAGTCGCAGCAGCACCGATGCACGCGCCTACTGCAATTCGCCCAGGAACATGCCGACATGCCGGAGGCGGCCCAGGCGGTCCTGGAAGCGGGGCGCATCAGCGAATCGCTGGGCGAGACCAACGAGGCCAGCCGCTGTTACCGTTACCTGATGGAGCACTTCTCCAGCGACGCGGCGGCCCGCAAAGCCGAGGGCGCGTTGTGGCGATTGGATCAGGGCCGCGGCGTCGTGCGACTGCAACTGCCGCTCCTCTATGCGTCGGGCCGCGGCAACGAGGATACGTTCAACGTCGATCAGTGTCGCGGCAAGTTGGTGGTCGTCTACTTCTGGACGAGCACGAGTCCGCAGGTCTCCGAGGATTTCGAGGCGCTGAAACAGATCACCGATCGCCACGGCCGCGATTTGGAGGTCGTCTACGTGAACATGGACGACGATCCCGCTCAGGGGCGCGGCTTCCTGTCGGGGCGTCTGACCGCCGGCGTCCATCTGTATCAGGCTGGCGGCTTGCAAGGCGCCGTCGCCGTGCGCTTCGGCATCCAGGAAGTACCGCAGGCGTTCCTGCTAGGCAGGGATGGGAGACTGCTGAAGCACTCGCTTCCGGTGTCGCGATTGGTGACGGAGGTGGAGGGCCGCTTGCAGCCCAGCCGCTGATCGACATATGGTGGTTTGTGTTCTTGTGCTCCCTCCCCTCGTGAAGGGGAGGGAGTCAATTCATGCACTCAGGATTTATCGTGCTACTTGTTTGACCAAGTTGTAGAAAGCGATTCAAATTCGATTGTTTCGGTTGAGGTTCATCCTTGATTTGGCGATCCTGCCTCCGACTGAACGCCAGAGCGATCCGCGAACAAATGCTGCTCGTAGAAAGCGTAGAGTTCGACGGTGGTTCCTTCCTTGCTGATGGGGACGACGAATCGCAACCGATATTGCGGGTTTGCTCGGAACCACTGCATCAGGGCGTAAGAAAGGTAAAAGGGAAGGTCCGGGTGTCCGAGTGAATCAGAGTTCGTGAAGAAACGGATCCAGCCGCCCAGGTCCATATTGTGGATCTGAAAGCGTTGAAAAAGTGCATCTTGTGGGAGGGTCATTGCAATCATCCTGAAAAGAGTGGAAGAGGGAGCCCACAACAGCGAGGCCGTGGAGTATCTCTATCAGGACAGTTACTTGCTAGGGTCGAGCAGCCGAACCTTCGGTTGCCGGTCTTTGGGTAAGCCCTTGGCCTCGGCATTCATGAACAGTACCGGGTAATCTTTTGCTCCCTCGATGACCAACTTCCCATCATCGCTTTCCTTGACCTTCCAGCCATTCTTGGCAAGCATTTCCTTGATTCCTTCCCTGATGCGTTTCAGGGAAGTGCCATCTTTGAAGACGATCCCTTGGTTGATGACAACACTTTGCTCACCCCTCTTAGGTTTATTGTACCCATAGACTCGGACAGTACATTCCGAAACCGTATCATTCCCTTTTGTCAACATCGAAGAAAAATCAATTTCTCTTGGGCCGATCTGTTCGACAATGATCTTTGCAAGCCAGCATTCATAACTACCGTCCTCTGTTTTACGATACCATGCCTGCACCTTCATGCCTGTCTTGATCTGATCGGATGTTGCTCCGAGCGGGGAGCCGGGAGGCACGAATTTGTTATGCCTCTTCCCCATATCGGGGCCGAAATCAACGGTCATCTTCTCCACATAGTCTGGCCTAATGGTAAAGCCTTTCTCCGTTACGGCGACAACGACACCAGTGTTTACTCCCGCAAGTACTGGCTGTGTCACTAACACCACACTGACAATAAAGAGAATAACCCTGTTCATGAAGGTTCCTCCGGAAAGGAAAACCAAAAGTCATTATCAACTCTGGAGAAAGAAAATTTGGGTTCCGTTGCCACCAAGTGTGTATCTGAAACCATTGAAAACCCAATTGACAGCATTGCCAACTGTCACGGAAGCGTTCACGCCAAAAAGATTAGAAGAAAAGAAGATGGGCCATTGCTTTGTTGGCATACCTCCTGCGGGTATGTTGATGGTGTTAACCACCACGGTACAAGGGTTGGCTATCGTGATGCTACCAGCATTTGAAGTGATCGTGTTCCAATCGAGGGCCGTGGCATCCACTGTGAGTTGCAGACCACCAGCAGTCTCCGTGAAATTGAAACTAACCAACAAGTTGTCAGCCGCAGCATCGAATTTAACAAGTCCACCGTTGATAACAACGGAAGAGGCGGCTGTCGCACCGGATAATTTGGCAGTCCCGCTTGTCCCACCAATCTCAAGGGTTCCGCCTTGTTGAGTAAAGCCAGACAAAGGACGAAAAGTTGCGCCTGTGTAGATTGTCGTTGTGCCACCATTGTTTAAAACGGAAACACCGTTTTGAGGGTTGGAGTCAGTAATCTCAAGAGTTGTTGCAGTTCCATTCGCATCCCCTACCACAAGTTGTGAATTAGGGCCAATGTTCACAATGGGAATGGACTCCAAGTTCTGACTGCCGGTTGCACCTACAGCCGATACAACACCATTGTTAGTAAGCACCCCGTTGCTACCACTGGCGTTCGTGATGCCATCCGCACCGCCATTTAATACGAGTTTCCCAATGTTACCCACAGTAAAGTTCGCATTGTTGGTTAGCCTCAATTCGTTGCCTGAACTGTTGGCATTATTCCCTTGTAAATCCAGTTCTCCATTTAGTTGGATATTATCTCCCAATGTCTTTGTGGCTATTTCAGAAATAGTGCTAATTTCGTTGTTGATGGTAAGTGTTGACACAGTTGCACTACTGTTAATGGTGCCACCAGTCCAGTTCAAAGAACCCCAACAAGTAATCGAAGACTGATCTCCGTTTGGCTGCGCGATATTGCCCGCTTCCATGAGGATACCATTATCGACTGTCAAACGTCCGTTTAGCGTAATGGTATGGCTTCCATATGTGGCATTTATTGTCAGCGAATTGATGGTGGTTCCGTTAGGTATGGACATTGTGCAGTCATTATTTCCTGTCAGTTGTCCGAAGATCACATCGCTATTTTGGTTTGGCACGACATGGTTGCCGTTTTCATCCGTCCAGTTCTGTGCATTATTCCAATCCCCTGCCGTTGTTGCGGTCCAATAGACAGCCGTGGAAGGAGTGATGCGGCATTCAAACACCTCCGGCCCTTCGAGCGTGACCGTGCATCGGCGGTTCTTCTTCCTCCCAGAGGCGTTTGGCGAAAACAGGTTTCCAACGAGGAATGCGAAACTGGTGTACAGATACGAACACAAGTTCTCCAGCATGATGAACTCCTTCCTGGCGCAGAGGTGCTTCGCGACGACTTAATAGATTCTAATCCCGTTCCCCCCCCCCGAAAGTCAACAATACTTTTCCAAAATGTCCATTTCTCATTTAGCTCCCCAATATCTCCCCATGATCTCCCTCTACTGCTCCCTTATCCTCAACTCGAAAATCAACTAGGAAGCAGCGATTTACGATAGCGTTGCATCGCCGCCTCTCTTCGACGGTTACGTGTTATTTGAGTGCGTAAGCTGTCCCGACAACGGGATAAAACTTGGGCAACCCCTGTTCTTGCGGACGACTGGTAAAGCCCAGAGGTGAGAGGGGATCGGTTCACGACCGCCACGGACTATCCGGGTATTCGGCCGGATCTTCCCAACTGTCCCAGACCTTTTCGCGCAGCTCGGCCGCGCCCGGCGGCACGATCATTTCCGCGCATGTGTAGTGATGCAGCGGACGCACCAATTCGCGGTACGCCGCGCGCGGCAGCGTGACCGTGCCCCACTTCGGACTGCGGACGCGCATGTGCCGCCGATAGTCGCTCACCTCCACGGCCCGCAGAAGGTAACGACGACCGCGCCACGTCCACAGATCCTCGATGTCGGCCGGCAACTCCTCGCCGGGAAGGATGTGATAGCAGAAAACGAGCAGTCCCTGGTAGCCGGAACCCCACAGATCGACCCAGCGCTCCAGGCCGTCGATGTCCTCTTGCGTGGACCAGCACTCCCAGACGCGGCGTCGTTTGCCGATGCGGCCGGCGGGGAAACGGCGGCCCTTGACATCGACCACCAGGCGGGCGCCGCTCTGGCCGAAGACGATGAAGTCCAGACTTTTGACCGACGATTCGCCGAGCATCGGCCGGCGCGTCTCATCGACGGCGACGTAACAGAGACGGTGCCATTGCAGGTACGCCTCGAACGCCCCCTCGTAGTGATTGCCGCGATCCATGCCCCACCCCCGCTCAGGTTAGGCTCAGTACCTTGCGCACGGCCGGCACGACTTCCGTCGCCGGCACGTTGATCTGTTCGCGCCGCGCCAGATCCTTGACCTGCCACATGCCTTGGGCGAACTCGTCCGGGCCGGCGATCAGGGCGACGCGGAAGCCGCGCGACTCGGCGTACTTCAACTGCTGGCCGACCTTCTTCGCCTCCGGATAAACCTCGACACCGATGCCTTCGGTCCGCAGCTGACGGGCCATGCGCTGGTACGCACCGAGATACTCCGAAGCGAACTGCACCATCAGCACCGGGGCGGGCGTGCTCGCCTTCGGCAGCAGATTCATCTCCTCCATCGCGGCCAGCAGACGGTCGAGTCCCAGCGAGGCGCCGACGCCCGGCAGCACTTGCTTCGTGTACAGGCTGGCGAGGTTGTCGTAACGCCCGCCGGAGCAGACGCTGCCGATGTCCGGCTTATCGAGCAGGAACGTCTCGTAAATCGTGCCGGTATAGTAATCCAGCCCGCGCGCGATGGACAGATCCAGGCGGATGCGTTCCTCGGCGACGCCGGCGTCACGGGCCACCGCGACCAGTTCGCGCAGGCGGGCGATGCCTTCGGCGGCGCGCGGATTGCCTCCGAACTCACGTTCCAGACGGCCGAGGATCTCGACGTTGCTGCCCTGCATCCCCGCCAGGGCGAGCACGCGCTCCGCCTGGGCGCGGCCGACGCCGGCCTTGTCGGCCATCTCGGCGCATACGGCGTCGGCACCTATCTTCGGCAGTTTGTCCAACGCGCGCAAGAGCGGCGCCGCCTGGCCGGCCAGGCCCATTTCCTCAAGCAGACCGTTGAGGACCAGACGATTGTTGATGCGGATCTCGAAGCGCTCGAAGCCGAGCGCGCGCATCAGGTCGTGAATGACCAGTGCCGTCTCGATGTCACTCGTGTTCGAGGTGGTGCCGATGGTGTCGAAGTCACACTGCCAGAACTCGCGGTAACGGCCATGTCCGGTGTTCTCGCCGCGCCACACCGGCCCGACATGATAGCGCTTGAACGGCGTGCCCAGCTGACCGATGTACTGCGCGGCGAAGCGGGCGAACGGCACCGTCAGATCGAAGCGCAGGGCCACGTCGCGGCCGCCATGATCCGTAAACTGGTAAATCAGCTTGTCCGACTCCTCGCCGGCCTTGCCGCTCAGGATCTCCAGATATTCCAGGGCCGGCGTGTCGATGGGAGCATAGCCGTAGGAGCGATAGACGCGGCGGGTCTGTTCCAGCAGATGTTCGCGCGGAATCATCGACGCGGGAAGATAATCGCGGAACCCCTTGAGCGTGCGCGGTTGGATGAGGTCGGCCATGACGAAGGTCTTGTAGGGTCCGTGGTTTCGGGATCAGTCCACATCAGTATAGTGGCAAGACGGCGAAAAAGGTTCTCCCTCTTCTCCGCGTTCGGTTCCGAAGTGGGGACGACAAGGGTTAGTTCCGATGGCGATAGCGGTCGCTGACGCGCTTCATGAAGCGGCGTTCTTCATCCGTCAGCCCACTCATGCCCAGTTTCTGAACTTTATCCAGCAGTTCGTCGAGGCGGCGTTCGTCGGCCTCGCGCGTCTCGATCTCGCGCTGCAACTTGCGCGCAGCCCGGCGATCGCGCCATCGCTTCCACCAACTCGTCCTCTTCGTCGTCACGTGCGACTGATCGCGTTCGAGACTGGTATAGCCCTGCGAGAAATCGTAGCCGAACAACCCCTCTTCGCCGCCGGTTTCCAGGATGATTAGCTGGGCACGGCACGAGACGTAGATGAAAACGGCGAGGCAGAAGACGAGGATCTCCTCGTAGATGATGGACACGGCGCCCACGATGACGGTCATCACGAAGCCGGCGTAAATGACCCACAGCGTCGCCTGCCGATAACCGAAGCTCGGCCACAACAGGCTTTGCAGCATTCGGCCGCCGTCCAGAGGGAAACAGACGAGAACGACGTTGAGCAAAAACAGCGTCCAGTTGATCCAGAACATCCGGGCGAGGACGACGGGCCAGACGTGATTGACGGCCTTCAGATCGCCGCCCCAGGTGTACAGGCCGATGGCGTTGGTGGTCCAATCGTGCAGTCCCTGGACTTCCTTGGGGGCACCGCGGAACGGACAGACAAAGGGGTTCCACGGCGGCTGAAAAGACGGATCGACCGCGAAGGCGAGGAGCAGTCCGCACAGGACGCACAGCAAGAGGTTGACGACCGGGCCTCCTGCGGCGGTGATGAAGTGAGCGCGCGGCTGGTGCGGCAGGTCCACGTTGGCGAGGCCGCCCAGCGGCCACATCATGATGTCGGTGGCGTCGCCGTCCACCCAGCGGGCCGCGAAGCAGTGGCCGAACTCGTGCAGCAGCACGGAGACGAACAGCAGCACTGCTATCATCACGCCGTCGATCCAGGTGCCCTCGATGGGCGCGGGCTCTTTTTTCAAGGCCAGACGCAGGATCATCGCCACCGCCACCACCGGGAACAGCAGGTGGACCCGGATAGTGATGCCGAACAGACGGCCCAACGGAATCGACAGGAATAACGGATCACGCATCGTAGCGACTCACAGGTTCCGCCGTCCTCGCCACCACCCGCGCCGGCACTCGTCACCACGGTCCGGACGGCACTGTCTCCGGGTGGAAGCGTTGCCTCAACAGAGAATTGATTCTATCATCGCGGACACAGCCACGCAATCACATGGCCGGATCGCTGGAACTGGACCGGCCGACCACGAGGAGCAATCGCCATGACCTGGGACATCGTTCACCGCGGCCGCAAGATTCAGGTCGCCGTCGATCGCGCCGCGGCGGCCGACGGCCAGACGATCCAGCGCGATGTCGTGCTGCATCCGGGCGCCGTGGCCATTCTGCCGCTGCTGGACGCCGACCATGTCGTCCTGCTGCGCAACCACCGCTTCATCCTGAATGAAGTGCTGTGGGAGATCCCGGCCGGCACCCTGGAACCGGGGGAGGCTGTCGAGGCGGCCGCCGTGCGCGAATTGGCCGAGGAGACCGGATACGAGGCGAAGGAGTGGCGCAAACTGCTGGAGTTCTATCCCTCGCCCGGCATCCTGAGCGAGCGCACGTACCTGTTCGCAGCCTCGCAGCTGACGCCCGGCGTCATGCGGCCGGAGATCGACGAGCAGTTGGAGCCGCACGTCGTTCCCTGGACGCAAGCCCTGGCATGGACGCGCGACGGCACCATCCGCGATGCCAAGACGCTGGTCGCCCTCTTGTGGTGGCAGCAACAGCGCGGATAAGCGCTCCGTCGGAGCCCGCAGCGTCAGCGAGGGAACGCCAACCCTTACTTACGCCGCGGGCTCCGAGGCGAAGAAAGCCTCCGCCTGGGCGTAGGACTCGGGAGTACCGATGTCGAGGAACGGCGCCCCAGACAAGAAGGCGCAACACCGTTTGCCGGCGGCCCACATCGGGAACAGGTCGCGTTCCAGCGATGCCGGACCATCGGCCGGGATCTCTTCGATCAGCGACCGCTGGAGGAGATAGATGCCCGCATTCACCCATCCGGCGCCGGCGGCCTGATTTTTTTCCTCGAAACGCAGGATACGGCCATCGGGGGCGACGCACACACGGCCGTAGCGTGAACTATCCTCGACCCGTGTGAGGACGAGGATGAGATCAGCGCAGCAGCGCCGATGAAACGCCCGGAAGTCGAGCAACGAGGCGGCGCAGAACGAATCGCCGTTGAGTAGCAGGACCGAGGACGACGGCAAGTGCGGCAGCGCGTCGCGGAGCGCCCCGGCGGTTCCCCGCGGCGACGGCTCATCGGAATAGGTGAGGTGCAATCCGGCGTAGGTTTCGCCGAAGGCGGTACGGATCTGGTCGGCCAGATAGCCGGTCAGCAGCACGACGCGGCGAACCCTCGCCTCGGCCAACTGATCCAGGAGGTACGCCAGATAGGGGCGTCCGCGGACGGGAGCGAGTACCTTGGGACGGTCGGCGATGCGGCTACGCAACCGCGTGCCCAGCCCGCCGGCAAGAATGGCCGCCGTCACGTCCTCAAGCCCCTCCGCCATGCGGCCTCCTCTCCCCCTCGTCGGTTCGACGCTCCAGACCCAGGCGGCGCTTCACGGCGAACCATGCCTTCCGGAGCATCCAGAACTTGCTGCTCTCCATGCCCTGAACTCGCCGCCGAAGCGTGTCCAATTCGGTCAGCAAAAAATGCATGTCGTCTTGACGTCGGCGTTCGGCGTCGGGCACATCCGACATCAGTTTGGGGATGGCGATGCTCTCGCGAACGTCCAGGACTTGTCGGCTGTGGGCCGCGCGAAGCGCCACCTCGCCGGTCAGTTCTCCGGCCTTTTCCAGCATCCGAAGCGCTTCTTGAAAGACGAGCGAACCGTTGGCCAGCTCGCGCAGAAGGCGGCCGGCTGCCTCGCGGTCCTCGGCGAGCCCTCGTTGCCGCAGTTGTTCGGCGTACCACAGCCGAAAATACGGAAAGTCGGGATCGAGCGCGGCAGCCTTCTGAAAATCATCGAGGCTCTGCGAGTAGAAGCCGTGCGACGCGGGATAGAAACCACGGTAAGCGTGCAGCGAGGCCAAGATCATCCGGCACAGGTCCGACTCCGCGGGCGAACCGTGCATGAGATGCGCGGTGATGCGATCGAAGTACGCGCGGTAATTAAAGAACTGCGGGAAGAAGTCCCACGGGAAGACATCCTCCATCGCGTCGATCTGCCAGTGGGAGGGCGGCAAGCCGAGCGTCTCGTCGAGCAGGGCGAGCGTTTCCGTCACGAGGTCCGGCGTGCCGAAGTGCAGCATCACGCGGATGCCGTTGAAGCGCGCGACGAGCGAACGCGGAAAGGCTTCCCATGCTTGCTGGTAGACCTTGCATAAGAACGCCAACCACTGCGGGACCGGGATCGATCCCTCTTCGGCGCGGGGACAATTGGCGAGGACGGATTCCCGCGCCAGGTCGATCAGGGCGTGGGGCGAAGTCGGTTCCGGCGTCAGGGCGTCCTGCAACTGCCGTTGGTTGTGGACGGCCATGCCGCGCAGCACCGGACTGTTGCAGAGGTCGTCGCTGGGCAGCCAGCCTTTTCTCAGGACGCAGCGCTTCTGATAAAGCTTCGCCGGAGGCAGCGGCGCGCGGGGGCCTCTCGGTTTGGCGGCCAGGAACGTCAGGAACCGCAAATACTGGGACGCCACCCGCGCGAGGGAAAATTCCTCACGGATCATCTTCCCGCCCGTCTCGGCCCGCCGCGCGAAGCCGGCGCCGTCCGCCCCGATCTCGCGAAGCGCCCTACCCAGGTCGCCGCGCTCCAGCCGGTACGTCAGGACGCCCTGCTCGCGAGAGGCGAACAGCGTCAGGACGCTGTCTTCCTGGACCACCAGGGTGCAGCCCATCGCCAGCGCCTCCAGCCCGCGGGTCGGCAGAGCGGTGGGGTGGCGCACGAAGGCGACGCAGCATTTGGAACGCGACAGGTCGTCGTAATACTCCGGCGCCGCCTTGAAGCCGCTGATGACCTTCATCCGCAGGCCGGAAACCTCAAGCAGTTGGTGCAGCAGTTGGGCCTTGTCCGGATGATACGGGTGCAGCATGGTGCCCGATAAATACACGTCGATCTCGCGCTCTCCCGGTCGAAGCGGCGGCAGTCCGTTCGGCACTCCGAACGATTTCGGAAACGTGTAGACGGGAGCGCGGACGAGTTGGCTGACGTCCAGCCATTCGCTGGGATCGGTTACCAAAAGCGCGTCGAACAGGCCCAACCAGGGATAAACGGTCTGGATGTGCAGGTCGTAATCGGCGGTCTGACCGAAGAGAGGGCAGGCGAGTTGCCGCAAGTTGGGCGGCACAAGGTGCCACTCGACCATGGTGCAGATGTAGAAATCCGGCGTCCCTCGTGTGCCGCAGTAGTCGCGCACGTCGGCGTAGGGTTTGTTCGCCAGGTCGTCGGGGTGAAAGCTGACGTTGGCGACGTGGAAGCGCGCGTCGGCCGCGGCGCCGCCGAGCAGGTCGGAACAGCCTTCTCGGCGCCATGGCCATTGCGCCAGAACCTCGATTTGCGGCTTGCGCAAAAGGGCGAGCAGATTGCGGGCGTGTTCGGTGGGGATGCACTCCAGAAGTCCCGGCACGGCGTCATCCTCGCCGCCGATCCAGCGGGCGACGGCCGCGTAAAAATCGGCTTCCGGGTGATTGAAGCGAGCCAGTCCTTCGAGGGCTTGGCGCGTCTTGCCGATGAGACCGAGCGCGGCGTATTTTTGCCAGTCCTGTTCACCGCCTTTACGGGCCACCGTGGCATAGTCGCCGCGCGCGAACAGTTCGGCAATCGACCACCACTCCACTTCCGGGGCCGGAGCACCCTCTTCGATAGTCCGCCAGTCGGCGAGGCGCGGCACGGCGACGGAGCGACTCGCGTGCAAACAGGTAGACCTCTCACGCATGGGGATGTTCCGATCTTCGCTATCCGCTATTCGACATCTGTTGCCCGCTATCCGCCGGCCGCTCCGGCAAGCAGCGATTAGGCGGCGTTTTTGAACAGACCGCGGCCCATCATCCGGTAGCCCTTGAGCAGTTCCTGGATTCCCTCGTCGAGGGAGCGCCGCGCCTCAAAACCCGCTTCCCGCAGTCGCTGACTGGAGACGACGTAATTGCGTTTGTCGGGATCCTGGCCGATCGCGGCGAAGTGAACGTAGAAGTTGGGCACGTACTGTTTGACCTTCCGCGCCAGTTCTTCCTTGGAGAGGTTGGCGCTGTCCAGGCCGAGGTTGTAAGGCCGGCCCACCAGGCGCGCGGCGTTGGCGATGCCGAAGAGCATGCAGTCGGCCACGTCGCGTACGTGAATGTAATTGCGCTTGAAGTCCTTCTCGAAGATGACGATGTAGCCCTCGGTCAGGGCCGCGTACACGAAGTGGTTGACCAGCAGATCGAGGCGCATGCGCGGCGACATGCCGAAGACGGTGGCCAAGCGCAGCGTGATGACGTTGGCACTGTCGAGCAAGTGCTGCTCGGCCTCGACCTTGGTGCGGCCGTAGAGGGAGATCGGTTGCAGCGGGGTGTCTTCCGTACAGTAACTCGCTCCGTCGGTCGCGCCGTAGCCGCTGTTGGTGTTCGGATAAATAACGAGTTGGCGAGGACTGCGGAGGCGGTTGAGCAGGCGGACGGATTCCAGGTTGACCGTCGTCGCCAGGTGCGGATCGCGGTCGCAGGCCGACGCGCCGACTATGCCGGCCAGGTGAATGAGGACGTCGGCGTCCTTGACGGCCGCCTTGAGGACGATTTCGTCGCGGACATCGCCTTTGACGAAGTCGAACGCCGGTCGGGCGCAGAGGTGGAAGAGTCCCTGCTGGCCGGTCCCGTACATGAGGTTATCGAGAGCTTTGACCTGGAAGCCGGCATCGAGCAGGTGCTCGCAGAGAACGCTTCCCAGGTAGCCCAGGCCCCCGGTAACGAGGACGCGCGGTGCCATCGACTGCTCCAACGGGGCGGCGGGTCGTCCGTAATCCGCACGCGGGCCAGGAGCGGACGCGACCCGATGCGCTCCCGCCTGACCAGGCGAGACATAACTAATGCGCTGAAGGGTCAAAAGAGTCAAGATGCAATGCAGAATGCGGAATGCAGAATGAAAGACAACCGGGTTTTCATTCTGCATTCCGCATTCCACATTCTGCATTGGATTCGTGCTTACCCCGGCGGCCAGGTGAAATCGCGGCCGCCGAGCAGATGCAGGTGCAGGTGCGGCACCGTCTGGCCGGCGCGCTCCTTGCAATTGAGCACCAGGCGATACCCTTCGCCGAGTCCGAGTTTCTCCGCGATCTGCGCCGCCACCAGGTGCAGATGGCCCAATAGCTCGCGGTCCTCCGCCTTGATGTCGGCATGCGTCGGCACGACCTTGCGCGGGATGACGAGAACATGAACGGGCGCCTGCGGGTTGACGTCGTGGAACGCCAGGCAATGCTCGTCCTCGTGGACGATGCGGGCCGGAATTTTCTTCTCGGCGATCTTGAGGAAAATGTTGTCGGTCATCATGAAGCCGCCTCCTTCACAAGTACCAAGGACAAAGTACAAAGTACCAAAGCCGGAATCGTCCGACTCCTCTTTCGTACTTTGTACTTCGTCCTTGGTACTTTTTTATGTGGGTAATCGGCATCGACGAAGCGGGCTACGGACCGAACCTCGGCCCGTTCGTCATGACCTCGGTCGCCTGCCGCGTACCGGACCACTGCCGCGACGCCGACCTCTGGCATCTGCTTCGGCCGTCCGTCCGCCGGAGCGCGGACACCGACGAGGGACAGCTGCTCATCGACGACTCCAAGCTCGTCTACACCGCTCGCGGTCTCGCCGGCCTGGAGCGCGGCGTTCTGGCGGCTCTGTGGCGGGCGGGCGTCGCGCCGGCGGCGCACCTCGATGCCCTCGTCGCCTGGGCTTGCCCCGACGACCGCGACGAATTGCGGCGCGAGGTATGGTATCGAGGCGTTCAGACTTTGCCGATCCACGTCCTGCCCGATGAGTTGGGACCGTGGACGGCGCGCTTCGAGGAAACCTGCGCCGCGGCGGACGTCGGCCGCTGGCAGGTTCGCAGTGCGATTGTCTGTCCGTCGCGCTTCAACGCCCTGCTCGACGAGGGCGGCACGAAAGGCGTGGTCCTGGCCCATGCTCTGACGCGCCTGCTGTGCTGGTGCTTGCGGACGTTGCCGGGCGCGGACGCGCTGTCGTTCTTCATCGACAAGCACGGCGGCCGCAACACCTACGCGGCGATGATCCAGCACGCTCTGCCCGGCGGTCTGGTTTTGGCCGATCGCGAGAGCATGGCGTGCAGCGCCTATCGCGTGCATGGTCTGGGAAGGGAAACGCATCTGACATTCCAGCCGCGCGCCGACGCCGAGCATCTTTGCGTCGCCCTGGCGTCGATGACCAGCAAGTATCTGCGCGAGGTGCTGATGCTGGAGTTCAATCGCTTCTGGCAGGAGCACCAGCCCGATCTTCGGCCGACGGCCGGCTACCCTGGCGACGCCGCTCGTTTTCTGAGCGCGATCCGCGCGACCATCGAGAAACTTGGACTCCGCGAGGAATCGCTGTGGCGGCGGAAATGAAGAACTAACCACAGAGTCACAGAGAACACAGAGAAGAAAAGAAGAGAGAAAACAAAGAATCAACTCATTTTTTGCTTTGAGATATCTGCCTCTGTGTTCTCTGTGACTCTGTGGTTAGTTCTTTGTCACCGCAACACTTCGATTTGACTGCTTTCGTCCAGCGTAATGCTCGACAACTCGCCGTTGTCCTTGGTGAAGTGAACGGTGACGACGACGATGTCATCTTCCGGCACGCGGTCGGTGGCGATGCCGGTCGCCAGGAAATTGACCTGACGGAACACGCCTTCAACCGTGACCGGCCAGTGGCGGCGCGTGTTGATGGCCACTGTCTGCGTGATGCGGATGCGTTGACCCGGCTGCAAACTCTTGACCAGGGCCGCCAGCTCCGGGCGCACCGGCCGCGTGGACGAAGGCAACGAGGAAGGCGATTGACTCACAGGACGTCTCCTTGACCAGGCGTGCCGCGGACCAGGGCGATGCGGCCGGTGCGGGCCAACTCGATGATCCCATACGGACGCATCAGCTCGATGAATGCCTCGATCTTGCTCTCCTGACCGCTGATCTCGACCAGCAAGTTTTCGGGGCTGATATCGACGACCCGGCCGCGAAACATCTCGACGAGCAGCGAAATCTCGACGCGCTGCTGCGGCGTGGCGTTGACCTTGATGAGCATCAGATCGCGCTCGACGAAGTTCTCGCTGCTGATGTCCTGCACCTTGACCACGGTGACGACCTTGTCGAGCTGCTTGCGGACCTGCTCCAACTCGGCGTCGTCGCCGTGGACGACGAACGTCATGCGCGACAGATTGGGCTGCTCGGTCTCGCCGACGGCGAGGCTGTCGATGTTGAAGCCGCGCGAGGCCAACATGCCGGAGATGTGAGCCAGGACGCCGGGTTGGTTTTGCACCAGCGCCGACAGGACGTGCCGCATTGCCGATCGTCTCCCTTGGAACCACGAAGTACCAGGGATGATCTTAGGAATCCAGACCGCTTGCGGCTTAGCGATCTCCACGCGAAGCCACAAGCGGTAACTTCATCGTCCGATCACTCCCAACTCCTTGCCGACCTCGGTGAAGGCGGCGACGGCGCGGTCAATCTGTTCGGGAGTGTGAGCGGCGGACATCTGAATGCGGATGCGCGCCTGCCCTTGCGGCACGACGGGGAAGCTGAAACCGATGACGTAGACACCACGCGTCAGCAGGGCGTCGGCCATGCGCGTCGCCAAGGTGGCGTCGCCGAGCATGACCGGCAGAATGGGGTGCTGTCCCGGTTTGAGTTGGAAGCCGGCCGCTTCCAGCCCGATTCGCATACGGCGGG
Source organism: Gemmataceae bacterium (assembly GCA_036557825.1). Lineage (GTDB taxonomy): Bacteria > Planctomycetota > Planctomycetia > Gemmatales > Gemmataceae > JAJPHU01. The sequence goes on from DATBGU010000093.1 coordinate 39,991, forward strand.
CATTGTCGTGTAGTCGGTCGCGCAGGGTGCTACTCTTCTCAACCAGCTCCAACGCCTTGAGGGCGGCCATGACGATTGGCGGCGGCAGAGCGTTGGAGAACAGATACGTCCGCGAACGCTGCCGCAGAAAGTCGATGACCTCGGCGCGGCCGCAGGTGAAGCCGCCGGAAGCGCCGCCCAGCGTCTTGCCCAGCGTGCTGGTGATGATGTCCACGCGCTCCAGAACGCCGAGCTGCTCCGGCGAGCCGCGTCCGCCCGCGCCGAGGATGCCGGTGGCATGGCTGTCGTCCACGACGACGATGGCGTCGTGACGCTCGGCGAGATCGCAAATCTCAGGAAGTTTGGCGATCGCTCCGTCCATCGAGAACACGCCGTCGGTGACGATCAAACGCAGCCGGCCGTTGGCCGATTCGCGCAGGCCCTTCTCCAACTCGCCCATGTCGCCGTGACGGTAGCGGACGCGCCGCGCCTTGCACAGACGGATGCCGTCGATGATGCTGGCGTGGTTCAGTTCGTCGCTCAGCACGGTGTCTTCGTCGCCGAGGATCGTCTCGAACAAGCCGCCGTTGGCGTCCCAGCACGAGCTGTAAAGAATCGCGTCGTCCTTGCCGAGAAAACGCGCGATGGTGCTTTCGAGTTGCTTGTGCAGCGTCTGCGTGCCGCAGATGAAGCGCACCGAGGCCATGCCGTAGCCGAAGCGGCGCAGTCCCTCGTGCGCCGCCTCGACGATGGCCGGATGGTTCGCCAGGCCGAGATAATTGTTGGCGCAGAAGTTGATGACTTCGCGGCCGTTGACCTGAATCGCCGCGTCCTGCGGTCCTTCGAGCTGGCGCTCGCTCTTGTACAAGCCGCGGGCACGGAGATCGTCGAGTTGCGGACGGAGAATCTCAAGAAGATGCGTGTCGCTCATGTTCGTTACCCGACAAGCCAGGGTTGTCCGTTTGTAGGGTAAGGAGCGATCGACGGCTTGTCCACCGTGAGCCGGGTAAAGTGGGCGAGAGAGATCGAGTGTGAAAAACAAGAATCGCTCTATTCACGGCGGGGAGTGGATGTTACAATGCCTGGCATTGTGGGCTTTGTGGATCGGTCCATGGACGTGATGCTCGCCTCCGCGCCATCTCCCATTCTCCTGTCCGAAGTCCAAAGTTAATGTAGTGCGGAGCAGGTCATCCTGTGGGATGACGGCGTGCCTCGCCAGTTCCTTTCCGGAGGCCCTCATGGGCAAGAAGTTGTACGTGGGCAATCTGCCCTATTCCGTCGCCGACAGCGACCTGCAGCGCTTGTTTGAAGCGCACGGCAGCGTGGTGTCGGCCCAGGTCATCATGGACCGGGACACCGGTCGCTCCAAGGGCTTCGGCTTCGTGGAGATGGGTAGCGATTCCGAAGCGCAGGCGGCCATTGCCGACATGAACGGCAAAGAGATCGACGGTCGCTCGCTGACGGTCAACGAAGCGCGTCCGAAGCCCGAAGGCGGCGGCGGTCGTGGCGGCGGCGGTCGTGGCTACGGCGGCGGCGGTGGTGGTCGCGGCTACGGCGGTGGCGGCGGTGGACGCGGCCGCTACTAAAATGTAAAACCATCTCGACGAGCGGGGTTGCCAAGGCGGCCCCGCTCGTCGTCTTTTTGGCCCCTATCCTTCCGCTTCTTCCTTCACCAATTCCAGCACGCTCCACAGGCTCGGATCTTCGGCCCACGGAAAATCGCCGCCGACGCTCAGCGATTGCTCTCCCAATTCCCGATCGTGAACGGCGACGTGAATGCCCAGGCGCGGATTCTGCTCGGGGTCGAACCCGTTGAGCGCCGTCGCCGGCAAGAACGCCTCCAACCGATAGCCGCCGGTGCGGCGCACGAACTGAAACGGCACGGTCTCGGCGGCGACGACCGGCGCGTCCTGCAAGGCGCGATTGATCTTGCTCTGCACGAAGGCGGGTTCATCCCGGTCGGGTCCGCCGCCGGCGACGAGGAAGTGGAATTGATGACAGTAACGACTGGCGCGATGGCTCGTCCGCGCGTCGCGGGTGTCGATCCACACGGTCACGCCGTCGGAGTGACGCGGACGGGCGGCGTCGCCGACCGGCGTTTCCGCCTTGCCGCGCACCTCGACTTGCAGCGCCAGGCCGCCCTCGTTCCAGCCAACGCGCACGTCGGCGAACGGCCGCCGTTCGTCCATATCGCTGAAGTTATCCAGCCGGCACGCCGCCGGCAGATCGAGCAATTCATCCCCCTCGCGCGGCGCCTCGGCGACGTAACGGCACGGATAGGCAAGGCGAAAGAGAAAGCGATTCGGAATCAACGGCATCGAACGCTCCCTAAAGAAAGAGAGGAACCACGAAACACACGAAACACACGAAAAAAAGACAAAGAAGAATACCCACTCCCAGGCAACCAAACGGGCCATCCGTCGTGACGTTGTTCTTTTCTTACTCTTTTTTGTCTTTTTTTCGTGTTTTTCGTGTGTTTCGTGGTTCCTTAATTGAGCAAGCTGCGTTGCAGGACTTCGCGGGCGCGGTCGAAGGTCGGCTGCCAGGTGATTTCCGGCGTGCCGTTGGCCAGGCAATCGCGCAGTTTTTCGAGTGTGTTGCGGGCCATGTGCGGGCACTTGTTGCAAGCGCAGGTGATGCCCGGCACCGGATGATAGCGATGCCGCGGGAACTTGCTCTGCATCTGCCACATCATGTTCGCCTCGGTGGCCACCAGGAAATCCGTCGGCTGCGTGTACGTCACCAGGTGCTTGAGCATCGCCTCCGTGCCGCCGACGAAATCGCTGTGCTCGCGGATGTTCGCCGGACATTCCGGATGAGCCAGGGTGACGGCGCCGGGTAGTTTGCGCTTCATCGCCAGCAAATCGCCGACGCTGAAGATTTCATGGACGATGCAGGCGCCGTCCCACAGGATCATCTTGCGGCCGGTCACTTCTTGCAGATACTGGCCGAGATGGCGGTCCGGCACGAAGAGGATTTCGTAATCCGGCGGGACGCGGCGGACGATGGCCTCGGCGTTGCCGGACGTGACGACCCAGTCGGACAGCGCTTTGACGGCGGCGGTGCTGTTGATGTACGTGACCGTCTGGAAGCGTCGGCCGTTGACGCGGAGCATCTCCTGATAGCGGGCCAGCTTGTCGGCGGGGCAACTCTCGGCCAGGCTGCATCCGGCCAGCAGGTCCGGCAGCAGGACGCGCTTGTCGGGATTGAGAATCTTGGCCGTTTCCGCCATGAAATGGACGCCGCAAAAGACGATGGTCGGATTTGGCACCTTCGTGGCTTCGCGGGCCAGTTTCAGGCTGTCGCCGGTGAAGTCGGCCAGTTCCTGGATCTCGCCGTCCTGGTAGTAGTGGGCGAGGATGGCGGCGTTGTTGCGGGTTTTCAGGTCGCGGATTTCGTCGAAGAGATCGTTCATGGTAGGGGTCCTTGTTTTTCGTGTGGCGGAGGACAAACCCACATCCAGCTTTTAAGACGGCCTTGCGTCTTTTCTACTCCCATTCTACACGGCGAACACAAAAAAAGCAGGGCGACGCCCCATCGAGTTTTTCGCTATGCTGAACTATCGGAAGGAGGAACGACACGATTCGATGGACGGAGCAACGCTGACCCTGCGAGGCGAATACATAACGCTGGCCCACGCGATCAAGGCCGTCGGTCTGGCCGACACCGGCGGACAGGCGAAACTGCTGGTGCGCGAGGGACAGGTGACGGTCAACGGCGAGGCGGCGACGCAGCCGGGGCGCAAGCTTCGCGCCGGCGATCGCTTCGGGATGGCGGGAGGCCCCGAGTGGACGATCACCAGCTGACCGACACACCCTCTCCCGCTCCGCTTGCGGCTCGCGGCTTGTCTTCCAATCCGCAGACCGCGATCCGCAGTCCGCAATCGGCGAAGGGGCGTCTCGATCTGCGCCGGCCGACGTGGTATCTGGTGCTGGTGCTGGCGGTGCCGGCCCTGCTGCAACAGATGCTGGTGCTGGCCGTCAGTTTGTCCGACCGCTGGCTGGCCGGCCACGCCCACGTTCCCGACCCGGACGAGCAAATCGCCCTGCAAGCGGCGCAGACGACGGCGAACTACCTGGCGTGGTTCATCAGCAGTTACACCGTGCTGGTGGGCGTGGGCAGCACGGCGCTGGTCGCCCGCTGCGTCGGTGCCGGCAACCGCCGCGTCGCCGTCCACGTCACGAACCAATCGTTGCTGCTGGGCGTCGTGTTGGGCTTGGCCGGATCGCTGCTGGCCCTGCTTGGTTTGCCCGCGCTGGTCGCAGCGCTGCAACTGCACGGAGAAGTTGCACGTCTGGCCGTCGCGTACCTGCAACCGTTGTTCGCCCTGCTGGTCTTCCAGGTGATCGAGGCGGCGGGCATCGCGTGTCTGGTCGGGGCCGGTGACACGGTCACGGGTTTGTGGATACGCGCCGGTGTGGCGGTGTTCAACGTACCGCTGGCCTGGGGCTTCTTCCACGGCTTCGGCCCGGTGCCGGCAATGGGTTTCGTCGGCATCGCGCTGGGAACGGCGGTCAGCAACGTGCTGGGCGCCTCGGCGGTGGTTGCGGTTTTGCTGCGCGGCCGGGCCGGATTGCAACTGAAATGGCGGCAACTCTGGCCCGATCCGGAGTTGATCCGCCGATTGCTGCGCGTCAGCGTGCCGGCCGCGGTGGACAGTCTCTCGGTGGCCGTCGGTCAGTTGTGGTTTTTGAGCATCATCAACCACCTGGACGACGCGGCCAAGGCGGCGCACGGCATCGCCCTGCAATGGGAGGCGCTGGGCTATCTGTCCGGCGGGGCGTTCGGCACGGCGGCGATGACGCTGGTCGGCCAGAACCTCGGAGCGCGCGATCCGCGGCGGGCCGCTCACGGCGGCTGGACCTCGTTGGCTCTGGGCGGAGCACTGATGACTTTCATGGGGATTATTTTCTACTTGCTGGCTCCGCAAATGTTCCGCTTCTTCTGCCCCGATCCCGGACAGCAGCCGATCATCGACGAGGGCGTGCCGGTGCTGCGTCTGATCGCCTTCGCCATGCCGGGGTTGGCGTCGTGCATCGTCTTCACCAGCGCCCTGCGCGGCGCCGGCGATACGCGCGTTCCGGTGCTGTTCACCTGGTTCGGCTTCTTCCTGCTGCGCATCCCGCTCGCCTATCTGCTGACGCGGGCGGAGATTGACCTGGGACCGCTGGGCGTTTATCGGGGTTTCAATCTCGGACTGCTCGGCGCCTGGCTGGCGATGTTCGCCGATCTGCTGGTGCGCGGCGTGTTCTTCCTGACGCGGTTTGCCGGCGGACGCTGGCAGACCATGCGCGTATGACGCGGCCGCTCGCCGTTTCCTGGAGAAACGTATGTCCCAAGCGCTCAACATTCAGCTGGAACCGCCGGCCGCCGCCCCGCCGGTGCGCCGCGGCCGGCCACTGCTGGCCTGGCTCGTCATCTGCGCCGCCGTCGCCTTCATCCTGTGGCGCTACTCGACCGTCACCGCGCTCGAAAAGCAGCGTTACGATCTGGTGACCATGCGCCTTCAAGGCCGCTATCTGGTGGGAGCGGAGCGTTTTCTGGGCGGCAAAGAAAGCGGGCGGGAGCAGCTCTACAACGAGGCGAAGGACACGCTCAACCGCGGCACCTACGCGCAGCGTCTGCGCTTCGTTGTGCTGGCCGGCGAGCTGAAGGGACCGGACGAGGCGCGCGAGCAGTTGCATCAGTTCGATCGACGCTATCGCGAAGTTTGCGGCGAACCCTCGGCCGAGGATGCCGAGACGGCCCGGCTGCTGGATCATCTGTACGCCGTCCGCGCCAAGGATCCCAAAGCGGCGGCGTCCCTGCCGGAGGACCAGAAGGAAGAACTGCGCCGTCAACTCGGCTGGTTCGGCGACCTCGCGCTGGCGCCGCGCGGCGCGGACGATTCAGCGCGGCAGGCGGTGCTGGCTCCGGCCACGCGAACGGTGTGGTCGCTGCTCGGCGTCGGCGGCTTCATGGCTTGTCTGGGCTTTGTCGGCCTGGCCCTGCTCGCCACGCTGTCCGTGCTCTATTTTTTGAACCGTCTGCGCGGCGGCCTGGCGGCCGGTTCGCCGCACCACGGCGTCTACGCCGAGACGTTCGCCCTGTACATGCTACTGTTCCTTGGCCTGAGCGTCGGCGCGCACTACCTCTTCGATCGGCTATCGCTGCGCGAGGGCAGCCTGGCACTGAGCGGCTTGGCCGCGCTGGGCAGCCTGGCCGCACTGGGCTGGCCGGTGCTGCGCGGCATTCCCTGGCGCCAGGTGCGCCGCGACATCGGCTGGCACGCCGGTCGCCGGCCATTGTTGGAACTGCTCCTCGGTCCCGGCTGCTACGCAATGGCCCTGCCGATGCTGGTTCTCGGCATTCTCCTGTTCGTCATTCTGACGAAACTGCGCGATCTCCTCGGTTTCGGCCCGGAGGAGTTCGGTCCCAGCAACGCGCCGGGGCACCCCATCGTTTTCTGGGCGGGCCGGGCGAGCTGGTGGGTGTGGCTGGAGGTACTGTTCGTAGCCGCCGTCGTCGCTCCGGTCGTCGAGGAGACGATGTTCCGCGGTGTGCTTTATCGTCACCTGCGCTCCGCCAGTTCCGGCCTGCGGCCGGCGCTGAGCGTGTTCTTCAGTGCGATCGTGGTGAGTTTCCTCTTCGCGGTGATTCACCCGCAAGGCTTCCTGGCGGTGCCGATGCTGATGGCGCTGGCGTTGGCGTTCACGCTGATGCGCGAATGGCGCGACACGCTCGTGCCTCCCATGATCGCCCACGGTATCAACAACGCCGTGGCCACGGTGCTGATGTTCCTGATGAGTTGAGCGCGAACCGTCTGGGTCGTCGTTAGCTGTCGAAGGGCGTGCCGGGGGCGTAATCCTCGTAGCGCATGTACTGCTTGAGGTAGGCGAGCGTGATTTCGCCGGTCGGGCCGTTGCGCTGCTTGCCGATAATCACCTCGATGATGCCTTCGTGCTGTCCCGGTTCGTAGCGGTCGGGGCGATGCAGCAGCATGACGGTGTCCGCGTCGGCTTCGATACTTCCCGACTCTCTTAAATCCGCCAAGCGCGGCCGGTGGTCCTGGCGGTCCTCTGACGAGCGGTTGACTTGGGCCAGCGCGACCAAGGGGATTTGCAGTTCCTTCGCCAGCGCCTTCAAGCGGCGACTGATCTGGGCCACCTGTTCCTGGCGCGGATCGCGGCGATTGTCCGGCTCGATGAGTTGCAGATAGTCGATAACGATGAGCTTGATGCCCTGCCGCAGTTTCAGGCGCCGCGCGTTGGCGGCGATGCGCAACATGCTCTGCGCCGGCGAATCGTCGATGAACAGTTTGCCGCTCCGCAGCACACCGCCCGCCTCGATCAAGCGGTCCATGTCGTCGGAACTGAGCATGCCCTTACGCAAGCGATGACTGTCCACGCGGGCCTGAGCGCACAGCAGGCGCTCGGCCAACTCGATGCGTGACTGTTCGAGGCTGACGTAGAAAACCGGCTCTTTCTCCTCGGTGATGATATTAAGCACGATAGCGAGTGAAAAAGATGTTTTTCCCACGGACGGACGGGCCGCGATGATGACGAGTTCGCCGTCGTGCAAGCCGGCCGTGATTTCGTTGAGGTCCGCGAAGCCGGTCGAGAGACCGCCCGCCTTGAGCTTGCCGCTGGCGCGGTCGTCGATGCGGCGATACGTCTCCGTGATCGCCTCTTGCAGCGTGATCGTCTGGCCGGTCACGCCCATTTGCGCCACATCGAGGATCTTGCGCTCGGCTCCTTCCAGCATCTCCTCGGCCGGCTGGTTCTGATCGTAGGCGTCGCGGAGGATCTCGGTGCTGGCGTGGATGAGGCTGCGGACAATCGACTTGTCGCGGACGATCTTGGCGTAATACTCGGCGTTGGCGGCCGTCGGCGCGGCGTCCCACAACTCGGCGAGGTAGGGCGCGCGGCCCACGTCTTCGAGTTGGTCGCGCTTGATTAGCTCCTCGGCGAGGATGACCAGATCGACAGGTTGGCCGCCCTTGTCGCGCAGGTCGGAGATGGCCTGGAAGATTTTGCGGTGCGCGTCGAGATAGAAACTCTCGGCGACGATGATTTGCGCGACCACGTCGATGCAGTCGTTGTCGCGCAGCATACTGCCGAGAACGGAGCGCTCGGCGTCGAGGTTTTGCGGCGGCAGACGGTCCGGCCCGATGACTTCCGGCATGGACTTCCACCTCCCTGTGGTCTGCGCCTGTGGGCATCCTTTCCGCAGGCGGAACTTCGAGGCGCTGACTTTTTCCGACCAGCCCGAAGCGCCAGCGAGGGCCGCCCTCGCTGGCGCTTCGGGCTGGTCGTTCGCCCTTTACTTCTGCGACTTGATGACCGCGACCTTGACCTCGGTTTCGATCTCGTACCCGAGGTTCAGTTTCACGGCGTACAGGCCGGTTTCCTTGATCGGCCCCTCCAGGCGAACCATGTCCTGCTCGATGAGCATACCCTTGGTCTTGAGTCCCTTCGAGATTTCGGGGGCGGCGACGGAGCCGTACAGATGGCCGTCCTCGTTGGCGTTGGCCTCGATGGTGATGCCGGCCATCTTGGCGATCTGCTCGGCCAGCGCCTTCAGGTCGGCGATGCGGGCCTCGCGCGCCTGCTTGACGCGGATCTTGTAACGCTCCAGCAGACGGAGGTTGTGTTCAGTCGGGATGGTGGCCATGCCGCGCGGCAGGAGATAGTTACGTCCGTAACCTGGCTTGACCTCGACCACCTCGCCCTGTTTGCCCAGATGGGCGACGTCCTCGGTCAGCACCAACTGCATACCGCCGTGCTTGCCTCGGAGAATCTGATTGCGCTGCTTGGCCATGAATTACCTACCTGTCTAGCTGCTCCCGTTCGACTCAGAACGGGATGTCATCGGTATTCTCTTCCGGCGGACCCGACTCCTCGTAACCGCCGTGCCCGCCGTTGGAGTAAGTCGGCTCCGTCTTGCGCGGCGCCGGTGCGCTGGCTCGCGGGGCACGGATACCCATCTCGCCTCCGCCTCCGTCCTGGCGCGGCTCCAGGAACTGAAAATCCTCCACAATGATTTTCACGGCCTTCCGTTTGCCGCCGCCGTTCTTATCTTCCCACTCCTCGACGGTGAGCCGGCCCTCGAAATAAACCTGCATCCCCTTCCGTAGGTATTGTTCGACTGTGTCCGCCAGTTTGCGTCCGGTTTCGCGGTTGAACGCTTTCAGATCGAGGAAGACCGGCTCATCTTCCCATTGCCCGGTCTGCTGGTTCTTCTTGCGGTTATTGACCGCGAAGCCAATTTGGGCAACTTTACCGCCGTTTGCAAAAGTCCGAATCTCCGGGTCGCGCGTCAATCGACCGATGAGCATCACTTTGTTGAGGTTCGCCATCTGGGCATTCTCCTGCACGGGGAGGGGAGAGAAACCCGTTTGTCGGGTCCATTTACCACTCACACACTCCACTACCAACCGATACTATACATCCGTTTGGTAGTCCAATGCAAGCGTCGTAGCTCGGTTCGCGGCAATTTTTCTCGGTCGGAACTCGCGCAAGCCCCAAAGTGCGCTCACTTTACCAGCCCGAAGCGCCAGCGAGGGCTGACAACAAGCCCTCGCTGGCGCTTCGGGCTGGTAAGCCCGTTACTCCTCCTTCGGCTCCTCGCGGCGGCGCGGGCCGCGACGATGGCCGCGCTCGCCGTCGCGCTCGTCGCCGCCACCCACCCCTTCCTCATCGGCCGGCGGCTCGGTGACGGTTTGCAGGGCGACGGCGTGCTCGTCGCGGGCCAGTTGGAGCATGATGTCCACGTGCTTGGGATCGACCTTGAGGATCAAGGCACGCACGATGGTTTCGTTGAGGGCGCAATCGTGTTCGATGGTGGCGATGTGCTTGCCCTCGGTGCGGAAGTAGGTCAGATAATACAGTCCCTTCTTGTGGCCGTCGATCGGATAGGCCAGGCGGCGTTCGTCCCACGGCCGGCTGGCCAGCACCTCGGCCTGATTGCGCTCGAGGATGCCGTGCAACTGCTTCGCGGCGGCGGCGACATCGCCGGCCACCTTGTTGGTGTCCAGAAGGAACATGCACTCGTAGACGTTGGCTGGCATTTCGTGACTCGCTCTCAATCCTGCTTAGGTTCCTTGGGTCCGTTATACTGGTTCATGCACGCCTCGACACCCCGGCTCGCCCACACCAGCACCGCCTGCGCTGCCAGCAGCACCGCGTCGTCGATCACCCGGCGCTCGGCGGCGCTGAAGCGGCCGAGGACGTGATCGACGGCGTCGTCCCGAGGCGAATCGACGCCCAGACGCAGGCGAGCGTATTCCGTCGTGCCCAGGTGGTTCTGAATGTCGCGCAGTCCGTTGTGGCCTCCGTGCGTCCCCTTGGTCCGGACGCGCAGCTTGCCCAGCGGCAGGTTGATGTCGTCGCACACCACCAGCAGATCGGTCAGCGGCAACTGGTAGAAGGCCAGAACCTCGCGGACGCAACGGCCGCTCAGGTTCATGAACGTCTCGGGCTTGACCAGCAGAATCTTGCCCGCGTCCTCGACCAGTTCGCACACCTGGGCCTGAAAGCGCGACTGAAACCGGCCGGCTCGCGGACCCGACGCCAGGCTGTCGATCACGGCGAAGCCGACGTTGTGCCGCGTCCCGTCGTAGCGCCTGCCGGGGTTGCCCAGACCGACCACGACTTTCATCTCAATGCAGAAGTCAGAATGCAGAATGCAGAATGAGAAGAATTCTGCATTCTGCATTCTGCATTCTGCGTTACTTCTCCTCCTCGCCTTCCTCCTCGGCGGCCTTGCGACCGATGACTTCCGGCTCGGCCTGCTCGCCCGCCGCGGCGGCCTCCGGCTCGACCTGCGGCGCCCGGATGTGAACGACGATGGCGTCGGGATCGACCAGCGCCTTCACGTCCGGCGGGAGATGCAGATCGCGCACGTGGATGGCGCCGTCGAGCTGCAATTCGTTGATGTTGACGCGAACCGAATCCGGCACGCTGACGGCCAGGCACTCGATGGCCAGCGTGTGAATGGGCTGATCGAGGATGCCGCCAGCGGTCACGCCGGGAGCGATGCCCTTGATCTCGACAGGGACCGTGACATGGATGCGCTCGTCGGCGGCCACGCGGCGGAAATCGACGTGCAGCACTTCCACGCCCAGGTGGTCCCATTGCAATTCGGCGATCTGCGCCTTTTGCAGACCGGCGTCGGACTGCAAATCGACGACCCGCGCCCCGTGGCGCACCGCCGAGAGCAGACTGTCGGCGGCCACCGACACCGACAGCGTCGCTTCCTTGTGCCCGTACACGACGCCGGGCACTCGGCCCGTTTGGCGCAGCCGCCGCGCCGTGCGTGTGCCGCGCGTGTCGCGCTTCTCCGTCACCAGTACCACGGAATCGGCCATGTTCGCGTCTCGCTGCAAAACACAAAGGGGACACCACGCGACAAACGGGTGTCCCGTACATCGGTCGGATTGTAGAGGGGTTATTATTTCAATCGAGGCACCCGGAAGCAAGAGCGCGGCTACGATTTTCCCATCGGCACGGCTATAACGAACCCGTGGCGTCGTCCCGAAGCGATGTGGAGGAAGACCGCCGATGGCACTCTCTCCCGAAGAACAGCAGCTCCGCGACCGATACTTTCAGATCCTGATGCAGACGGTCCAGTCGCTCCAGCCGGGCGCGGACCCCGAAGTCACCCTGGAGGCGCTGATCGACGCCGCCCAGATGCTCAAGGAACGTCTTCAGCGCGAACTGGCGGAGTTGCGGCAGGAGCAGGTTGAGTAAGAAAACCGGATTCAGCGCGTCGAAAGCTATTACAAGCCCGGAACGCCAGCGACGGGCACGAGCAGCCCGTCGCTGGCGCTCCGGGCTTGTAAACACAAAGCAACTGTCTCTATTGCTGCTTCGTTGCCCGGAACAACATCCCGTGCAGCGGCAGCAGCTTGGTGCAGAAGCTGTACGGATGATGGAACGCCGCGTGAGGCGCCGCCTCGTACTCGTTGATCCAGTTGTGGCCGTTGCCGCCGAACTCCTTCGCGTCCGTGTCCAGCACCTTGAAATACTTCCCCTGCCACGGCGCTCCCAGGCGAAACTCCGGGAAATACTCCTTCGACAAATTGATCAGGTACACCATCATGTCCTTGTAGTCCCGATCGTAGCGGAGAAAGGCGAGGATGGTTTGCCGATAGTTCTGGCATTCGATCCACTCGAAGCCGCCGGGGATGTTGTCGCCCTCGTGCATCGCCGGGATGTACTTGTACACTTCGTTGAGCCGCTTGACGTACCATTGCAGCGAGCGGTGCAGATGGTCCCAGGTGGACGCCCAGGGCAACGGCTCCTCGGAATTCCACTCGTTCTTCTGGCCGAACTCCTGCCCCATGAAAAGCAGTTTCTTCTGCGGATAGCCGAACTGAAGCAGATAGAGCAGCCGGACGTTGGCGAACTTCTCGAAGTCGGTCAGATCCTCGGTCTTGTTGACCATGGTGCGCTTCATGTGGACCACTTCGTCGTGGGCCAACGGCAGCAGGAAGTTCTCGGTGTGGTGGTACAGCATCGGATACGTCAGGTCGTTGTAGACGGCGCGGCGCTGGCCGAACGGTGCGCGGAAGAACTTCATCATGTGCGACGTGCAGCCGAGATCCCATTTGAAATCGAAGCCGTGGCCGCCGTGCTCGACCGGCCGCGTCACGCCGCTGGCGATGGTCGAGTCCTCGGCGATGAGCAGCGTTTCGGGATGCTCCTCCTTCACCGCCCAGCACATCGACTGCATGAAGCGGAACCCCTCCGGGTTGTGACAGTTGCCGTACTTCTTGAGGAACGCCTGAAACTGCTGCTCGGTGGAGAACTCGTAGTAGTGGAACTGCCCGGCCGCGTCGAAGCGGAAGCCGTCGATGTAGTATTCCTCAATCCAGTGAAAGACACTGGAGATGAGAAAACTCTGTACTTCGTTGCGGGCGAAGTCGAAGTAGGAAGTGTCCCACGGCGTATGACGGCGGTCGCCGATGGAGAACTCGAACAGATGCTCGTCGTTGTCGTAATGAGCCAATCCGGTCGCGTCCTTGGGGAAGTGGACCAGGATCACATCGAGCAGGACGCCGATGCCCTCGCGGTGGAAGGCGTCCACCAGCCGCTTGAAATCCGTCGGCGAGCCGAGCCGCGAGGTTGGGGCGTAGAAGCCGATGACCTGATAGCCCCACGAGGGCACGTAGGGATGTTCGAGAATGCCCATCAGCTCGACGTGGGTGTACTCCATGTGCTTGACGTACGGCACCAGCTCGTCGATCAGTTCGAGGTAGCTCAGGGGCCGGCCGTCCTTGAAGCGCCACGACAGCGGATGGACCTCGTAAATGTTGAGCGCCCCGCCGAACTTGTCGGGGAGCGTCACCTTGGGGTTCTTGAACTCGTAATAGGTCTCGCCGAAGATCGGCGTGCGGTTGCCGTCGTTTTGCAGCGACCGCGCGAACGGATCGGTGCGAAACTCCCAGCGTCCGTCAGCCTTCTCGATGGCGAACTTGTAGTAGAGTCCGTGATGCAGGGCGGGGATGAAGCGCTCCCAGACGCCGGTGCTGCCGCGCAGTTCCAGGGCGTGCGCGTGAATGTTCCAGTCGTTGAAGCTGCCGACCACGGAAACGCGCTTGGCGTTGGGCGCCCACACGGCGAACCGGACGCCGTCCTCGACGAGATGCGCGCCGAGGTAGCGATGGATGCGGCGATGCTCGCCCTTGTTGAAGAGATAAATGTCGAGATCGGGGAGAGAGCGCAGTTTGGCCGAATCCGTCGGTGGCGGCGGAGGAGGCTGAGGAGGCGTCGCTTCGCGGGGGGTTGCGTCGCCGGGCGCGTTCTCGGCGGCCGGCGCGGCGGAGACCGGCGTCTTCATTTTGCGATTAAACAGGTCTTTAATCGGAAACATGGTTGAGCATCCCGTACAGGGCGACGAGGTCGTCTCGCATCAGCGAATCTTCACACAACAGCAGCAAACAGCGCTTGGCGAAGGCGCTGTCGCCGCGGATGCGGTCGATCAGATCGTTCTTCACCGTGTCATC
>DATBGU010000094.1:0-12999 GCA_036557825.1 Gemmataceae bacterium
GCTTATGCTCCCGGCTCGCCGGTTCGCTTTTTCCGCGAGGTCATCCATGCGTGTCCGCGCCGCGTTGCTCGCCCTGTTCCTGAGTGCCTCGTTCCTTGTCCTCGCCGCCGAGCCGGACGCCCCCAAGGGCGAGGCCGTCCTGCACACGCTCAAGGGCGATTCCATCAAGGGCGCCGTGGAGAGCATCACGGATAAGGAAATCGTCCTCATCCGCAATTCCTCCCGCGTCAGTACGCCGCTGGCGCAGGTTCTCAAACTCGACTTTCCCGTCGAGGTCTCCAAGATCGCCGAGAAATACGCCGACGTCGAACTGACCGACGGCTCCCTGCTTCACTGCAAGGAATGGACCATCAAGGAGAAGCAGGTCGAGCTGAAGACGCTGGCGGGGCAGGAAATCAAATTGCCGCTCGGTGCCGTCTCCAACATCCTCGTCAACGCTCAGGACGAGAAGTATCGCAAGGAGTGGTCCGAGCGCCTGTCGAAGAAGCGCCGCCGCGATGTGGTGGCCCTCCTCAACGAGGGTGCCGTCAGCCCCCTTGAGGGCACGCTCGGCGCCGCCGACGCCGAGGGCAAGACCATCGACTTTCAGTCCGCCAGCGGCAAGAAGGGCAACGTCATCCTCGCCAATCTCCATGGTCTTATTTTCCAGCGCGAACTCGATCCCAACGCGCCGCCGGTGCTGTGCAAGCTGTCCGACACTCACCGCGATTTCCTCATGGTCAGCGCCCTCGTCAAGAACGCCGCCGGCCTGACGGTGACGACACCTGCCGGCGCGCGCATCGAGATCCCGCTCGCCGTGGTGATGCGCCTCGATTACACCCTCGACAAGCTCGCGTTTCTGTCGCAGATGGACCCGGTCAAGGTGGTGCAGACCTCGAACTTCGATTTCATCGATACCTATCGCCGCGACAAGAACCTCGACAACGGCCCGCTGCGCATCTACGACGAGACGTTCACCAACGGCCTGGCCCTGCACGCGCACACCGAGTTGGAGTACAACCTGCGCGGCGACTACCGCGAGTTTCACGCCCTCGCCGGCATCGACCAGTCCGTCGGCGGCGTCGGCGGACCCGTCGTCTTGGCGATTGAGGGCGTCATCGACGGCGAAACGAAGGAGCTTTACAAGAAGACGTTCACCCGCAAAGAGTCTCGGGACGCGAAGAACGGCGTCATCAACCTGAACATCAAGGACGTGCAGAAACTGCGTATTGTCGTTCGCACCGGCGACATGTTCGACAACGGCAAGCACCTGGATCTGGTCAACGCCAAGGTGCAGAAATAAGCTCATGGGTCGCTTCTCTCTGGTTCCCAAGCTCTGCTTGGGAACCCACGTCGCGAAGCTCTGCTTCGCGGTTCAGACCGTGGCTGGATGCGAAGCAGAGCTTCGCGGACGGCGTTCCCAAGCTCCGCTTGGGAACGAGGGAAGGTCGATCCCTGACTCCTGCGAGAGGAACCCATGAATCGCACCACTTCTACCACTCGACCTCGCCTGCGCCGGCTGGCGCTTGGACTGCTGCCCGCTCTGTTCGTGGCCGTGCTGTCGGCCCCGGCCGCCGACGAGATCGACAAGCGCATCCTGGAGATGGAGAAACAGCGCATCGCGGTCATTGAGAAGGTGCAGCCATCCGTCGTGGCCGTGCTGACCGGGGGCGGCTCCGGCGTGCTCATCAGCGAGGACGGCTACGCCCTGACCAACTTCCACGTCACCAGCGCCGCCCGCGGACCCGTCATGAAGTGCGGTCTGCCCGACGGCATCCTCTACGACGCCGTCCTCGTCGGACTCGACAAGGTCGGCGACGTGGCGCTTATCAAGTTGCTGCCCAAGAAGCCGGGCGACAAGTTCCCCTACGCCAAGTTGGGCGACAGCGACAAGGTGCAGGCCGGCGATTGGTCGCTGGCGATGGGCAATCCGTTCCTCCTGGCCACCGACTTCACGCCGACCGTCACCTACGGACTCGTCAGCGGCGTGCATCGCTATCAGTACCCGGCCGGTACACTGCTGGAGTACACCGACTGCATCCAGATCGACACCTCGATCAACCCCGGCAACTCCGGCGGCCCGCTGTTCAACATGGACGGCGAGCTGATCGGCATCAACGGCCGCGGCTCGTTCGAGAAGCGCGGCCGGGTCAACTCCGGCGTCGGCTACGCCATCTCGATCAACCAGATCAAGAACTTTCTGCCGCAGCTGAAGGCCGGCATGGACACCGACCACGCCTCGCTCGGCGCGTTGGTCGAAAGCGGTGACGCCGACGAAGGCGCCCTCAACAAGCTCATCATCAAGCAGGTGATTCCGTCCGACGCCCTGCGTCGCGGTCTGGACGTGGACGACCAGTTGGCGGAGTTCGCCGGCCGGCCGATGACCACCGTCAACCAGTTCAAGAACGTCCTCGGCCTGTTCCCCAAGGGCTGGCGCATGCCCGTCGTTTTCAAGCACGAGAACGAGAAACGACAGATGGAGAAACGTGAAGTGCTGGTGCGCTTGATGGGCGTGCAGCGCCAGGAAATGCCGGGACAACCGGGACAACCCCAGCCGGCACCGGGACCGCGTCCGCCGCAACCGGGGCGTCCGCCGCAACCGGGGCGTCCGCCGGCGCCCAACTCGCCGGCCACCAAGCTCTTCGAGGCCAAGAAAGGGTTCGCCAATTACTACTTCAACAAGCTGGAGCAGGAGCGTCTGCTGAAGGCGTTCCACAAGCAAGGCGATTTCAGCAAGGCGACCGGCGATTGGAACATCCGCACCACCGGCACGCTCTACGCCGGGGTCGGCCCGCGCGGCAAGCGCATCGTCGCCGACTTCAGCATCAAGGTCAAAGGCGCCCGCGACAAGCAGAACGATCTCATTCAGGCCATCGTGGACGGCCTGGATTTCAGCCTGGAACCGCTCAACGACGAGGAGAAGCCGGCCACGCGCCGCGATCCGCCCGACAGCGGCGGTCTGCTCATGGCCCTGAGCCAGTATCGCTCGATGCTGGTGCTCGGACCCAAGGGCTTCGCCGGCGGCTTCAGCCACGGCGGCGTCGAGCCGTTCTATCCGCCCAAGGAAGACGAGACGAAGAAGGTCGATTACAGCAAGCTGCGCGTGGACGCCGAGGTCATCCGCACGCGCCACGCCGGCGCCGACGGCAAGTGGTACTTCTCGACGAAGAACGACGAGACGGCCGGCCAACTGCTCGGCTTCGAGATCTGGCTGGACCGCGAGGAAGATCCCTGCGAGGTCTACCTGTCCGACTACAAGGACGCGGACGGCGGCAAGCTGCCGCATCGCATCCAGGTCCGCTTCGGCGATAAGAATTACGCCGATCTGATCGTCAATACGTGGAAGAAGGAAGCGGGCAAGTAAACCGCTTGCGGCTGTGCGGGCGGGACGCCCGCGCTCCGGAGCGCGGGCGTCCCGCCGCACAGCCGCAAGCAGCCGATGAAGAGAAACCATCCATGAACATCCGACGCTATATCGCCCCTCTTTCGCTGGTCCTCGTCCTTGTCCCGGCCGCGGCGCGGGCGGAGGAATCCTTCGCCAAGGTCTCCGAGAAGGTCAATCCCAAGCTGGTCAAGTTGTTCGGCTCCGGCGGCATCCGCGGCCTGGCCTCCTACGGCTCCGGCGTCCTCATCTCGCCCGACGGCTACATCCTGACCATTAACAGCCACATCCTCGACACCCAGGATTTGCGCGTTCACCTCTACGACGGCACGCGCTACCACGCGCGCCTGGTGGCCATCGAGCCGGAGTTGGACGTCGCCCTCGTCAAGATCGGCGACGACAAGACCAAGGTGGACGGTCAGGAATACTTCGACGTGGTTGAGGCTGCCAAGCGCGCCCCCGTCGAACCGGGCACCGGCGTCCTCGCCTTCAGCAATCAGTTTCAGATCGCCACGCGCGATGAGCCGATGTCGATTCAACGCGGCGTCGTCGCCTCGTACTCCAAGCTCTATGGCCGCATCGGCATCTTCGAGGCTACCTACAAGGGCGACGTCTACGTCGTCGATGCCATCACCAACAACCCCGGCGCCGCCGGCGGCGCCCTGACCACGCGCAAGGGCGAGTTGCTCGGCCTGGTCGGCCGGGAGCTTCGCAACGAGCTGACCAACACCTGGATCAACTACGCCATTCCGATCAACGCGCGCATCACCGTCCCGCAGGCCGACGGCAAGACGACGACGGTCAGCATCCTCGACATCGTGGAGAAGAAAGAGAAGTACAAGCCGCTCAATCCCGGCAAGAAGAACGAGGGTCCGGGCGTCTACACCGGCATCATTTTGGTGGCCGACCCCGTGGAGCGGACGCCGCCCTACGTCGAGGAGGTCGTGCCCGGCTCGCCGGCCGACAAGGCCAAGCTGCGGCCGGACGATCTGATCGTCTACGTCGATGGCCTGCCGGTCGGCGACATCCACACCTTCAAGGAAGTGTTGTCGCGCTATCACCCCAACCAGACCGTCAAGTTGGAGATTCAGCGCGAACGCAAACTGCAAACCGTGTCGCTGACGCTGGACAAGCCCAAGACCAAAAAACCCGCTCCGAAGAAGTAGGCCGCGACACGGTTTGCCGACTAGCCCGGAGCGCCAGCGACGGGCCGAAATAGCCCGTCGCTGGCGCTCCGGGCTAGTGAGGATGAACGAAATTGGAGACTCATCCATGATGAATCGACATGCATATCTCGCGTTGGCCATCCTGGTCGTGGTCGTTCCGGCCGTGAGAGCGGAGGACGACCTGGACGATCTGCAAGAGAAGGCCATCAAAGCGGCCGTTCGCAAGGTCGCGGCCAGCGTGGTGCAGATCGAGACGCAGGGCGGCACCGAGGTGCTGTCGAGCGGTCCTCCGGGCCCGCGCGGCCCCGGCGGACTTATCCGCGTCGGCACTGGGCCCACCAGCGGACTCATCGTCCACGCCGACGGCTACGTCATCTCCAGCGCCTTCAACTTCGCCAGCAAGCCGGCCGCCATCCACGTTTCGGTTCCCGGACACAAGGAGCGCTACGTCGCCGAGATCGTCGCCAGCGATCAAACGCGCATGCTTACGCTGCTCAAGCTCGTCGGCGTCAACGGCAAGTTGACGGTGCCGTCGCCGGCGCCCCGCAAGGACATGCGCATCGGCCAAACGTCGCTGGCCGTCGGCCGCACCCTGGTCGGCCAGGCGGGGCAGACGCCGTCGGTCAGCGTCGGCATCCTCAGTGCTCTCAATCGCATCTGGGGCAAGGCCGTCCAGACCGACGCCAAGATTTCGCCGGCCAACTATGGCGGGCCGCTCATCGACCTGTACGGCCGAGTCATCGGCGTGCTGGTGCCGGCCTCGCCGCGCTCCGAGGGCGAGACGGCCGGCTTCGAGTGGTACGACTCCGGCATCGGCTTCGCCGTCCCCCTGGAGGACATCAACCGCGTTCTGCCGCGCATGCTCAAGGGCACCAAGGAAACCCCCGTGACGCTAAAGCGCGGCCTGCTCGGCATCACCATGAAGCAGGCCCAGGATGCCAACTCCGCCGCTCCGGAGGTCGCCACCGTCTCGCCCGGGTCCACCGCCGAGAAGCGCGGCATCAAGCCCGGCGACACCATCAAGTCGATCGATGGCAAAGCCATCGCCACCCAGCCGCAGCTTCAGCAGGCGCTGGGACCGAAGTATGAGCACGATGAAGTGGCCCTGACGATCCAGCGCGGCAAGGAGGAGATCAAGCTCGACAAGGTGGTGCTGGGGGGAGCGGTGGCCGCCTACGCTCAGCCGTTCCTCGGCATCCTGCCCATCCGCGACGATCCGGAACCGGGCGTCGAGGTCCGCTACGTCTATCCCGACAGCCCCGCCGCCAAGGCCGGCGTCAAGGCCGGCGATCGCATCATGAAGGTCGGCCGCCAGGTTGCGCCCGGCCGGACGGTCCTCCAGCCCATCCAGGGACGCGATGCGTTCCTCAGCGTGATCGAAGGCGTCATTCCCGGTTTGGAATTGTCGTTCGAGGTCAAGCGCGCCGACGGCAAGAAGACCGAGACGCTGAAAATCAAGCTCGGCGAGATCCCCGACGCGGTGCCCACGAAGGAACAATTACCGGAGAAGTCCACCGCCAAGAAGGCGCTCGTCAAGCCCAAGGGTGCCGGCCCCATGCCGCCGAAGAAGGAAGAAAAGAAAGACGACAAAAAGGAGGAGAAAAAGGCGGAAACCGGACTCTTCAAGCGCACCACGGCGGCCGCCGATCACACCTATTGGATGTACGTGCCGGAGAACTACAATCCCAACGTGGCTCACGCCGTGCTGGTCTGGCTGCATCCGGTCGGCAAGAACAAGGAAAAGGACTTCGACACGCTCAGCCTGTCCTGGCAGTTCCCCTGCGAGGACTTCCATATCATCCTGGTCTGCCCCGTGGCCGAGGCCGAGCGCGGCTGGACGCAGAGCGAAGGTGAGTTCGTGCAGGAAGCCGTCAAGGCCGTCGGCGACACCTACACCGTCGATCGCAAGCGCATCGTCGCCCACGGCATGGATCAGGGCGGCGAGATGGCTTTCGCGCTGGGCTTCCGTTCGCGCGGTGGCCTGTTCCGCGGCGTGGCCACGACGGGGGCGGCCCTGACCAGCAACCCCCGCGAGAAGGTCGCCAATCAGCCGCTCAACTTCTTCCTCATCGTCGGCGACAAGGATCCGCTCCGCGACGCCGTCAAGGAGACGAAGACCAAGCTGACCGAGCACAAATATCCGGTCATTTACCGCGAGATCAAGGACATGGGCCGGCAGTACATCGACGGCCGCAACGGCATCGACACGCTGGATGAACTGGCCCGCTGGATCGACTCGCTCGACCGGCTGTGACCCTGAGGAGGCGAGCATGTTCCATCGGCCTGTGTGGATCGCGCTCTCTCTGTTCCTCGCCCTTTCGTGCGCGAACCGCCCCGCTCGCGCGGACAAACCCGCCGACAAGAAGGAGCCACCCCGCCCCGTGCGCGTGCTCCTGTTCGCCTCCGCGCCGACCCGTGAGTATCAGTTCCTGCGATCGCTGCTGGCGCAGGAGATGGAAGCGAAGCGAGCGGAATTATGCGTCTGTCTCCAGCCGGCGCCCGGAAGGGAGGCACGCTCCGGCGTCGTCCAGGACTTGCCCGCCGAGCGCGTCTTGCCGTCGTTCCCCGCGCGCGTCAAGGCGGCCGACGCGAAGCAGCGTTACTCGGCCCTGGAATCTTACGATGTCATCGTCGCCTTCGATCCCGATTGGGACCGGCTCGACGCCGACGCCTTCGCCGCCCTGCGCGAATGGGTCAAGAACCGAGGCGGCGGATTGGTGCTAATCGCCGGGCCGATCAATACGCCTCAACTCGCCCGCCAGCGTGTCGCCGACAAACTCCGGCCCATTTCCGATCTGTACCCGGTGACGGTGGCAGATATCCGGAGAGACAAGGAAGACATCGACACGAGCAAGCCGCGCCGCTTGTCGTTTCCGCGCGGCGCGAAGGAACAACCTTTTCTCAAACTAGATGAACGCGGCAAGGACGCGCTGGCCGGCTGGGAGGAGTTTTTCACCGGCCGCACGACCGGCGAGGCGAAGGGCGACGCCGAACTGCATCGCGGTTTCTTCAGTTACTATCCGGTGGGGAGCGTCAAATCCGGCGCGGTCGTGGTGGCCGCGCTCGCCGATCCGAAGGCCCGTCTCAAGGACGGTAAAGACCAGCCGTTCCTCGTAACGATGACGGTCGGCAAGGGGCGCGTGGTTTATCTCAGCTCCGGCGAAACGTGGCGTCTGCGCCAGCATCAGCCGGCCTATCACAAGCGTTTCTGGCTCGGCCTGCTCGCTTCCTCTAAGCCGAGCGGTTGACGGGGTTCCTTAACCGGCGATCAACTTCTGCTCGCGGCTGATGTGTTCGCGGAATTGAAGATCGTTAATCAGGCAGGGATGTTTGTACTGCTCCAGAGTGCCGCCCGTCTTGAGCAGACGCTGCCGGTCCCACTGCGGCCAGAAGCCCGTTCGTACCACTTCCAGGCGCACCGTCCCCAGGCGTTGACTCTCGCGCTTGCTGTCGTACTCGATGTTCCGCTGCCGCAGGCGAACGTCCAGCTGCTCGGCGAGGCGGCGGCCCAGCGATAGATCCGAAAGATCCCCCTGCTCGACAAACAGACCGTAATACGGTTGCTCGAACTCTCCGGCCGCGCCGGCGTCGTTGCTCGGCCAGCACGGCGCCAGGCTGTACGTCGTCAGCGTCAGGTTCAACTCGTGCAGCACTTCGGCCATCGACTGCGTGACGTGATACTCCGACAATTTCTCGCCGGTAAGGTTGGCGAAGTGCGCGCCTTTGCTGAGAAACTCGATCAGCGGCGTGCCGTTGTGGAAGCCGGTCACGCGCACCACGTCGGAGATGTTGTAGCGGTACAGGCCGAAGGCGGTCGTCAGCAGGATGAAGTACGTTCCGCCCTCCTTCAGCTCGTGCGCGCCCAGCACCGTTGGGTTCGGACTATCGCCCTCGGACTCCGGGATGAACTCGAAATAGTGCGTGGTGACATCGAGGACGCCGGACGGGGTGCCGTCGGCAAGCGGGATGGTCATGCGCCCCTCGCTGGCGATCAGGCCGATGTCGCGCACCGGCGTCGCGCCGAAGTAGCGCGGGTAGTGCCGCAAATAGGAACCGACGCTGCCGCCGGTCCAGTTGCCCAGCAGACAGTCGGAGGGCCAGTAATCCTTCGGATACAGCGTGCCGGTGCGGGCGATGATCTCCTCCAACTCTCGGGCGCGATCGGGATGCTTGCGAAGGCGGCGCTGCAAGTCGGCCCGGATGTCGGCGGGAATCTCGATGTGGGCGGTAAGCGTCCCGTCGTGGATGTCGCGGATGAGCGCCTCTTTCTCCAGATCGCCGGCGCGAGCGAGGTTGATGAGGGTGCTGGGGTTGGCGGCGATAATCATGCCGACCTTGCGCGGCACGCTCAAGAGCAGAACGACGTAATACTTGGCGCGGGGATCCTTGATGCGGGCGACCGAAGCCGGCACGCTGTACAGCCAGCGGATGAGGCGCTTCTGCATCTTGGCCGTCAGGCCGGTGACGGCGCCGCAGGGCACGCCGGACTCGGTGCGAAACTCGTCGGGGTCGCCGGCCATTTGCAGGATCGGCCGCATGCGCACCTCCGAGTGATCGCGGAGCGCTTTCAGTCCCCAGATGTTCCAGCCGCGCCGATAGTCGTCGAGATACTGCTGCGTTACAGGGATGAACTTGCGGCCGGCCGTGGTTCCGCTGGTTAGCGCGAACATGTGGATGCGCGGATCGGCCAGCAGGGCGTCCGTCTCGCCGCGGCAGACGCGGACAATGTACGGCTCGACGTACTCGTAGCCGGCCACCGGCACCTGACGGCGGAAGTCCTCGGCGGTGCGCACGGCGTCGAAGCGGTGATCGCGGCCGAACGCCGTCGCCGCCTGATGTTCGAGAATGTCGCGCAACAACGCTTCCTGGACCTCGCGCGGCTGGCACGTCGCCGCCTCGAAGACCGCCAAGCGCCGGCGGATCGGCCGGGCGATCAGCTTGAGGAAGACCTTTTTCAGTACGTAACGGACAACCCGTTGGACGCTCCGACGGAGGAGATTGCTCATGGGCTTCTCGAATGCGCGAGTCAGGGGGCAAAGAGACGTAGCGTGATGAGTGGCCGATCGGGTTCCGTCCGCGAATAGCGAGGCTCGCTATTCGCGGACTGCCGGCTGCGGACTCCTGACTCCTGGGAAATCACTTCGGCCAAGTGTTTTTCAAAGAACTGGAGCACCCGTTGCCGGTACTCTTCACCGGCGACCTGGAGCGCCTGATTGTGCTTGGCGTTCTCGACAAGCCAGAACTCCTTTGGCGAACCGGCGAATTCAAACAACCGAGCGGCCATCTCCGGTTTGATGTAGGTGTCGCCTTTGCCGTGGATCATCAGCAGCGGCCGCGGCGCCAGGCGGGGCAGATGTTTCTCCAGGTGCGAAAAACGACAGCGGCGTTCGCGTTCGATCTGCCGGATGCCTACCATGCCGATCATACCGTAAAACCATCCGGGGATCAGTCCCTGGACGGCGTAGCGATTGTTGTAGATGCGGAACCATTGGCGCATGTACGGGATCAGCGTCGTATAGGTGGCGAAGACGCCGTCGGTGACGCAGCAGCGCACGTAGGGATCGCGGCCGGCGGCGACGAGTCCGGCGCCGGCCCCCTTGCTGATGCCGAAAAAGCCCACGCCGCGCGGGTCCGCGTCGGGCCGCCCTTTCAGGTACGCCAGCGCCGCCTCGGTATCGCGCACCTCGTACTCCGTGACCCATTGCAGGGGATCGTAGCCCGGCAGGGCGTCGCTGCTGCCCTGGTTCCGCGACTCGAAGGCGAACACATCGAACCCGTTTTCGATCAGGTGCTCGCAGTACGACCGGCACGCCCAGCAGTTGGAGCCGAACTCCAGGCCGAACAGGACAACCCCACGCCGCGGCGTCACGGCACGCAAATAACACCCCGACAGAGTCAGACCGTCCGCGCTGGCAAAGCGGACCTCCTCGGCCTCCGGCAGCGGTTGGCCGCGCGGCACGATAAACAGAGGCTTCTCCTGGAAAATGCGGACGAGGAAGTGCAGATAGGTCACACGGATGCGGACGTACAGATAGATCGAGTACACCAGGAGGACCACCGGCATGCTACATACGAGCGCCACACCTAACCAGAACAACACGGCGGCAACCTCCAAGACGATTGATGATTTCAGATTGAGGATTGATGATGGAAAGACACTCCTGGTTTTTTCAATCATCAATCCTCAATCTGAAATCATCAATTGGAAAAGCGGCTGACGATGAGCGAGATGTTCTGCCCACCGAAACCGAAGCTGTTGCTCAGGGCGTGCTGAATGCGTTTTTCGCGGGCCGTCCCTGGAACATAGTCGAGGTCGCACTCCGGGTCCGGCGTCTCGTAATTGAGGGTCGGCGGCAGCGCGTTCCGACGAAGCGCTTCCACGCAGGTGATTAACTCGACAGCCCCGGCGGCGGCAATGAGGTGGCCCATCATGCTCTTGGTGCTGCTGACCGGGATCCGGTAGGCGCCGTCGCCGAAGACCTTTTTGATGGCCAGCGTCTCGACGCGGTCGTTGACCTGCGTGCTGGTGCCGTGGGCGTTGATGTAACCGATGTCGGAGGCGCCCAGTCCGCTATCCTTCAGAGCGCCCTGGATGCAGGCGATGGCGCCGCGGCCGTCGGGATGGCTGTCGGTGACGCGGAAGGCGTCGGCCGTGCTGCCGTAGCCGGTCAACTCGGCCAGGATGTCGGCGCCGCGCTTCCGGGCGTGCTCCAGATCCTCCAACACGAGCATCCCCGCGCCCTCGCCGAGGACGAAACCGTCGCGGTTGAGGTCGAAGGGGCGCGACGCCTTCTCGGGGGCATCGTTGCGCGTAGACAGGGCGGTCAGCAGATTGAAGCCCGTCACGCCGAAGGGATGGATCATGCTGTGCGCGCCGCCGACCAGCATCACGTCGGCGTCGCCGTGACGGATCAGTTCGGTCGCCTCGCCGATGGCCTGACTGCTGGCGGCGCAAGCGGTCAGGCAGTTGTAGTTCGGCCCGCGCAGGTCGAAGTGCGCGGCCAGGTGCGCCGGCGTCGTGTGCAGTTCCTGCTCGCCTTCGCGCTGCGGGTGAAAGGCGGCCAACCCCCCGCGCTCGAACGCCGCCGTGTCGAGTTGCCGCGTCTCGCGCCGATAAGCGTGGTAGATCAGCGCCAGCAGATTGTGGAAGTCCTGAATGCCTTCGCCGGAGCCGAGATAGACGCCGAAGCGATCGCGGTCCACCCGCGCGTCGTCGAGCAAGCCGGCGTGCCGCAGCGCCTCCTGGGCGGCGACGGCGGCGAACTGACTGTTGACACCCGAATGCGCCCAACGCTTGCAGTCGGGAATGAACCGCGCCAGATCGAACTCCTTTACCTCGGCGGCGAACGTCGTCGGGAAGCGCTGGGCGTTGAACGACCGGATCGGTCCGACGCCGTTGCGGCCCGACAGCTGCGCCTCGATGGTCGCGCGGACATCATGGCCGAGGGGCGTGATGGCCCCCAAGCCGGTGATGACAACTCGTCGTCGCATGTGAGGCTACCCTCGTTGTCCGATCCTCTTTCACTCTCCCTCGTTCCCAAGCTCTGCTTGGGAACGCCGGTTTGCGAAGCTCTGCTTCGCGTCGAGTCGCCTACGGGACGGGAAGCGGAGCTTCCCGACGTGCGTTCCCAAGCGGAGCTTGGGAACGAGAGAACCTCTTCTGTTATTCCCATCGCCGCACGACCAACGCCGCGCACTGCCCCATCTGCGTGAAGCTGACCTTGACCACGTAAGGACGCGCGATCGGTCGCGGTTGGCCGGCCAGCACGGTGACGGGGCAGTCGGGGTCCGGCCGCTCATAATTAAGGGTCGGCGGCAGATGGCCGTGTTCCAGGGCGAGCAGGCTGGCGGCCAACTCGGTGGTGCTGCCGCCGGCGCCGAGATTGCCGATGTAGCTCTTGGGGGCGAACACGGGCGCCGCGGCGGGGCCGTCGCCAAACACTTCGCGGATATTGCGCGCCTCCCAGGCGTCGGAATCCTTGGTGGCCAAGCCGTGGGCATTGACGTGATCGACTTCCTCCGGCCCGATGCCGGAGTCGTTCAAGGCGGCGCGAATGGCCCGCGCCAAGCCGTCGCCCTTCAGCGTCGGATCGAAGGCCGCTCCGAAGCCGACGATTTCCCCGTAAATCTTGGCGCCGCGCCGCCGAGCGTGCTCCAACTCCTCGACGACGAAAACGCCCGCCCCTTCGCCGAGCACCAGACCGTCGCGCTCGCGATCGAACGGCCGGCAGGCTCTCTCCGGCTCCTCGTTGCGGCGCGACAGATGCTCGAACAGGCATTGCCGCACCATGCTCAACGGATTCAGCTTGCTCTCGGCGCCGCCGACCAGGAAGAAATCGGCCTGGTCGCGGACGAGGATGCGATACGCCTCGCCCAGCGCCAACAGGCTGGCGACGTCGCTTTCGGTGATGCTGTTGTTCGGCCCGCGGGCGTCGTGCAGGATCGAGACGTGACAGGCGAGCATGTTGGGTA
>DATBGU010000095.1:0-3198 GCA_036557825.1 Gemmataceae bacterium
AGCTGCTGTTTGAGCTGATCCAGCGAGACGCGGTAGCTGACTTGCTGGCCGAGGATGGTTTCGTAGTTTTGCAGTAGCGTCTGCTCGACGGTGCCCTTCTGCACCTGCTGAGCCAATCCGCCGGCCAGAAACACCTCAAAGAGGCGCAGGAAGCGCTGAAGCGCCTGAATGTTCTTGTAGGCGTTGATGAGGTTGTTGCGCTCATTGATGGTGGTCAGGTAGCCCTGGGGGGTGGTCAACACGCTGCCACCGCCGTTTGGGGAAGTGAGCGTACCCAGAGTCGGCTGAGGAGCGACCTGGACCGTGGCCGGATTGGCCACCAGAGGCAGCGTGAACGGCCCCGGGACAAAGGCGCCGGGCTGCACCACGGTGCCGGGCAGAAGGGCGACGACGCCGGCACCGACACCGGGGATGAAGCCGGTGGACTGCCCGGCCGCGAAGAACACGAAGAATTCCTGGCGGAAGCGGAAGAAATCGCGGATGGCGTACAACAGGTTCCGTTCCGCTTGCGTCAGTGGTTCCAGGACCACGGACCGACCGCCGCCAGCCAAGAACGGCTGAATCAAGTCCAGATTGACAGTGGAAACGCTGGTCGTGCCGGTCAGGTTGCGACCCAGGTTGTACACCGTCTGGTTGGCGAAGTTAAACAGCAGCAGTGCGCCCGTGGAAAACGTCTTGGTGAAGCCGGCCGTGGTGTTGAACAGCCAGTTGTTGCTCGGCCTCCCTCCCGATTCCTTGCTGCCGATGAACTCGCGGATGGCCTGTCCGGTAACAAACGGCTGGGCGATGAAGGCGAAGCGTTGGGCCGTCACCACCAGGGCCGTCAAGTACAGCTGCTCGCGGATCGTCTGAAACTCGCGGCTGTTCATGAAGCCCAGCTGCGTCACCTGCTCCATGTTGAGGATGAACGGCTTGACCGCCGGCTTGTCGGTGACCACCAGCGTCAGCGGCGTGTACTGGGTGGCCGACACCGGTGAGAACAGCTCGCGCGAGATCTGATCGTCCACTTCGACGGCACGCTGGGCGAAGGTCTTGATTTCGCCGGGCAGCAGCGGTTCCTCTTCGCCTTCCGTCGCCTCCTCCTCCTGCCTTCGCTCCTCCTCTTCCTCGGCCTCGCGCTTGGTGCGATACTCCTCATCCCACTTGCGCATCAACTCCAGGTAGCCGGTGCCTTGCCAGTATTTGTAGCCCTTGAGCAGCGGCCGCTGCGGATGCGGCGACAGATCCCAGGCGGCCGGATCGTCGGGCGGCATGGGCGGCCGGTCCGGATCGGTCGGGTCGGCGAAACGTGACAGCGGATGCGGATAGACGTAGTAGTCCTGGAGCTTCCACGGCTCGTACTTGTCCTTCTGGCAAATCACGGCATCCACTTCGGCGTCGGCCCGCCGCCGGAAGAATCGCCGAGTGCAACCGCTGGAGGACATGAGGAGGCCCACCGCCAGCAAACCTAAAAGAGTCGTCCGGGCGAAGAGGCGCGATTCAGGATTTTGTCGGGAATGAGTCATGACCAGCTAAAACCTTGCCCGCAGATAGAGACGAAACGGTACATCCCATATCGGCGGCAGAGTTTCGCAGGCTTGACATGAAAAAAGTCTACTTGCGCAAACATGAGAGCAACATGAGGAAGTCCCGAAATAGGGAAGGTCGGAAAGCGTATCAACACGGGATGGATGGGTTGTGTCGGGCCGGCAACTGAGGGAGAAAATGGCCGCGAGGTGCGAATATAATAACGAAGGAGGAAATGTTTTGTGCCGCAAATAGCCATATCCACCATCCCCGAAAGTTTGTCGCATTTGCCGGAACTGCTGGCGCGGACGGAGGGCTTCCCCGCCGTGCTGTCCGCCTTGCGGATGGGACGCAGCGTCACGGTGGACGGCGCCTGGGGTTCATCGGCCGCGCTGGCGACCGCCGCCCTCGCCCGGCACGCGCCGCGCACGCTCCTCGTCGTCCTCGCCCATCCGCGCGACCTCGACGGCTGGATCGGCGACCTGCACAGTTTCAGCGGCCTCGCCCCCGTCCTCTTCCCCGCCTGGGACGATTTCCGCGCCGACGCCTACGAGCCAAACACCGCCGTCGATGAAATCGGCGGTCAGCGTCTGCGCTTGCTCAAACAACTGGAGGGGCCCAATCCGCCGCCCCTGGTCCTGACGACGCTGCAAGCGCTGATTCAGCCGGTTCCCGATCGCGCCCAACTCGCCGCGACGCGCCGCCGTCTGCGCGCCGGCGAAACCGCCGACCTGGAAGAATTGGCTGCCTGGCTGGTCGAGCAGGGCTATCGGCACACCGAGGCCGTCGAGTTGCCCGGCGAATTCAGCCGTCGCGGCGGCATCCTCGATGTGTTCTCCCCGGACGCCGATTCGCCGTATCGGCTCGAATTCTTCGGCGACGAAATCGAATCGCTGCGCCGGTTCTCGCCGCAAACGCAGCGCAGTCTCGACCAACTCGGCGAGGTGGAAATCATGGCCGTGCAAGCCCCGAGCGCCGGCGCGGGGCAACGCGGCCATTTCTGCGATTATCTGTCCGAAGGAAGTTGGACCGTTCTCGTGGAGGTCGAGGAGCTGCGCGAGCAGGGGCGGCACTATCTCGAACGCGTCGCCGACGAGCGCGGCCTGTTCTCCGTCGAGGGCGTCTTTGGGCACTTGCTGCGCTGGCCCAGCGCGACGATATCCGCTCTGCCCTCGCCCACCGTCGAGGCGACCTGTCATTTGCACGTCGAGTCCGTCGAGCGTTTCAGCGGCGAGGTGGGCCGCGTCCGCGACGAACTGGACGCCGTGGCGGCTCACGATGTCGTCCTGATCGCCTGCCACAACGAGGGCGAATGCAAGCGTCTGAGCGAAGTGCTGGCCGCAGGCCAGCTGGCGCAGTCCGATCGGCTGCGCCTCGTCACCGGCCGCGTCCGCGCCGGTTTCCGGCTGATCGAAGGCGTTGGCGCCAATGGGTCGGCGCAATCGATGATCGTGCTGGGCGGGCAGGAGTTGTTCCATCGCGAGGAAGTGCGGCAGGTGCAGCCGCGCCGCCGGCTGGAATCGCGCGCCATCGACAGCTTTCTCGATCTGGCCGAGGGCGATCTGGTCGTGCATGTCAGTCACGGCATTGCCCGTTATCGCGGCATGCAAATGGTGGAGAAAGAGGCGAGCGGGCGGGACGCCCGCGCTCCGGAGCGCGGGCGTCCCGCCCGCTCGCCGGCGCGCCACGCCG
>DATBGU010000096.1:0-5470 GCA_036557825.1 Gemmataceae bacterium
CGCCCCCCCCACCCTACTCGATTGTTACGTGCGGAATCCTCATGTCCAGCGAAGTGCCAGCGCCATCCCTCCTGCAACCGGAGGAACTCGAACCCGCTGTCGAGCTGACGACCAAGCTGCGCGAGCAACTCGATCGTCAACTGCTGGGACGCTCGGAGTTGCACGGTCTGGTGTTGGTGGCGGTCCTCAGTCGCGGCCATCTGCTGTTGGAGGGCGTGCCGGGGGTCGGCAAGACCGCCCTGGTCAAGGCGCTGGGACAACTGCTGCATCTCGATTTCAAGCGCGTCCAGTTCACCCCCGATTTGATGCCCGGCGACATCCTTGGAACGCACATCCTGCAAGAGACGGAGCAAGGCCGACGCGAGATGCTGTTCCGTCCCGGCCCGGTGTTCACGAACCTTCTGCTGGCCGACGAGATCAACCGAGCGTCGCCGAAAACGCAATCGGCCCTGCTTGAGTCGATGCAGGAACGGGCCGTCACGCTGCTGGGGACGACCCGGCCGTTGCCCACTCCGTTCTTCGTGTTGGCCTCGCAAAACCCCATCGAGTTGGAAGGCACCTATCCACTGCCGGAGGCGCAGCTCGACCGCTTTCTGTTCAAGCTGATTGTGTCCACGGTCGAGGTCGATGTGCTGGATCGCATCATTTCGACGCGGCGTCACGGCGAGCCGCCGACGCCGACCTGGTCGATGAGCGGCGAACAACTGCAACACGTGTTCGCCGTGGTCGATCGCGTTTATCTGCCGCGGCCCGTGGCGCGCTACATCGCGCGCTTGGTGGCGGCGACGCACGCTCGCGCCGCCGAGGCGCCGCCGTCGGTGCGGGGCTACGTCGCGCATGGCGCCTCGCCGCGCGCTGCCATCGCCATCGCCGAGTCCGCCCGCGCCTTCGCCCTGCTGCGCGGCCGGCCGACCGCCGGCTTCGCGGACGTCAAGGCCGTCGCCGCCCCCGTCCTCAATCATCGGTTGATCCTCAATTACAAGGCCCGGCTCGACCAAGTCGATGCGTTCGCCGTCATCCGCGATTTGCTGGCTGGCATTGAAGAAACCGGGCTGAACCTGCCCGCCGACATGAAAATCACCGAGGTGCATCATGGTTGAATCGGCCTGGAGCGCTTCGCTGCGCGTCGCGGCTCACCTTGGCGCGTGTCTCGTGCTGGCCACGCTGGGGGCGCCGGCGCGGGCGACGACCTACGGCGACATCGAAGTCACCATCCAGTCCGAACCGAAGGGGAAGAGCCACCACGGCTATTTCGAGTATGTGTTTCTCGTGAGCAACCACTCCGGGGAACGGCCGCACACGGTTACGGTGAGCATCCCCAATCAGAGGGGATTCTCGGGATGGGACCACATCCGCGACCTGCGGCGGACGGTGCGGATCGGCGGCAACGAGACGGCGCGCGTGGAACTGCTGCAACCCGACTCCCCCCCGGTCGGCGGCGAGGACGTGACCGTCTTCATCGACGAGCGCCGGCAGGAGCATCCGGTCCCTTTGAGGCCCAATGCGACCGAGGGAAGAGGCGGCTTCTACTATGGTCGGTCGTCTTACGGTCGTTATACCCCCGGCCCCTCGGAACTTCTCATCCTGAAGAGCCGAAGCATCAGCAAGGAGGTTCCGCGAGTATCGTTGCCTTCGGTCGTGGTTGGAGGGGGCATGTCGGGAGGCATGGCGGGAATGCCCGCGATGCCGTCGCGGAAGTCGGCGAAGCCTCCCGCCGAACCGCCACGCGCCGCCCCGCCCAAACCCAAACCCGGCCTTCCCGCGAACGTAGATTTCCAGCTCGCCGAGCCGGTCGAACTATGGAGCCACAATTGGCTCGCCTATTCGCGCTATGACGGCATCGTTGTCACCGGCGACGATTTGAAAGCGATGTCTCCGGCCGTCCGCACCGCGCTCTGGCAGTACGTCGAAACGGGCGGTGCCCTGCTCGTGCTGGGCGAGGCCGACCTGCGCGGTCTCTCCGTCACGGGGGAGAAAACGAGCGAGGACGGCTGGCGGTTGATCGAGTCCGGGTTCGGCAGGTGCATCGTCAGCCCCGATGACAATTTTGATCGCTGGAAAGACGAGCACTTTCAGCTGATCGCCGCCTCCTGGTCGGAGACGGTGAAACCATGGGACAATCCGCGCAACAGCTATGACGCCAACGAGCGCTTTCCGGTAGTCGAGGACATCGGCATCCCCATCAAGGGACTGTTCGTGCTGATGTTCCTGTTCGCCGTGGCCATCGGGCCGATCAACTTCCTGGTGCTGGCCCGCAAGAAGCGGCGCATCTGGATACTGTGGA
Source organism: Gemmataceae bacterium (assembly GCA_036557825.1). Lineage (GTDB taxonomy): Bacteria > Planctomycetota > Planctomycetia > Gemmatales > Gemmataceae > JAJPHU01. Next base: position 2,285 of record DATBGU010000096.1, read on the forward strand.
CGACGCCGGCCATCTCGCTCGTCACCTGCCTGGCCGTGTTCGGCTACATGCTTCTCTCCGAGGGCTGGGAGGGACAGCTGCGCACCGAGACGTTCACTCTCCTCGACGAGGGAACGCATCGGGCGACGACGGTCGGCTGGACGGCGGTGTATTCGCCGCTGACACCGAGCAACGGCCTACATTTCAGTTACGAGACGGAAGTGATTCCGCAGCGGATGAACGAAGGCCGGAGGGCCGGCGTCCGCTCGTGTACCCTCGATTGGAGCCGCGATCAGCACCTCGCGTCCGGCTGGGTCGAGGCCCGCGTGCCGGCTCATTTCAAGGTTCGCAAGAGCGAGATGCGCCACAAGCGGGTGAACATTCACCGCGAGGCCGACGGGAAGGTGAGCATGGTCAACGCCCTGGGCGCCGAGATAACCCTTATCACTTACGCTGACGAGCACGGCCGGCTCTATTCGGGCGAACATATCGCCGCCGGGGCACCCGCCAGCCTGACGCCGAAAAACGTGCCGGAAGTACCGCAGCCCGTCCAGACGATGCGGCAGGTGTATCTCAGCAGCAACTGGTTGATCGGCGCGCAAGGAATCGCCTCCGCCCCCCAGCGCTATCTGAGGCCGAATAGCTACCTCGCCGAGGTGGACGATTCGCCATTTCTGGAGGACGCCCTGCGGAAAGCGCGAACGCGCAAGTGCCATGCGGTGATTATGGGAGTGTTGAAGGAATGATCGTTGGTTAAACGGATCATCGGCGAACCATGCAAGTCACGATCGAACATCTGAAAAAACACTACGGCCGCACTCGCGCCGTGGATGACATCTCCTTCAGCTTCTCCTCGGGGGAAATCATCGGCTTCGTCGGACCCAACGGTGCCGGCAAAAGCACGACCATGCGCATCATCGCCACCCTCGAGGAACCGACCGGCGGCGACGTGCGGCTCGACGATGTCTCGGTCGTCGAGGAGCCGGAGAAGGCGCATCGGCTGATCGGTTACGTTCCCGACGCGCTGCCGGGCCATCGCGACATATCCGTTCACGAATATCTGGATTTCTTCGCGCGTTCCTACGGCATTGGCGCCCCGGCGCGGATGAAAGTGGTCGAGAGCATCGAGGAGTTCACCAACCTAATCGGCATCCGCGACAAGCACCTCAACGCCCTGTCCAAGGGCATGAAAAACCGCGTCAGCGTCGCTCGCGCCCTCGTCCACGATCCGGCTGTGCTCATCATGGACGAGCCGGCCGCCGGTCTCGATCCGCGGGCGCGGATCGAGTTGCGCGAGCTGCTCAAGGTACTGTCCGCCCAGGGCAAGGCCGTCCTCATCAGCTCGCACATTCTCACGGAGTTGTCCGAAATCTGCACCGGCGCCGTCATCGTCGAGCGCGGCCGAATCCTGCGCGCCGGGAGTCTCTCGCACATCCTGACCGCCGACGTGCCGCACCGTACGCTTCTCATTCGTTCGCTCGATGGGCCGGAGCTTCTACACAAGCATCTGCTGTTGTTGCCCAACGTCGAGGCGGTGCGGCTGCTCGATCACTCGGTCGAGGCGGACGTGAACGGCAACGATGAAGACTGCGGCGAACTGCTCGCCAATCTGGTGCGCGAAGGCCATCGCGTCGTCGAGTTCCATCAGCAACGGGCCGGACTCGAACAGCTATTTATGAACGTGACGCAGGGAGAAGTCCAATGACGGCCGCCGCGCTCGTTCGCAGGCTCGATGACCTGTGCAATCCGATCGTGGTGAAGGAACTTCGCCAGGCGACGAAAAGCTGGGTCGTGACCATCGCCTTGCTGCTGTTCCTGCTGTTGCAGCTGGGCGTCCTGCTTTTCATCCTTCTGCTGGACGCGCCGCGACACGGCAACCCGGTCAACCTGCACGCCGGACGCCAAATCTTCGAGGTGTTGCAAGGCATTCTCCTGGGAACGTGCATGTTGCTGATCCCGACCTACGCGGGAGTGCGCTTGGCGGCGGAGCACTCGGATACGAACGTCGATCTGTTGTTCATCTCCACGCTGCGCCCGCGAGCGATCATCGCCGGCAAGTTCCAGGCCTCCGTCGCGCTGATCCTGCTGATCTTCAGCGCCTCCGCCCCGTTCATGACGTTCACGTATCTGCTGCGCGGCATCGACATACCGACCATCCTCTTCGTGCTGGGGGTGGATTTCCTGGCGGTGCTGCTGGCGACGCAGGTGGCGATTTTTTTGGGAGCGGCGCCGACGAACTGGGGACTCAAGGTTCTGCTGGGAATCGTTGGGCTGGGTGTGCAGGGGGGGCTGTTCGGCATCGCCATGGCGTACAGTATGACACTGCTGGAATTGGGCCTGGGCGGGCGGATGGACACGGCGGACTTCTGGCTCATCACCGGCGCCGTCGTGACGGCGGTCGCGGCCCTGCTCGGCTTGTTGTTTTGCTGGTCGGTGGCCGTCGTCAGTCCAACGTCGGCCAATCGCGCCTTGCTGGTGCGTTTGTATCTGCTAGGCGCGTGGCTGGTGACGGCCGGCGTGGCCGCGTTCCTGGCGTGGCGCTTCCAGTCGTCCATTCCGTTGCAAATCTGGATGCTGCCCACGGCGCTGTTGCTCTGCGTGCAAATCCTGACGTCGATCAACGAGCGCGAGCAATGCGGTCCCCGCCTGGCGCGGACCATCCCGCGGCCTTGGTGGCTGCGCGGGCCTGCCTTTCTGGTTTACAGCGGCGCTGCCGGCGGACTGATCTTCTCGGCCGTCCTTCTCGCGGTGACGATTGCGGTGCCGGGCTTCATCCTCTGGCACGAGAGCGATCCCTATGGACCCATCGCCCGCTTCGAGATCGACATTGGCCGCCGCAACGTCGTGGTGATGGCGCTCATCGCCCTGTACACCTTCGATTACAGCATGACGGCCGTCTTTCTACGCTCGGTCTTCTTGCCGCGCCTGGTGAAGCCGCTGTACACCTGGGTCATCGCGGTGCTGCTGTTTGGGTTGGGCTTCGCCCTCCCCTATCCGCTGCTGTTTTTGTTCCAGAACGAGGAGCTGCGCATGGGCCAGGTCAATCCGTGGTGTCAGATCAGCAACCCACTGGCGACGATCTTCGAGTACGCGGATCGGCGGACAAGACGGTGGGAGGACTTCCACACGGGCGGCCTGGTGTTTTTGAGCATCTGGGCGGCGCTGGCGCTGCTTTTGTGTCTGCCGTGGATCGTGCGACAGGCGCGG
>DATBGU010000097.1:0-5996 GCA_036557825.1 Gemmataceae bacterium
GACCATCCGCGGCCAATCGCTGGGCGTGTTGTCACTGTGCCCGGCGCCGACCGCGACGTTCAACAACGAAGGCGGCTTCAAACCCCATCACGACTACACCTGGTCCGCCGCCGCCGAGGAAGAGATGAACGAACGCCTCAACCGTTTGCTGGAAGGACGCGGCAAGGTGGAATGAAATACCAGCCCGAAGCGCCAGCGAGGGCGCCCTCGCCGGCGCTTCGGGCTGGTTGAATTGCGATCCTACTTCAGCACTTTGAACAGCACTTTATACTCGGCCCATTCGCCTTTCTTCGCCTTCAATCCGACCATGACGTGCATGACCACAACGTAAATGAACACGGCGAAGTAGATGAGGCTAAAGAGTCCGTTGACGATCATCGCCACCGTCGATCCCGCGAAACCCGCAACGATCCCAACCACCGTGGAGAGGATCGTCAAACCAATGACAACCGCGACGAGGTTGATGGCGAAATTGAGCCAGGCCTTGCCGTGATGGTCGATGAAGGCCGACTCCTTCCGTTTTGGGATCCACATAAACAGCGAGATGAGACTCCCGATTCCGCCACAACATCCCAGGACGATGGGCAGCAGGTGAATCCACATCGCCGTGCCGCGCTCCTTATCGGTGGACGGACCCCCCGGAGCGGGTGTGGCCCCTTCCTCGTTGTCCTTCGTTTTCGGCTTCTTCTTCGCCTTCGGTTCTTCCTGTTCGTCCACCTCGTCGAGGGGTTCTTCCTCGACGGGCGGGGCGGATTGTTTCACCGGCTTCTTGGCGGCGGGCGCCGGCGTGGGGGCCGATGCGGCGACTCCGGCCGCTTTGACCAGCACGGGCTTGGCGCAGCCTGGACACTTGACCTTCTTGCCGATCAAGTTGTCCGGTGCTTTCAACTTGGCCTTGCAGGCGGGACAAACGACGGCGACCGGCATGATGAACCTCCCCTTTTCGGAGTGGATGGCAGACCCCTTTGAATGCCTCGAACGCTTGGGGGCGAGCGGCCGGACATGCCCGCCGCGCGCCGTTCCTATCCGTACAGACACCGTTCCGTCTGGAACCGACCACGGCTTTCTGCGAAAATAATTCTCTATTCGTTCGTGTCAGGAAGGAAGCATCCATGTTACCCAGACTACCACGCCCGTCAAGGGGCTGGCGGCTTCTATCGGTTGCAACGCCGGAGAACGGCTGATGGACCCGTCCCCCTCCCCCCAGGAACTGGCCCCCGATCGTTTCCGGGACTATCTCTGCTTGCTGGCCCGCGTGCAGCTGAATCCGCGCTGGCAGGCCAAGGTCGATCCTTCCGACGTGGTGCAGCAAACGCTGTTGAAGGCCCATCAGGCGCGCGATCAGTTCCAGGGCGGCGACGCGGCCAAGCAGGCGGCCTGGCTGCGCCGCATTCTCGCCAACACGCTCGCCAACGTCTTCCGCGACCTCGGACGCGGCAAGCGCGACGCCGCCCTGGAGCGCTCGCTCGAACAAGCCCTCGCCGATTCCTCGGCGCGGTTGGAGGCGTGGCTTGTCGCCGATCAGCCCTCGCCGAGCGAGGAGGCCATGCGTCACGAGCAACTCGTGCAGCTGGCCGTCGCCCTGGAACAGCTGCCCGACGATCAACGCGAGGCGGTGGTGCTGCGTCACTGTCACGGCTGGTCGGTGCAGCAAATAAGCGAGCATATGGGGCGCAGTCTCGCCGCGGTCGCCTCGCTGCTTCGCCGAGGACTCAAACAGATGCGGCGGCAACTTCCCCCCGCCGAATGACCTTCCGCGCTTTTTCGTTGACGTTGCTGTTCCCTTCCGTACACAATAGGGTTAGGATTTGATGAGTGATTCGGATCGCTGATATGAGCACTCCTTGATCCACCCCTGAACGCGGAGCCGGCTGAATCAGCGCGGCCGTGTTCCTTCCGACCACCGGGAGCGCCAGAGGTTGCATTCCCCCCACTCCCGACCTCGGCGGTTCCCTCGCATGGCGTCCGTGAGATTTGACGTTCTGCTTCTTGTCCGCGCCGCCCTCGAACGACGAGCCGGCGAGCGCCCCGCGAAAGTGTGATGCACAATAGATTGGCGTTCGAGGGAGCAGTGTCGCCCAGTCCTCCGCCGTTCGCCGTGGTTCACGCCATCCCAACCGCAAGGCCTTCGGGACACCCGCCATGAATACCTCGAAGCGTTCCCCTATTTCTTCGCCATTGGCTTTAACGATCCTTCTGCTGGGCATGGCTCCGATCGCTGCCCAGGTGCCGCAGCAGCAGGCGGCCGACATGCTCCTCGGCAGTGCCCAGCGGGCGTACAACGAGAAAAACTATCCCTTCGCCGCCGACCGCTTTCGCGAGTTCCTCGCCAAGCACGGCGGTCACAAAGACGCCAACGCCGCCCGCTACGGACTCGCCCTCTGCCTGATCGACGGTCCGACGAAGGACTACAACGCCGCGATTCAACAACTCCAGCCCCTCGCCGGTAACAAGGATCTGGCGGAGCATCCCTTCGTCCTCTATTACCTCGGCCTATCTCAGCGGGGACTCGGTACTCAGGCGCTCGCGCAGGCCGTCGCCAAGCCCAACGAGGCGAACCAGCACCGCAATACCGCCCAGCAGCGCTTCGAGGAGGCGAGCAAGAACTTCGCCACCGCCGTGACCGCCTTCACGGCCCGCATCCCGAAAAGCGACACACCGCCGAAGGAAACACCGATCGAGTTGGAATGGGCCGCCCGTTCTCGCTGCGATCAGGCCGAGATGCTGCTGCGGCTGCACAAGACCAAGGAAGCCCAAAGCATCGCCGAGCCGTTCCTCAAGGACGCTCAGCTACGCAAGAGCCGCTATCGCGGTCTTGGATTGTACTTCCACGGCTTCGCTTGCTTCCTCCTCAAGGACAACCTCGCGGCCGGGCGTTCGCTCAGTTTGTTGACTCCCTTCACCGATCCGGTGTTCGGCACCCACGCTCGCTACCTGCTGGCGCGCGTCCACCATGCCGCCGGCGAGCGCCCCGAAGCGTTGGCCCATTACGAGGGCGTTCTCGCCGATCACGCCAAGCAGAAAAAGGCCGCCGAAGAGTCGCTCAAGCAGCCCGATCGTTTCAAGAACGATCCGCAAGAGAAGACGCGGCTCGAACAACTGGTGCGCGGACCGATGCCCGATCACATCGCCCGCGCCACCTTCTTCCTCGGCGTCATGCAGTACGAGGACGGCAAGTTTGCCGAGTCCGTCGCGCAGCTGAACGCTTTCCGCCAGCAGTTTCCGCAATCGCCGCTGGCTGCCGAGGCGACGCTGCGATTGGGCTTCTGCCAGGTACAGCTGAAGCAGTTCGCGGACGCTCAGAAGACGTTGCAACCACTCGCTGATAAAGATCCGGTGCTGGCCGATCAAGCGTTGTTATGGATCGCCAAGGCGCAGGCCGGCGCCGCCGACCCCGCCAACCGCGCCGCGTACGATCAGGCGCTCAAGACCGCGCTAGACACCTTCCGCAAGGCCGCCGACAAGGCCAATCAGATCGCCGGCTCCGACCCCAGGGCCAAGGGGCGCCGAGGCGAGATCCTCTTGGAGACCGCCGACACCCAGCAGCTCGCTCAGCAGTACAAGGAAGCCGCCAACACCTACAACCAGATCCTCAACGAGAAATTGCTGCCGGAGCGCGAGGAGGAGGTATTGCAGCATCAGGCGACCGCGCTGCATCTCGGCGGCGATTACAACGAATCGGACAAGGTTTGTCTGCGTTTCCGCGACGCGCATCCCAAGAGCATTCTGCTGCCGGCCGTTTTGTTCCGTCACGCCGAGAATGCCTACTTCCAGGCGCTGGCCGCCGAGAAGCTCCCCAATTCGGCAGACCGCACCCGCGAGACGACGCGCTGGATGGATGAGTCCATCAAGCGCTATCAGGTCATCGTCGAGAAGTATCCCGAATTCGCTCACGTCAACCTGGCCCGTTATGGCCTGGGCATGGTCTTCTACCGTAAGGGCGATCTCGACAAGGCCAAGGAGAAATTCGAGGCGATCCCCGCCGCCGATCGCAACGGCGACCTGGCGCTCGTCTCCTACCAGTTCGCCGACATCCTGATCCGGCAAGCGCCCGCGAAGGCCGACGACGCCCTCGCCGCCGGCAAGCTGGAGGAACAGTTGAAGGGTGCTATCGAACTGCTGGAGGGATTCGCCGCCGGCCAGCCCAACGGCCCGCAGACCGCCGACGCCCTCTTCAAACTCGGCCATTGTCAGCAGCGCCTGGCCGGACTGCTCGCCCAGGAACCGGACAAGCAGAAAGCTCTCGCCGCCGCTCGCGCCGCTTACGAACAGATCACGCAGCGCTTCCCGAAAGACCCGATTCAGCCCAACGCCGTTTTCGAGCGCGCCAAGGTTCTTGCCCGCAACAAGGATGTCGGTGGCGCTGTCAACGAATTGCGTCGCTTCCTCAACGATCCCCTGAAGAACTCCCCGGTTGCGCCGATGGCCGTACTGCAGTTGGCCACATTGCTCCGCACACAGAACAACGCGACGGAAGCGGCCAAGGTGCTGGCCGATTGCCGCCAGCAGCACGAGCAAAATCTGCTGAAAGACCCAGCCCGCGCCGGCTGGGTTCCTCTGCTGCAATACCACCACGGTGTTGCCCTCCGCGAGGCCGGCAAACGCCAGGAGGCGAAGCAGATTCTCGATCTTGTGGTGCGTCAATCCGCAGCTTCGCCCGAGGCCGCCGAAGCGGCCCTGCGGGCCGGACAGTGTCTCAAGGAGGACGGACAGCTGAAACTCGCCGAGGGCAAAAAACGCCTCGCCGTGCCGAACCTCAAACCCGCCGACCAGACCGCCGCTCAGAAAATTCTCGACGACGGACTCAAGGACGTGCGCGATGCCGTGCAGTATTTTCTGACCCAGGCCGAGCAGCTGAAGCAGAAGCAGCCGACTTCCGAGGCGCGAGCGCGCATGCTCTACGAGGCTGCCTGGGGCACTCGCATCCTCGCCGAGCAGGAGATCGAAACGGCGCGTCACAAGATCCAGCAGGATCTTTGGCAGAAACAGCGCGACGAGGTGGCCAAGAAGACGCCGCCCGGCCGGCAGCCGCCTTACGTTGCCGCTCCCGAAGTTCCGCTCAAGATGGTGCCCGTCCAGCCCGCCGAGCAAAACCTTCGCAAGCACTATCAGGCGCTCATCGACGCCTTCCCCGACCTGAACATCAACGCCGATGCCCGCTTCGAGTTGGCCGAGATGCTCAGCCAGCGCGGCGAACACGAGGCCGCGATCAAACAATTGAAGGAAGCGCTCGATAAGGAACCACCGGCCGAACTCACCGACAAGATCCGTCTGCGCCTGGGCGATTGCCTGCTGCGTAAGGGCGATGCCAAAGGCGCTCTGGCGCAGTTCGAGCCAATCGCCTCCAACGCCAAGAGCGCCCAGTGCGCCCAGGCAAAGTATCGCGCCGGCGAGTGTCATCTACACCAAGGGGATGCCGCCGAGGCGGTCAAGCAGTTGGCAGTCTTCCGCGATCAAGGACCGTTCCAGAACATTCCTGGCCTAACCGACCGCGCCTTGCTACGGCTGGGTTACGCGCTCGGTCTGCTCAAGCAGTGGGACGCGAGCCGGCAAGCGTACGAACAGGTGGTCAATCGTTTCGGCAATGGACCCTGGGTCCACGACGCCCGCTATGGCATCGGCTGGGCTTATCAAAACCTGGGTCAACACGACAACGCCGTCAACACCTACAACCAGGTCGTCAACAACGTCGCTACCGAGTTGGCTGCCCGCGCTCAGATGAACATCGGTTTGTGCCGCCTCGCTCAGAAGCGCTATGCCGAGGCCAGTACCGCTCTGCTGGTGGTGCCATTCACCTACGATTACCCGAACTTGAACGCGCTCGCGCTGGTCGAGGCCGCCCGCGCCTTCGCCGAGAACAAACAGACCGAGCAGGCCGTCAAGCTGCTGGAGCGCGTCCTGCGCGATCATCCCGATACTGAGCCGGCCGCCGCCGCCCGTAAGCGGCTGGATGAACTGAAGAAGTCGTGATGTCGTTATCGTAGGGTGGGGGGGCG
>DATBGU010000098.1:0-20853 GCA_036557825.1 Gemmataceae bacterium
TCCGTGGCGGGGCGCGTCGGGGCGCTGATGATGAGCGGCGTGCGGGCCTCGTCGATGAAGATGTTGTCGGCCTCGTCCACCAGGGCGAAGTGGTGCGGCCGCTGCGCGAACTGGTCCTCCTTGACGGCGACGTTGCCGCCGCGCAGCCAGGCGTCCCAGAAGGGCGAGTCCTGACCGCGGTTGCCGGCCACCTTGAGACGATCGCGCAGAAAATCGAATCCGAACTCCGAGGCGGTGCCGTAGGTGATGTCGCAGCGGTACAGCGGATGGCGTTCCTGGTCCGGCATGCTCATCTGGATAACGCCGACGCTCAGGCCCAGGGCGGTGTAGATCGGCCCCATCGTTTCGGCATCGCGCTTGGCCAGGTAATCGTTGACGGTGGTGACGTGGACGCCCTTGCCTTCCAGGGCGTTGAGGAAGGCCGGCAGCGTGGCGCACAGGGTCTTGCCTTCGCCGGTGGCCAACTCGGCCAGGGCGCCCTGGTGCATGACGACGCCGGCCGCCAACTGCACGTCGAAGGGCCTCATGCCAAGGTGACGTTTGGACGCCACGCAGACCAGGCCGAACGCCTCCGGCAGCAGTCCGTCCAGCGATTCGCCGCCGCGTGCTCGGCCGCGCAACCGCAGGCTGGTGGTGCGCACCTCCTCGTCGGAAAGGCGGTCGTATTGCGCCTCCCAGGAGCGAATGCGCGGCACGTACAGCGCCGCCCGCGCCAGCCGCCGCTGCCACGGCGAGCCGAGCAGCGCCAGCACGGCGTTCTTGGCGAACGAACCGAGCCGTTTGCGCGGGGAGGGAGGGGGAGTGTAGACGGCTTTCGGGGCGGTTTCGGCCGGTACGCTGATACTGCTCAAGATAACACCCTCTGCAAGAGACGTTCACGGACGGTTTTTTAGGATACCACACCGAGAAGATGGCGTCGATTTCATCTCGGCATATGACTCCGGCTCGTCGGTCCTTCAATCCACATACAAGAATTCGTTGCTGTTCAAGATCGCCCGCGCCAAAACCGCCAGCCCATGCCGGCGCACGACCTGACAAGCCAGCTTCGCCTCATCGTCCTTCGGTGCGCGACCGTAGGCCAGCAGATATGCTCGCCGCACCTGCGCCTCCACATCGCGGCCGGACTCGCGTTCGATGCGTGCGCTGAAGTGCCGGGCGTTGTGCAGCACGAAGGCGTTGTTGAGCATGGCCAGCGCTTGCAGCGGCGTGGTGGTGACGGCCCGGTTCGGCGCGGTCGTCGAGGGGTCGGGGCAGTCGAAGGCGTCGAGCAGCCGATTGCGTCCGCCGCGCGACCAGACGCGGTACAGCGTGCGGCGGCGCAGTTCCTCGCCGGCAAGATCGACGGGCAGATACAAGACGGCGGCGGTGCCCGCCGCCTTGACCATGCGCACGTCCTGAAAGCCCGGCCCACCCATCCGCAGATTCAGCCGACCGGCCACTTGCAGGGCGGCGTCGCGCACCGTTTCCGCTTCTAGACGCCGTGGACTTTTACGCCACAGCAGGCGATTGCCGGCATCGACGCGCGCCGCCGATTCGTTCCACGCGGAAGCTTGCCGGTACGCCGCTGAGGTCACGATCAGCCGATGGATGTGCTTGAGGCGCCAGCCGTTCTCCGCCAACTCCGCGGCCAAAAAGTCGAGCAACTCTGGGTGAGAGGGTCGGCCGCCGTTGAAACCGAAATCGTTGGGCGTGTCCACCAGACCGACGCCGAAGTGATGGTGCCAGAGGCGATTGACGATCGTCCGGGCGAACAGCGGGTTTTTCGGATGCGTGATCCAGGCGGCCAGCCGTTTGCGGCGCTCGCCTTCCGGGGCGTCGGCCGGCAGATCGAAGTCCGCTTGCGGACCGGCCAGCGCGGGGATACCGCCGGCCGCGACGACCTCGGCAGGCTGATCGGGATTGCCGCGCCGGAGCAGATGAGCGATCTCCGGCTGGCGCGGCGCGACCGCGTGGACCTTCGTGGACGGCCGAGCGGGCAGCGGTCGTTCGCCGTGGCGCACGCCGCCGAGGGCGGCCGTCAGACGATAGTACTCGACCTGCCGGATGGGATCGAACTTGTGATCGTGACAGCGGGCGCAGTTGATCGTCAGCCCCAGGAAGGTCTGGCCGACGACGCCCAGAATATCTTCGAGTTCGTCCTGCCGCACGACGCGCTTCATGGCCGCGCTCTGCTGCGTCTGGCCGACGGTGTCGTAGGCGCCGGCGACGAGGAAGCCGGTCGCCGTGACCGCCTCGGCGTCGTCGGGATGCAGCACGTCGCCGGCCAGTTGCAGGCGGACGAACTCATCGTAGGGCACGTCCCGGTTGAGGGCGTTGACCACCCAATCGCGATAGGGCCAGGCGTTCGGTCGCGGCTCATCGAACTCGAAGCCGTTGCTCTCGCCGAAGCGCACCACGTCGAGCCAGTGCCGCGCCCAGCGCACCCCGAACTGCGGCGATTGCAGATAGCGATCCACCAGTTTTTCGTAAGCGGCCGGCGAAGCGTCCTTCTCGAAGTCGGCGACCTCTTCCGGCGCCGGCGGCAGGCCGAGCAGATCGAACGACAGGCGGCGGATGAGCGTGCGGCGATCCGCCGTCGCCGAGGGATGCAGTTTGTTGGCTTCGAGCTTGCTCAGGATAAAGGCATCGATGGGATTGCGGACCCAGCGCGAATCCTCGACAATCGGCGGCTTTCGCTTGACGACGGGTTGCAGCGCCCACCAATCGTAGCCGGCTCGTTTGGAACTGGTGGCGCGGAAGGGATCGATGGGATCGGTTCCCCAGGCTGCCCCGGATGCGATCCACGAGCGCAGCAGTCCCTTCTCGGCGGCGGTCAGCGGCTTCTTCGGCGGCATCTTGTCTTCGCGGACGTACTCCCACAGCCGGCTCTCGTCGGGCTTGCCGGGCACGATGACCTCGCCCTCATCGCCGCCGGCCAAGGCCGCGCGGCGGCGGCTGAGATCCAGTCCGCCCTTGGGTTTGCCGCCGCTGTGGCAGTCGAGACAGCGAGCGATCAACAGAGGCGCGATGGCTTTATCGAACTCCGGGCCGGCGCCGTGGACGGAGACGGCCGCTGCGAGCAAGATGATGAGCGTCAGAGAGGGCGCGAGCCGGGCCTTCATCCGCGGTTTCCTCCGAGCAGGACGCTGGGAACGCACAATCACATATACCGCATCCGCGCTCGATGTGAAACAGGTTCGTTGCGACGCGCGATGCCGCACGCGGCATTAAGAGGCGGTCACGAAATGAACGACAAGCCCGGAGCGCCAGCGACGGGCAAGAGCAACCCGTCGCTGGCACTCCGGGCTTGTCCGCAAAAAGATAGTGTTTCCATGTGAAATCTCCTGCTGAATTGTACTCTGTGTTGGGACATAATGAGCATCATGCTCACTCGAACCATCAACGACCCGCGCGCCTGGCGGTCCGAGACCCTCGACGACCGCCCTTCGTGGTATTATCCGCTGTCGCCGCGCTGCCTGGCCGCGCTGGACGAAACCATCTGCCGCCTGCGCGATCAACCACGGCCGACGCTCCAACTCCGCGCCGTCGAGGAGCCGTGCGTCGCCTGCGCCGGCGAACTGCGGCCGGTGCGGTCCGCCCTCGAAAGCGGTCGCGGCTTCGCCATCGTGCAGGGACCGAAACCCGAACGCTACACACCCGGAGAGATGCAGGCGTGTTACTGGCTCATCGGCCAGCTTCTCGGCCGCCCCATCGAGCAGAACGTACAAGGCACGCTGCTCTACGATGTGCGCGACACCGGCCAGGACGTTCGCTACGGGGCGCGTTTCTCCGTCACCAACGCCGAGAGCAGCTTTCACACCGATAACTCGTTCGGAGCCGGCGTCGCCGATTACGTCGGCCTGCTGTGCATCCGCACGGCCAAAAGCGGCGGGCTGAGCCAGGTCGTCAGCGGCTACAGCGTCCACAACGAGTTGCTCGCCCATCATGCCGACGTGCTGGATGTGCTCTATCAACCACTGCACATCGATCGTCGCGGCGGCCTGCGTCCGGGCGAAGGTCCGACCGTGCAATATCCGGTGCTGGGGTGGGACGGACGCGGCTTGACGTATCGCTATCTGCGCTACTGGATCGAGTCCGGGCACGAGAAGATCGGTCAACCGCTCCGCGACGCCCAGCGGCGCGCGCTCGACGTTCTCGACGCGGTGGCCGGCGATCCCGCTCTGCGAGCGGAGTTCGCGTTGGAGCCGGGCGATTTGTTCTTCATCAACAACCGCTGGATGCTGCACAACCGCACGGCCTTCGAGGACCATGCCGAGCCGGAGCAGCGCCGGCACCTCGTCCGCTTGTGGCTGCGAGCGGATACCGACTCCTCGAATCCTTGCCCCGGCGGGGAACGCTGATGTCGCCCACGTCCGCCACGTTGCTGGAGCGCTTGCGCGATCGGGCCGACGCCGAGGCCTGGCAGCGGCTGGTCGATCTGTACCAGCCACTCTTGACCGGCTGGCTGCGCCGCCATGCGCTGCAAGTCGCCGACGTGGACGATCTCGTGCAGGAAGTGCTGGCAACCGTGGCGAGCGAGGCGCCGCGCTTCCGACACAGCGGCCGACCGGGGGCATTCCGTCACTGGCTGCGAACGATCCTCGCCAACCGGCTGCGCGAGTTCTGGCGCGCACGGCGGTTGCGCCCGGCGGCGACCGGAGACAGCGACTTCGTGCAGATGCTCGATCAACTCGAAGACGCCGACAGCGGCCTCAGCCATCTGTGGGAGCAGGAACACGATCAGCACGTCGCCCGCCGGCTGCTGGACATGATCGAGCCGCAGTTCGCGCCGTCCACCTGGCAGGCGTTTCGCCGCGTCGTCCTCGACGGGGCGCGGCCCGACGCAGTGGCGGAGGAACTGGGCCTGACGCTCAACGCCGTCTTCATCGCCAAATCGCGCGTGCTCCAGCGCCTGCGCCAGGAAGCGCGCGATCTCCTCGACTGACATTTTTCTGAAAGAACCCGTGCGCATCCGTCCTTCTTCTAGGAGAGCCGGCGATCGGCGCCGCCGCTGCCGATCGCACCCCAACGAGGCCGAAGAACGAAGAACTCCTGCTGGGCCGTTGGGGATCCGGCAAGGGCTGGGCATGGGGAGTCTACACCATGACGGAGTCGGATCGCCTCCAGCAGAAGGTCGAGACCCTGGAAGCGGAGGTGGCCCGCTTGAAGCATGTCATTGTCCGTCGCGGGGTTCGCAAACGCTCGCGCCGGTCCTTCTGGGGCCTGCCCCTCTACGAGATCGCCCTGGGACCGGACCCCGACCGGCAGGAGGTGCGCGGCCACGCCCGTGGAGTTGTCGCGATCGGAGACATCGCCACGGGCTTTATCGCGCTGGGCGGGGTGGCCCGCGGCGGCATCGCGCTGGGCGGCGTGGCGATCGGCGGCTTCGCTCTGGGCGGCTGCGCGCTGGGCCTGCTCGCCATCGGCGGGCTGGCCGTGGGGGCCGGAGCGGTCGGCGGAATGTCGATCGGCCTGGTCGCCCTGGGTGGCGGCGCGGTCGGTCTGGTAGCGGTCGGTGGGGGGGCGTTCGGCTATTACGCCTGCGGCGGTGGTGCTTATGGGGAGCATGTGCTGGATGCCGTGCAGCGCGATCCTGAAGCGGTCCGGTTTTTCAGCAAATGGCTTCCTGGCTTGCGGGGATGGCTAGAGTAGGATGCTGTCATGAACAACGAGGGACTGGCCCATCCGGGCACCGAGCAGTTGTGCGCCTTCGGCCTGGGGCAGCTCGACGCCGCCAAGGCGGCCGAGATCGAAAGCCACGTCGCCGGCTGCGCGGTGTGTTGCCAAACGCTGTGGTCGCTGCCTGACGATCGACTGGTGGCCGTACTGCGGCAGGCGTTCCACGAACCGCCGCACGTCGGGCGGGCACCGGAGACGACGACGGTATTGCCCGCCGCCGCGCCGCAGGGACCGCACATGCCGGCGGAGTTGGCCGGACATCCACGTTATCGCATCCTCGACGTGCTTGGCACCGGCGGCATGGGCGTCGTCTACAAGGCCGAACATCGGCTCATGGAGCGGATGGTCGCCCTGAAGGTGATCGACCGCGGCCTGACCAGCAACCCGGCCGTGGTCGAGCGCTTCCGTCGCGAGGTCAAGGCGGCGGCCCAGCTCAACCACCCCAACATCGTCCACGCTTACGACGCCGATCAGGCCGGCGACAGTCATTTCCTGGTGATGGAGTTCGTCGAAGGCACGACGTTGGCCCGCCTGGTCGAACAGCAAGGGCCGCTGCCGGTGGCGCAGGCGTGCGACGCCGTCCGGCAAGCGGCGCTGGGCCTGCAACGCGCCTTCGAGCACGGCATGGTCCACCGCGACATCAAACCGCACAACCTGATGCGGACACCGCAGGGACGGGTCAAGATCCTCGATTTCGGCCTGGCTCGCCTGGTGAGCGAAGCCGGGGCCGGTGGGACCGGCGTCTCGCCCGTCGCGGGTTTGGACCGGCGAGACGCCGATCCCACCGATGAGCCGGCCTCGCCGAGTTTGACGCAGCTGGGCATGTTGATGGGCACGGCCGACTACATGGCTCCCGAACAGGCGGCCGACGCCCACGCCGCCGACATCCGCGCCGACATCTACAGCCTCGGCTGCACGCTCTATTATCTGCTGACCGGACAAACCCCTTTCCCGGAGGGCACCGTGCTCGACAAACTGCTGGCCCATCGTCAACGCGCGCCCCGGCCGTTGTCCGATTTCCGCGACGACATCCCCCCGGCGCTGACTCGCGTCCTCGAACGCATGATGGACAAGGATCCGGCCCAGCGCTATCAGACGCCGGAGGAGGCGGCGCGTGCGTTGCGACCATTCCTCAACGTGCGGCCGGCCCCGGTGGTGAGCCGTCGCTGGATCTGGTTTGCCGCCGCCGCGGCCGCCGTGTTCCTGCTCGTCGGCGCCCTCGCCGTCACCGCCGCCGTTTTCTTCTTCCTGCGCGGCCGAGGTGAAACCGTCTTCGCGACCATCGGCCCGCACGATGTGCCCCTGACCCGCGACGGCATCACCGCGGATCAGGGCGGCTGGCGCATCGAGGCGAACGGAGCCAGGAGCGTTGCTCTGTTCGAGGTCATTGTCCCCGACGGCGTCGAGAACTGCCAGGTGATTTACCGGGCGAAGCTGAAGGCGGAGAACGTGCAAGGGCGGGCGTATCTGGAGATGTTGTGCCGCTTCCCTGACCAGGGAGAGTATTTCTCAAAGGGGTTGAAGGATCCCATCGAGGGAACGACCGACTGGGTGTCCCGCGAAACGCCGTTCTATCTGAAGAAAGGCGAGAAACCGGACCTCATCAAGCTGAACGTGGTCATCGAGGGGACCGGCACCATCTGGATCAAGGACATTTCCCTGCGTCAAACCTCGCTGCCATACGGATTCTGATCGCCATCTCTTTCTCCGCAAGCAGCGCCAGACGGCCAGCACGCCACCAGGTAGCCGAAAGGGATGATTCCGATGAGGTCGGACAGCAGGACAGTCCGTCCGAGGGACAGCGCGGCCATGAAGCACCCCGGCAGAGGATCGGTAGGGAGATATTCTCCGCATAATAGCGGATTCCATCGCCAAGTGCAGGTTGACGACTCTTGACGGCCCTTCCAGGATCGGCGCTTACTTGTCTCCGGTAAAACGCTTGACGAAACCGAGCAGAATCAGATCGCATCCATCCCACAGCCCGACGAGGCAGGCGCCAAGGAGTATGCCAGCCCCAAACCACCATACTGAAAAACTCACTTGCCAGAGCAGTCTACAGAGCAGCCACACCAACCAGACGATCCCGATCCCCAGGGCATATTTCAGGACAAGATCCAGCAGATAGACGATAATGGCTAGAACGTGGCGTGCAATCATCCATAGAAGAGGGCCTCTGATTTGCATCGTTTCCAGTTCTCCCGCCGAAACCTGGATCATTGCTGTTCTGCAAGAACAAGTCAGGCCGGACCCCAGCCGCCTGTAACCTCAAGATCGAACCTGCGCTTGAACTCAGCCACATGGTCGAGCGCATCGCCGAGTTGCGGCCCACCCCCGCGCAGCCCTTGTTGCCAAATCCTCCTGTCCATCGTGCCGAGCACCAAATAATTGTGCCCCACCGCCTCGGGAGCACGTTGCGTGAGTGCATTGGCTAACTCCGCCTCCAACTCGTCCTGATGAACAATAACAAGTTCGCACGGCGTGCAATAACGGCACGTCTTGCCGAGCACGAGCGGCCCCCATTTGTCTATGTGGATGAACAACGGGAACTTGCGGAGATGGGTTGGGCGTTCACATTTCGGGCACTTGCTGAGGCGCACATCTGTGTAGGGATTCAGCATGAAGCTGTATCGCGGCGGCCGTTTTCCGATGTGTTGCTTCGCCATCGCTCCCTCCACAACCGGCGCGGCGAACGAGAAATCTCCTCTTATTGGCCAGCGTATCGCCGTGCGCCCGACCAGGCAAGCGCTTCCTCTTGTCAGACCTTGTAGACACGTGTGGTGGCTTGGGTAGGGGAGGCGGGATGATCTTTCTCGCTCTCTCCGGTCCTCACGGCTGTTCCAGAGAGGGATCCAGCTCCAGCGCCTTCTTGCGATCCTCCTGGGCACATTTGGCATCGCCCTGCCGGGTATAGGCGATGCCGCGGTTCCAGTAGGCGAGAGGCAAGTGCGGATCAATTTCGAGAGCGCGCGTGCAGTCGGCGATGACTTTCTTATTGTCACCGCGATTGAGGTAGATCACGCTGCGATAGGCGTAGGCGGCAGCCATGAGCGGCTCGAATTCAATGGCCCGATCGAAGTCCGGCAAGGCCTTCTCGGCGTTACCCAGGCGAAGGTAGGCCGCGCCGCGGTTGGCGTGGACGAAGGCCAGATTCGGAGCACGGCGCAGCGCCTCGTCGTCGTCGGCGATAGCCTGCTCATTCACGCCCTTGTTGAAAAAGGCGGTGCCGCGCAGCGCATAAGCTCGCGCCAGATCCGGGTTCAACCGCAAGGTGCGATCGCAGTCGGCGATGGCGCTGTCCCAGTCGCCCTTGCTCAGGAAGGCGGCGGCACGGTTGAGAGAGGCGATGGACAACGACGGATCGCACATCAGCGCTCGGCTGCAATCCATGACGGCCTGGTCGAGTTCGCCCTTGTTGAAGTGGGCGGCGCCGCGATTGGCGAAGGCCAGCGCCGACTGCGGGTCCAGTTCGATGGCTCGCGTGCAGTCGGCGATCGCGTCGTCGAGTTCCCCCTTGTTGAGATGGGCCGCGCCGCGGTTGGCGTAGGCGAGAGCGGACTGAGGGTCCAGTTCAATGGCCTGCCGGCAATCGGCGATGGCCCGGTCGTTGTCGCCCTGGGTCAGAAACGCGCCGGCCCGGTTGGCATAGGCGAGGATGAGACGCGGATTGATTTGCAGGGCGCGATTGCAGTCTTCGATGGCGCGATCCAGTTCACCCCGGTTGAAGTACGACGAGGCGCGGTTGGCGTAGGCGACGGCGCACCGGGGATCGATCCGGATCGCCTCGGTGAATTCGCGGATGGCGGCTTCATGTTCTTGCCGATTGAAATGGTATTGTCCCTGGTTGACGTGCCGTTCGCGTTCTCTGTTTTTCAGTTTGTGAACGACGCTGAAAACCATCCCGGCGCACACGGTCAGCACGATCGCGATGCCGGCGATGAGACGCCACTGGCGGCGTAAAAAATCGAAGCCCAGGGACATGGGCGCCTCCTCCTCTTGGCAAGATGAATGTCCGCCATCAGGCCGCTCGGCGGTCGGGGTCGTGCTGCGTGGATACGGTCGAAGGTTCCGACGGCTGCGTCTTCGCTTTCCGGAACGGATGAATGAGTTGGCCCCAGAAGTCCTCGGGATAATCGGGTTCGCCGTTGCCGAACTGCTCCGGGAGTTTGCCCGGCGGCATGTGGAAGGTGCCGAACATCAGATCGAGGAAGGGAAAGGTCGAGGCGAAGTTTCGGTCGATTCCTTCTTTTTGCGTCGTGTGATGCCAGCGATGAAACACCGGGCTGGCGAAGACGTAGCGGAACGGTCCGAACGTCCAGTTCAGGTTGGCGTGCGTCATGGCGGAATAGATGAGGTTGAACGGCGCCAGCATCAGCAGCGCCTCCGGCGAAAAGCCCATCAGCAGAACGATCACGTCCGCCAGCGCGAACTCCAGCAGGTTGTTGATCGGATGGAAGCGCGCCGCGGACATCCAGTCGAGCACGGTCGGCGAATGATGGACGGAGTGAATCTTCCACGCCAGGCGCGTATGGAAGAAGCGGTGAATCGCGTAGAACAGAACGTCCTGGATCACCAAGATCGCCACGCATTGCAACCACAGCGGTAGAACCTTCACCGGCAGGAAGTGCGGCTGATTGCCGCCGAAGAGCAACCTTACTCCTGCCAGCAGCATCAGGGTGCGGGCGAGGCGCAAAAACAGCGGCACGATGAACCAGTACATGAAATCGGTGGCCGCGCCACGCAGATCCTTCCACCAGTACATGCCGCGATTGCAGGGCATCAGCCGAGCCAGGAGGCCGAAGGCGAACGTCAATCCCGTCGCCCAGGCCAGCGTCTCCAGCCAGAAATCCCCAAGGTCCGCGAACCATTCCATGCGTTTGAGACTCCAAAACCTTGCCTTACTTTGTTGCCGACAAGGCGGAGCGCCAGTGACGGGCGCTTCAACCCGTCGCTGGCGCTCCGGGCTTGTCGTTCATTTCGTTCGTGCCTCTTACGCCGCGCGCTTGCGGGCGGCGGCCTCGGCGAACACGGTCAGCATTTGCCGATAGTGATGCTCGAAGGTCCACTGGGCCGCTGTTCGCCGCGCCGCCTGAGTGCACGCGGTTCGGCGAGCCGGATCGAGCAGTTGCTTCAGCGCCCCGGCCATCTGATCGAGATTGTGCGGATCGTCGAGGACGTATCCTTCGCGCGGCGGACGCATCACCTCGGCGGCGCCGTTGTAGCGCGTCGTGATGACCGGCAAACCACAAGCCAGCGCCTCCAGCACGACCAGCGAGCAGGGATCGTAAAACGTCGGATGCACGAAGAAATCGGCCGCGAAGTAACAGTTGCGCATGTCGGCGCAGTAGCCGGCGAAGCGGACGCGGTCGGCGATCTTCAAGCGTCGAGCCAGCCGCTCGAACGCGGCCGTCTCCGGACTGCCGGCGACCAGCAGACGGAACGGCGTCTCGACCGGCAGCCGGGCGACGGCGCGCAGCAGCGGTTCCAGTCCCTTCAGCCGATAATTCATCCCCGCGAACAGGGCGACGGTGTGCTCGGGCGACAGTCCCCACTGCTGCCGTGCTTCCAAGCGTCGGCGCGGCCGATCGCGCTCGTCGAAGCGATCGAGGTCGATGGCGATGCGCACCATGCGCAGATTGGCCGGGTCGAGCTGATAGTAGTGCTCGAAATGCCGGCGCACCATCTCGCTGATGGCGACGACGATCAGCGGCTGGCGCTGATATTGATGGCGGTCCAGGGCCAGGAACGAACGGTGCGACGGATCAATGAGCTTCAGCACGCGGACCAGACGGCGAACGAGCGGGCTGCGGTATTTCAGCAGGTTGTGTTCGGCGGTGGCGGCGTACAGGCCGCCCTGCGGATAGAGCACGTCCAGCCCGGAGATTTTGTCGAAGCCGACACTCACCGGATGCTTGGCCGACGCCAGGGCGCGACGGCAGGCGGCGCCGAAGATCCACGGTCGCAAGAAACGCGGCACGCGCGGCACGGCGACGCGATGGATGTTCAATCCCGCCGGCAGAGCAGTGGCGTCCCAGCGCCGCGCGTACAGGTGGACATCGTGATTGTCCGCGACCAGACGGCGCGCCAGGCTGGCGATGTAGGTCTCGCACCCTCCCCGGTGCGGCAAGACGCTTTCATAACAGAATGCGACATTCATATCGCGTTGCCCCCCCTGGCCGTCCAGGACCGATCCCCCCTCGGTCTCCCCCGGCTATCCACCGGCCGCGATCGGCGCGCCGGCGTGGACCGGGCCGCACCCCGCGAAACAGCGGGAAGCGGACGGCGTCGCGCGGACAGCAGTTCGCGGATGGCGGGTGGGACGGCTATCTCCTATCGAGGGCCAAAGGTCAAGAGCATTTTCCGTACTCGACAAGAACGGCGATGCTTATCCATCCTCTCCTCCTCGGTTCCGCGCGTTGTGATGGCGATAGCGGCGCCAGCGATAGCGAATGAGCCAGCCCATCCAGGAGTTTTTGCGCCGGCACGGACCGCCGCCGCGATAGGCGCGCCAGAAGTACAGCCGGTCCCGCGCGTCCACGCCGATGATTTCCGAAGAATAGAGGAGTTGAGCGAGGTCTTTCGTCTGCCAAAGCCGCCAGGTAAACGGATGATGGCCGAGACGGTGCAGGTCGATCAGGTGGACGCGGCCGCGCCATCCTTGCGCCGGCTCAGCCCACGTATCATCGCGGTCGATGAAAAAATGGCACAGATACAGGTCTTTGTGGAAACAGCGGCGGTCGTGCAACATGCGGGTCAGGCGAGCCATCTCGGCCGCTAGGCCGCGTTTCCACTGCCGAAACGAGTCGGCGTCCTGACGCACGGCGGCCAACGGGACCGCCTCCTGCAACGACAGCATTCCCGCCAACTCCTCGACGGCGAGAAAGCTGCGGAGCCGCCCCCAGGGACCAATGTACTCCGCGGCCGCGACCGCCTTGGGAACCGGCAACCCCTGCCGCCGCGCCCATTCGAGGTGCTGCCACTCCTGGAACGCCGGCGACCAACCGCGTCCGGGCCACAGCGTCGCCAGTAGCCCCTGCCACCACGGCAGAACATAATGCCGCTTCAGATACACCACTAACCGGCGTGCGTTCCGCCCCGCCTCGGCCGGCGCGTGCAAAATCAACCGCCCTGTCGAGCGTCCCTGCTTGGCGTTGAAGCGGTCGCTGACGGCGGCGTCCATGATACGATCCGGCCAGTCGGCGCCGGCGAACGCCGCCCAGTCCGACCGCTGACGCAATCGCCGAATCCCGCGCAGCAGGGAAAAATCCGAAATCCGAAATCCGAAATCCGAAAGAAAGCTCAAACTCCAATTCCAAAATCCAAAACTTCTCGCGCCACCGTTTTGACTTTTGGATTTTCTCTTTGAGATTTCTTTCGGATTTCGGATTTCGGATTTCGGATTTTCCCCGAGATAGCCGTCCCGAAAGCGGCAAATATCGCTGCGACTACAGTTTGCCGCTCGTAAGAGTCGCTGCAAGCGTGTCACATCGCGGCGAGCCTGTCGCGGCTGATGCCTCCGACACGGTAGGACGCTTTCCACCCGATCGAGAACGACCGTTATCACTCGATCCGCCTGTCGTACGGCGAAACCGCAACCGGCTGGGCTGACATCGAGATAGCAACTCGCCTCGTGCAAGCGTCTCAGCAGCACTCCGGATTGATGCAGCACGGACCAGCGACTTTGCGGTCCCGCCGACGTACTCCTCCGCCGCGTCCGGCAGGCCATCCACGCTTCCAGACTGCATGTGTCGGATAGTGGTTCCGTGAGCAGAATGGAGGTGGCTCGACCGTGTTCGTCGCGGCGGCGCCCCATCGCGAGCACCTGCGGCGCGGGGATGCCGTGTCGCTGAAGACGGAGCAGCAAGGCAGCCTGACGCTGCTCCGCCGCGTCCGACGCGCCGCGCCCGATCGGTGCGCGGCGCTGCACGAGCAACATCCGGCTGCCATCCGCCGAGGCCGGCCATCGACGCCGCAGCGTCGCGATGGCCGCATTTGCCGGCGCGTCGGGCCGGAGGTAGTCGGGGATTCGTCCGTCGCATCGTTGCTGCATGACGGGCGTCACGTAGAGCGCTTCACCATCCAGACAAATCCACGCCTGCGGCTGCGCCGGCAACGATCGCTTCTCGCGGATGTGACGATGCGCCCGCAGCCGTCGCGCCTGCGCCTCGATCTGACGAAACGCTATCCTCCAGCGAAGACCAGAGGGTGCGCCGGCCCGCCAGTACGCAAACAGGCAGAGAAGGCGCTCCCGCGGCGTGGCGAGCACGTCGTCTAACGTGGCATGCAGGGCGGCCAGGTCGCGTCGCCGTTCCTGCCAACTCAGGAGTCGCCGCAGACGCGCTCGTTGCCAGTCGAGAAGGTGGATTGAGTCGCTTTGCGGATCGACGAAGAGATGATTGGCGTACAGGTCGGGATGGCGAAAACCGGCGTTGTGCATCCGTGACAGCAGCGCGCCCAGATTGCGAGCGAGTCGCCGTCGTCGCATTGGACCCTGCTCGCTCCGCAGGACCGAGCGCAGTTCCATCCCCGGCGCCTCGCGCACCAGAAGAAAGGCCCGTCCCTCGCCGTCCTCGCCAACCGCCAGCCACTCCGGGCCGGGGATGCTCTCGCGCTTGAGCGCTTGCAACATCCGGGCCTCGCGCAACGATCTCGAAAGGAAACCGGCGCCCGCCAGGGCGTTGCACAGGCGTGTTCGCCAGCGGACACGATGTTCGAGCTTAAGAAAAGCGATCCAATGCCCCGCACCCCTGTCGAAGGAAATGCGGACCACATGACGATCCGGGTGGCCGCTGACGATGTGCGGCGTCTGGCCCGGAAGGTTCAGAAAGTGCTCGATCTCGGTCAGTCTCTGTTCGCGGAAGAAGGAGCGATAGCGCGGTGAAACTTCGAGGAAACCACGCTTCCGCGTGGTGCGGCGCGCGCGGACACGGACCACGAGCAGACCGAGGACCAGGCAACTCGCCGCTAGCATCGCCACGGCGAAAAGGGTCAGGTTCATGGGCCGGATCCTTCTTTCGCTCCGTCGAGAACCTGGCGAGCGGGGACGTTAGTCCCCTGTTATTTCTTCGCAACAACAGGGGACTAACGTCCCCGCTCGCCGGCTAATGCAACAATCCCTCGGCGGCCTCGAACACGTCTTCGGGCTTCAACTCCCTCATGCAGCGGTGATCCAGGGGGCAGACGCGGAGTTGACATGGGCCACAGTCGAACCGCTTTTGCAGATGCACGGCGCGAGGATGATACGTCTCGGTCCATTCAATGTGCGTCGGGCCGAACAGCGTGACTACCGGCCGATCGAAGGCGGCCGCGAAGTGACGCGGCCCGCTGTCCGTCGTCACCAGCAGATCGGCGCGGCGCACGCACGCCTTGGTCAAGCCGATCGAAAGCCGAGGTCCATCCGGCATGAGCGGGGCCGTCAGGTCGGCCAGGGCACGCACGTTGGCATGGTGGGCCTCGTTCGCGATGTCGCGCGCCAACTCGCTTTCGTTGGGTCCGCACAAAACGAGAACGCCGCTGCCGCGCTGCTCGGCCAGGCGACGCGCCAGCGCGGCGAAGTACGCGGAAGGCCAGTGCTTCGCGGCTCCGAACGCCGCCCCTGGATTAAGACAGATGACCTCCGAATAGTCCTCCAAGCGCGCGCATTGCCATACCCAATCGGCCGTCCGCTCGTCGGCGCTGGTCGTGAACAGTTCCATCAGATGCGTCGGTCGAGGACAACCGGCCCGCTCGGCGAGCCGATTGTAGGCGTCGATCACCGGGCTTGGTTTCAGACGGCCGAGATCGTCGCGCACGGGGAGCAAGGCATCGGTCAGCAGCAGGGATCGACCGTGGCGAGCGTACCCAATGCGACGCCGGCAACCGCCTAGACGCGCCGTCAGGGCCGAGCGAAACGTGTTGGTGAACAGCACCGCCTCCTCTACCCCCAGTCGCCGCAAGCGCCAGACCACGGCCACCACACCCTGCGACCAGGAACCGCCATTGGCCAGGATGATCTCGTCGAACCAATCGCCGCCCTCGAACACGTCGGCGACGTAGGGCTTCATGATGCCGACAAGGCGCACGCCGGCGTAGTGGCTGCGCAGCGCTCGCAGCGCCGGCGTCGCCATCACCGCGTCCCCGATCCAGTTCGGCAGAAAGACCGCGATCGTCATGCCGCACCCAGCCGCTGCAACAAACGTGTCGTCGAGTATCCCTCATGCAGCGGGGCGAGATGCACCCGTCCGCCGTTCGCCTCGACGTAATCGGCGCCGACCACCGTCTCGCGGCGATAATCGGCGCCCTTGACCAGCACGTCCGGGCGAATGGCCTGGATCAACGAAAGCGGCGTCGCTTCGTCGAAGACGACGAGGTAATCGACCGCTTCGAGGGCTGCCAGGACAAGTGCGCGAGACTCCACCGAGTTGAGCGGCCGCGCCGGGCCTTTCAGCGCACGCACGCCGGAGTCGCTATTGAGTCCGACCACCAGCAAATCCGCCTGAGCGCGCGCTTCCTGCAAATACTGGACGTGGCCCGCGTGCAGCACGTCAAAGCAGCCGTTGGTGAACGCCACCCGCTGCCCGAGGGCGCGCCGGCCCTGCAACTCGACCAGCAGCGATTCCCGCGAGCGCACTTTCTCCAGCCCCGGACCGTACTCGCCGCGCCCCGGCGTTCCGTTCAGCAGGTCGTGGAGAATCTCTTCGCGCGTCACCGTGGCGACGCCGATCTTCTCGACCTCCAAACCGCCGGCGATGTTGGCGAGACGGATCGCCGATTCGTAGTCGGCGCCGGCGGCCAGGGCCATGCCCAGCACGGTCAGCACCATGTCGCCGGCCCCGGTGATGTCGTAAACCTGTCGCGGTCGGGTCGGAAAAACCTCGGCCCGGCCGTCGGCGTGGACTATCGCCATGCCTTCCTTGTCCAGCGTGACGATGGCCGCCTCCAGGTCGAGCTGTTCGCGCAGCTGGGCGGCGCTCTCCAGCGCCGTGGCCGTGTCGCCGAGGACGCGGCCGGTGGCCAAGCCCGCTTCCAGGCGGTTGGGGGTGATGGCCGAGCAACCGTGATATTTACGGTAATCGCCGCCGCGGATGGGGTCGGCGAGGGTGCGCAGGCCGTGCGCCCTCGCCACGGCGATGGTCGCCGCCAGCACACCTGGCGTACAGACGCCCTTGTCGTAATCGCTGACCAGCACGATGTCCGCGCGGCCCAATTGCCGCGCGATGGCCTGGTTGAGTCGGTCCTCTTGAGCCTTCGACAGAGGCTCGCGCACCTCATAATCGACGCGGATCATTTGCTGCGGATGGCGCTGCTGGGCCCGGCCGATGTAGCGCTCCTTCACGGTGGTGGGACGATTCGCGTCAATCAGCACGGACTCATCGTCGATGCCCAGCTCAAGCAGCGCCCGGCGGACCCGTTCCCCGTCGGCATCGGGTCCGACGATGCCTGCCAACGCCACGCGCGCGCCGAGAGCGCGCAGCAGAGCCGCGACGCTGCTCGCTCCCCCGAGGCGTTCTTCCCGCTTGTCGGCGTGCAGCAGCACGACCGGCGCTTCCTGGCTGATGCGCTCGGCATCGCCCCAGACGTAGCGATCGAGCATGAGATCGCCGACCACCAACACGCGCGGTTGTCCGAGATTGCGTACCAATTCCGCAAGGTCGCTCGACATGGTGATCTCCCGGTTCCGGCGAGCGGGGGGCGTCAGCCCCCTGCTCGCCTTGGTTACGCCGCGTGCTCCAGCGCCAGCGGCGCCGAAAGTCGCGCCGCCATCTTGCACGCCACCGCCGCGTGCAGCAGCGGCAGCAAGATCTCGTGATGGCCCGTCAACTCGATCCCCTCATCCGCTGGGCGACCCAGCACGTTGACCGTGCTGCGATAGCGCGATTCCTTATCCACATTCACCGTCACCAGGCCGTCCAGATTGTGGCCGAAATTGCGCACCACACTGACCGCCTTCAGCAGCACTTCGGGCATGAGGACGGCACTGCCGAGGTTCATCCAAACGCCGTGCGCCATGGCGGCGACGACGCTGCACAGACGGCGGAAGTCGATCAGCGACGCCTCGCCCATCGCGGCGCCGGAAACGTGCGGGTGCATGTGAACGATGTCGGTGCCCAGTGCGACGTGGATCGTGCAAGGAATGCCGGCCTGATACGCGGCCAGCACGAGACTGTCCTCGGCGTGGGGACAGTGCAGTTGCTCAATGTGCCGACCGAGTGCGGCGCCGAGTCCGATGTCGTTCTCCGCGCCGGTGCGGGCGGCGACGGCGAAGGCGTCGGCCGTCTCGCGCGCCATGCCGAACTTGCCGGCGTGCAGCGTCGCCGACACGTCCTCGCTGGTCTTGCCGGCCAGGGCCAGCTCGAAATCGTGAATCGCCGCCGAGCCGTTCATCGCCACGCCCTTGAGGATCCCCTGGCGAATCCAGTCGATCAGATACGGGGCGCAGCCGGTCTTGATGACGTGTCCGCCCAACGCCGCGACAACGGTATGGCCGTCCTCGTGCGCGCGGCAGAGATGATCGCGCACGCGCCGCACGGCGTTGCCGGCGAGTTGGCGCGGCAGCGAATCGAGCCACTCCGCGACCGTGGCGTCGGCCGGCACCGGCTGACCGAGGTCTTCGTGGAAGACCTTCGACGGCCGCGATTCCAGGTCGTATGTCTTCAAACCGTTCAGATCGAAGGGTTTCATCCTCTTCTCCTTCGGCCATCGGCCATCGGCTATCGGCATCTGATTTGGGCCGATAGACGTTAGCCGATAGCCGATAGCCGAGAGTCCAGAACGTCCTGTCCGGACTCGACGCACAGACGAATCCGTAAACACCAAAGCGGCCGGTCCCCCAGGCGGCACAATCGCAGTTTGACGAGATCCTTTTGCGTGGTCACGATCGACGTCCCAACGGGCAAATCGTTGGCCCAGCGCTGCAACTCTTCAACGTCCGCACGGCTGTAGGCGTGGTGATCGGGGTAGACGCGGAAGTCGAGTGTCTGGCCGCCCCAATCGAGCAGCGTGCGGCGAAACGCATCCGGATTGCCGAGGCCGCAAAATGCCGCCATCGGGCCGTCGCGCAGGATGTCGAGCGGCGCGCTCTCGCCGTCGCTGTTACTCAGCTCCACCGGGCGATGCGTCGTCTCGATCACGGGCACAGGCGGCGCGATTCGGGCGATGGTCTGCCGCACTCGTTCGCGTTGTTCGGAGGGTGTCTGATCGCAGCGCGTCAGCACGACGATTCCCGCTCGCCGCAGACTGCTCGGCGGCTCGCGCAGCAGGCCGCGCGGCAGCAGATAACCGTGCCCCCACGGCGCCGTGACATCGACAAGTACGATGTCGAGGTCGCGCGCCAACCGGCGATGCTGAAAGCCGTCGTCGAGGACGAGAACCTCGCTCTCCAACTCCTCGACGGCGGTGCGGGCGAGGGCGACGCGGTCGGCGCCTTGCAGGTGCGGTACGTCCGGCAGGTTCTCTTCCAGCACCAGCGCCTCGTCGTTGCGTCCGCCCGCCCCGCCGTAGCCGCGACTGAGGATGGCCACGCGCCGATCGAGGCCGCGATAGAACCGCGCGACGTATTCGACGCACGGCGTCTTGCCGGTGCCGCCGGCCGTCAGATTGCCGACGCTGACCACCGGCGCCAAAGCGCGTTCGCCGTGCAGCCAGCCGCGCCGATAGGCGGTGTTTCGCAACCGAACCGCCATCCCATAGGGCACGCTGCCGGCGCGGAGACCCAGACGCTGCAGCGCCGGCCACAAGCCGCGCGACTCGCCTGAGATCAGACGCAGATAGTAGTTGCGGGGACCGCCGCTCATTCGCAGGGTCGAGGGAGGGGCAATACAGGTAGGAACGCCGGATGCGAGCAACGGGGTCCATCCCTCTCCGTGGTTTTCCCGACATGAAGACGGAGACATATCCCTACGTCTGTCGTTCATGTCATGCCGGCGGGCCGTCGTGGATCGCCGAGCGACCGATGTTATAGCCCGGCTGTCTTCGCAGTGTCAATCGCGATCCGATTCGAGCGCGCGCTTGCTTGGACGGCAAATGTCTTTCCCCCCTCCCCGCTCAAGGCGTATGATGGTGTTACCCGATTGAGAAACGAATGGTACGGCGATCGAGAACTCGATTGAGCCGTCAAATGGTCTGACGCGGCTTCGGCGCTGCCCGCTGTCCTTGAGGCGAGCGCGAGTGATGGGGACATCGCCAACGAGTTCCTCGGTGGGGAGGGTGTCAAAGATGATCCTTCATGACGGCGAAGTGTCCGACGATTGCCGGCGCCTGTACGAATTGCTGCTCGCCCATCTGCGCGCGGTCGATGCCCCGCA
The DNA here is from genome assembly GCA_036557825.1 of Gemmataceae bacterium. Taxonomy (GTDB): domain Bacteria; phylum Planctomycetota; class Planctomycetia; order Gemmatales; family Gemmataceae; genus JAJPHU01. Next base: position 19,938 of record DATBGU010000098.1, read on the forward strand.
TTGGCCGGGCGCGGACGGGCTGACCCTGGAAGAAGTGCTGCTCAGTTATCCGCAGGCGGCGGTGGAAGGTCTCGTTCCCGACTTGGCGACGCTAACAGAACAGCACCCCGAACTGGCCGGGGTGCTGCGCGATTTCTTTACAACCTGAGCGATGGGCGCGGCGTCAGCGCATGGTCGCAACGTCTTTTTGGACCACTGGCTTGCCCTCGGAAGGCGGCTTGAGACGCGACATCACGGCGCGGCCCAGCAAGAGCAGATCGCCGCCCTCGCCGGGCTTGAGCACCTTGGCCACGCTGGCCGGCTCCTTTTCCGACGGCGGCATACAGACCAGCACGTTGGCATTGCCGACCACCGTGAACGTGTGGCCGCGCAGCACCACCGCCGTCTGCTCGTCGATGCCCAGGCCCAGACAATTACGATACTGGGCCAGCACGCCCAGCAAACGCTGTTGGCGTTTGCGGTTCTCGAAGTGCTGATCGATCACCACCTCCGGCAGCAGACCGAAGCCGGTGCCGACCCGCGCCTGCGGGTTGCCGCCGGTAATCATGACGCTGCTCATCGCCGACGCGCCGGCGGAGGTGCCGCCCACCACGCCGCCGCGCGTCAGCAGTTGCCGCAGTTCGCGCTCAACGGCGGTGCCGCGATAGGCGTTGGTCAAGCGCAATTGATCGCCGCCGCCCAGCCAGGCCGCCGTCGCCTCTTTCAGCGGTTGGACGAACGACGGGTTGTTGGCCTCTTTCGGATCGAGCGTGTGCAGCATCGACACCGACGCCAACCCCTGCGCCTTCCAGTAGTTGTAACTGCGAAAGATTCGCGTTTGGTCGGCCAACTCGCTCGCCGTCGGAATGACGACGAGCCGGCCTTTCTTGCCGCCGGCCAACTCCAGGAACCGCTCGCGGATCGTGTCCGGCAGCAC
>DATBGU010000099.1:0-36078 GCA_036557825.1 Gemmataceae bacterium
TGTTCGTGGCGGGCCAGCATCCAGGCGCCCATCAGCGAACCGCCCCGCGATACAATGCCAGTGACGCGATTGGTCGTCAGCGGCAAATACTCCAGCAAAACGCCGGCGTGGATGGTCATGTAATCGACGCCCTGCTTGGCCTGGTGCTCCACCATGTCCAGCATCATGCGCGGCGTGATGTCGCCGACGTCCTTGACGTTCTGAATGATCTGGTAAATCGGCACGGTGCCGATGGGCACGGGTGAGACATCGAGGATGGCCTGGCGGATGGCATCGATGTCGCCGCCGGTGGACAGGTCCATGACGGTATCGGCACCGAGGTGGACGGCGGTGTGCAGCTTGTCCAGTTCGTCGTCGATCTTGCTGGTGACGGCGGAGTTGCCGATGTTGGCGTTGATCTTGCACTTGGCGGCGACGCCGATGCCCATCGGTTCGAGGCGTTTGGTCAGGTGGACCTTGTTGGCCGGCACCACCATGCGTCCGCGCGCCACCTCGTCGCGGACCAGTTCGGGAGCGAGATCCTCGCGCTCGGCGACGAAGCGCATTTCGTCGGTGATCGTCCCATTACGGGCGGCTTCCATCTGAGTCATCGGCAGATCCCTTCCTCTGTGAGTCGTGAATGGGGGAGAGCGGGTGGGGGACGAGGACGGGAGGCGGTTCGCTTTCCGTCCCGGCATTACCCGGATCGGTCCCAGGGTCTGCTCTCAGCCCGCGGCGCCGCCGCGGACACCCCTAGCGATACCTGAATTCGATTGTACCCGTGGAGTTGCCGCTCGGCCATGAGGACGGCCCGATTCCTACGTCGAGGACCATTATGTCTTGAGGATCTCCGCCAGCACCGTTGTCTTCTTCGGTCGCGGCTGTTGCCACAACCATGCCGGTCGCAGCCAGAAGCCGGACAACACCTGGCTGTGCAGCACGCCCTTGCGCGGCTTCACTTCGCGGTACGCGCCGCCGGCGGTCAGACGCAGCAGCGTGACGCGCTGTTCCATCTCGTCCACGATCCAGTATTCCCTCACGCCCGCCTGGCGATACTGCTCGCGTTTGAGAACGTAATCGCATTCGACGCTGTCGGGCGAGACGATCTCCACGGCGAGGTCCGGCGCTCCTTCGACGTAGCCGCGTTGGACCAGGTGCAGCCGGTCCGTCCGCACGAAGGCGATGTCCGGCTCCGGACCCTGCGGCTCGTCCAGCCGGAACGCCACGCGCGAAGCGAACACCTCTCCTAACTCACGCTCTTCCACGAAATCGCCTATCACCCGCAGCAGCCAAACATTCAGTAAATTGGCGTCGGTATTATCGGGAGAAGCCATGTAGATCACTCCATTAATGAGGTCCGCTTTCTCATCCTCTTTGATGATTAAGCAGAACTCCTCGAAAGTAATCGCCGCATTTTTCGTCGCGGTTCCCATGACCTTCCCTCGCTTCCTCATGGCCCGTTGGCTTGTCTCTTCGCGCATTGTAAACGACGACGGCGAACGATTTCCACCTTGGCGGCCGCGGCGTCGCGGTCCACAATGGAGGGGTATCCCGTCTCCGTCTTTCCCCCGCCGGAGGTGTTCGCCATGCGGTCCGCGCTGTTGTCGATGATGGTCCTGGGCGGGCTGGCGACGGCTGCACCCGCCCGCGCCGCCGATCCACTCGTTGAGAAAGTGCGCAAGGCCATTGACGACGGCAAAGCTTATCTGCTCGGCCAGCAGCGACGCGATGACGGCAGCTGGGAGATCGGCGGCAACGCCGTGCAGCATCGCGGCGGACAGACCAGCTTGGCGATCCTCGCCCTGCTCACCTCTGGCGTCGATCCCAAAAACGAAGCCATTCAAGACGGCCTGAAGTATCTGCGCAAGGTCAAACCCACGCAGACCTACGTCGTCGGTCTGCAAACGATGGCGCTGGCCCAGGCCGGACAGGCGGTCGATCGCGAGCTGATCCAGCGTAACGTCGAATGGCTGCTCGCGGGTCAGAAGGACAGCGGCTGGAGCTACACGCAGGGCGGCGCCCCCGACAACTCCAACACGCAGTACGCCGTGCTCGGACTGCACGCCGCCATCGAGTCCGGCGTCGCCGTCGAGAAGAAGGCGCTAGAGCGCATCCGCCAGCACATGCTCGCCTCGCAGCGCGGCGGCGGCTGGGGGTACAACCTCGCCCAGGCGCCGCGCATGACCATGACCTGCGCCGGCCTGTGCAACCTGATCATCGCCGGCATGGACCTCGACGTCGGCAAACAGCGCATGCTCGACGGCAAGATCGTCGGCTGCGGTGTCTACGACGAGAACAAGCCGATCGCCGATGCCCTGCGCTGGATCGGCGGCGAATTTCCCGCCGAGATTCCACCCGGCATCGCGCAGCAGCGCCTCGGCGGCTGGCCCTTTTACTGGCTGTACGGCATCGAACGCACCGGGCGGCTGACCGGCCAGCGCTTCCTCGGCGGCCACGATTGGTACGAGGTCGGCTGCCGTTATCTCGTCGGTGCTCAGAAGACCGGCGGTCGATGGGAGGGCGGCAGTGGCGATGGACCTCCCATCATCGCCACCAGCTTCGCCCTGTTGTTCCTCGCCAAGGGACGGACGCCGGTCCTGCTCACCAAGCTCGCCTACGGGCCGGCCGACTACGCCGGCTGGAACAACAAGCACAGCGACGTCCGCCATCTCGTCGAGTTCGCCAGCCGCGAACTGTTCAAGCGCCAGCCGCTGGCCTGGCAGATCTTCGACGTGCGCAAAACCAACGCTGACCCCGCTGAGCGCCGTCGCCTCGCCTCCGAATTGCTCGCCTCGCCGATCGTCTATCTCAACGGCCACGACGACGTTCGCCTGGCCGAACGCGAGATCGACATCCTCCGCGAGTACGTCGAGAACGGCGGCTTTCTGCTCGGCGAGGCGTGCTGTGGACGGGACGAGTTCCGCCGCACCTTCGAGAAGCTGATCGACGCCATTCTGCCCGGCAGCGAACTGAAACCCGTGCCGCCCGATCATCCCATCTGGACGGCGTCGGGCAAGTTCCTGGTGAGAGCGAACGAGCCGTTTCCGCTGTTGGGCGTGCAGCACGGCTGCAAGTGGGTGGCGATTTTCAGTCCCAAACCGATGGCGTATTACTGGGAGGCCAACGATTTCGACAAGAGCGCCGACGGCAAGGCCGCCTTCCACTTGGCGGCCAACATCATCGCCTACGCCACCGGCCTGGAGCCGCCCCGCCCGCGCCTGACCGAGATCGAGATCCCGCACGACGACGGCAAGGAGCGCGTGCGCCGCGGCTATTTGAAGGTCGGGCAACTCCGCTATCAACCCAAGGGCGGCGATTGGCGGCCGGCGCCCCACGCCATGCGCAACCTGATGAGCGAAGTGCGCAAGGCTGGCATCGACGTGGTGCTGGAGCCGACGCCCATCTTTCCCTCGGTCGAGAATATCGTCCGCTATCGTTTTCTGTACATGCACGGCCGGTCCGGCTTCGAGGAGCGACCGCAGGATTTGCAGCATCTGCACTTCAATTTGACTTCGGGCGGTCTACTGTTGGCCGACGCCTGCTGCGGCTCCTCAGCCTTCGACGCCGCGTTCCGCAAGTTCATGGAAGTGCTGTGGGCGAAGGAAAAGCTCAAGTTGGAGCCGATCCCGCTCTCCGACGAACTGTTCAGCAAGGAGTTGAACGGCTCACAAATAACGCAAGTCCACTGTCGCCGGCTCGACGCCGACGGCAAGAGCGTGGACCCGAACTATCGTCTGGTGGCGCCGGTCCTGGAAGGGATCAAGTACAACGGCCGATGGGTCGTCATTTATAGCAAGTACGACATCGGCTGCGCCCTGGAGTATACCAAGTCCTCCGACTGCCTGGGGCACGATCACAAGAGCGCCGTGCGTCTGGGCCGAGCGGCGGTGCTGTATGCGTTGCGGCGCTGAAGAACTGTCTACCAGCCCGACGCGTCCGCGAGGACGCCCTCGCTGGCGCGTCGGGCTGGTCAGAAAAAAGTAAGGATATTCACTGGACGGTTCGTCCTCCAATTGGGTAACGTAACCTATTCGCCTCTGCACCCGAACATCGAGATCGACTATGCGAGCACGCCTGATCGTCGAAAGCGGTGCGGCCACTCCCCTGGTGTCGGACCTGACGTCCAACGAAACGGTCCGGCTGGGCCGCAACAGCAAAAACAGTATCGTGCTGGATGATCCGCACGCCTCGCGCTGGCACGCCGAGGTGTACTGCGACAACCAGCGCTGGTTCGTTCGCGAGTGCAAAACCACCAACGGCACCAAGATCAACGGCGTCAAAATCACCAAGCCAACGCCGCTGGACAACAATCACATCATCGTCATCGGCGACACCCGGCTGCGCTTCACCCTCGACTCTTCCGCCGAGGGCACGGCCGAGTTGCCTGTCCTCGTCGAGTCGTTGAAATCCGACGAGGAGCCGCATCTGTCGTCGTCGGGCAGCGACTTCAGTCAAACGATCCTGCACGCCGACGAGCTGACGGCGCTATTGAGCTTCATGACGGCGTCGCTGACGGAGACGACGCTGCACGGGCTGGTCCACCTGGCCCTGATGGCGGTGCTGAAACAGACGTTGGCCAACGCGGCCGGCTACGTCAGCCTCGACGAGGAGGACGCGCAGTTTCGTCTGGTTCTGCCGATGCGGGCCCAGGTCGATACGCGCCTGAGCCAGAAATTGACGCAGCAGGTGATGCGCGAGAACCGGCCCATCTGGGTCGGCGCGGGCCGCATGCGCGAACTGGACAGCGACAGCCTGGTGGCCTTCCGCGACGCCGTCGGCATCCCGCTGCGCGTCGGCCAGGCGTTCCCCACCGAGAGCGCCGGCGAACAGTTGGGCGCGCTGCACGTCTACAAGAGCACGCGCCGCTTCAGCGAGCGCGAAGTGCGTTTCTGCGAAGTCTTGGCCGGCTGTTTGGCCGGCACCCTGCACGTCCTGCGCGCGCGCCGCGCCCTGGAGGCCGACAACTCGCGCCTCCGCGAGCATGCCGCCGGTCTGTGCGACGTCCTCATCGGCGACAGCCCGGCCATGAAGCAGCTGCGCCAGCAGATCGCTCAGTTCGCCCGCCTGCCCTGCACCGTGCTCATCACCGGGGAGAGCGGTGTCGGCAAGGAGTTGGTGGCGCTGAGCCTGCACAAGCACAGTCCGCGCCGCGAGGGACCGCTCGTCACCCTCAACTGCGGCGCCATCCCCGCCGATCTGGTCGAGGCCGAACTGTTCGGTCATAAAAAAGGCGGGTTCACCGGCGCCGTGGACGATCGGCCGGGCGCCTTCCTGCGCGCCGACCAGGGCACGCTGTTTCTGGACGAGATCGGCGAGATGCCGCTGGCGGCCCAGGTCAAACTACTGCGCGCGTTGGAAACCAAGACCATCAAGCCGGTCGGCGGCGACGACGAGGTTAAGGTGGACGTGCGTTTCATCGCCGCCACCAACCGCGATCTCCGCCGCGAGATGCAGGACAGCCGATTTCGCAAGGATTTGTTTTTCCGGCTGGGCGCGACGATCCACGTTCCGCCCCTGCGCGAGCACCTGGAGGACGTGCCGGCCCTGGCCGAGCATTTCCTGGGCCGGCTGGCGGTCGAGTACCGCCGGCACATGACGCTGTCGGAAGCGGCGCTAGAGCGCTTGCGGAGCTACACCTGGCCGGGCAACGTCCGCCAGCTGCGTTCCGTCCTGGAGACGGCGGTGGCGACGACGGAGGGCAACGTCATCTCGTCCCGCACCCTGAACCTGCTGCTGCTCGACGAGCAGCCGTGCGCCGCGCCGGACCAGCTGCCCACGCTGAACTTGCAGGAGTTGGAAGCGCAGGCCATTCGGCAGGCGGTGGTGCAGACCGGCGGCAACAACACCCGCACCGCCGAACTTCTGGGCATCCACCGCGATACGCTGATTGCGAAGATGAAGAAGTATGGGATTGAGCGCAAGCCGTGAAAACTTGTTCCCAACCCGGCGAACCGGCTGCGTAAGCTGCCGGGTGAAACCTCAACCCGGCAGCTTACGCAGCCGGTTCGCCGGGTTGAATGCGCGGGGCGCAAAAAAATCCTCTCGCCGTCCACGCCGGGGCGCGGTTGGGGAGAGGATGGCAACGACACGACAACGGCGGGGACGTTACACGTGGCCGGTCGTATCGGCGGATTTGTTGACGACGACCGTGGCGGGGGCCGGCGGTTCGCCGCCCTTGCCGCCGTGGATGGCGTCGTAGACTTCTTGACGATGCACCGGGACTTCCTTGGGGGCCACGATGCCAAGGCGAACTTTATCGCCGCGGATCTCCACCACGGTCACGGTGATGTCGTTGTTGATGACGATACTTTCGTTTTTTTTCCTGGACAGTACTAGCATCGCCGTCTATCCTTCTCTAAAGTCGTGAGGCCGTTGCTCGGTTGCTGGTTCCCACGTGTTCCCATCCTCCCGACACGGCACGCGGTTGGAGGGCAGTTGTAAGACACGCCGGTGAAGATCCCCTTCCCCTGCCGGAGCCAGGCGAAAGCCTCGGCGGGGTGGTGTCCCTGGATCCACCGGGGTTGTGTTCCAACCCTCGACTGCGCCGAGACTTCATCACATTTCAATCTATCCGTGCGCGCCGATGGCGTCAAGGGGCTGTCACTCCTCTTTTTTCGATTTTTTGTCGATTTGGCACGGCACCTCTCAGGAGGTCCAGCGAGCTGATGTGGACAGGGGTAGCTGAAATCGTGAGACTTCAGTTCGTTCCCTCCGAAGTCTCACGACTTCGGCTACGCGGGAGTGCCGCTCGGCTCGCGGCACCTACTTCTTTTGGGTTGCTCTTGTCCCTCCCCGGCCAGTCGTTATCGTGTTGGCGTGTCCCGCGCATCCTTCCGGCGCGGGTGACGGACGATCCTGAGGAGGCAGGGATGCCCGAAGCGGAACGGAAATTCAGCGCAGGTCGGGTTTTCTATCCGCTCGTCGCCGGTTTGGCGATCCTGCAAGGCGGTTGTCTGCTGGCCGTCGCGGGGGTCTGCGCCGGCGGGGCGGCGACCGGCTACTTCTATTGCAAGGGCCGCATTTACCGAGACTTCCCCGCCGGTCTGCCCGACCTCCGCAACGCCACCCACGCCGCCCTCGCCGATTTGCACTTTCTCGTTTTCACCGAGGAACCGAAAGACGGCAAGGACTTCATCGTCACCAAGACAGCCGCCGGCAAGAAGGTGCGCATCTATCTCGATTGCCTACCCAGTCCGATCCCGGCGGAGGGGGTGCTGACGCGCGTCTCGATCCGCGTGGCGACGTTCGGCGACGAGAGCGTCAGCGCGCGCATCCTCGATCAGATCGCGTGGCGGTTGGCGCACCCCGGCGTGCTGGCCCCCGCGCCGCAGCCGCCGCTGCCGGGTCCGCCGGTGCCCATCCAGCAAACCTCGGCCGTCAAGCCGGCGTTCCAGACCAGCGAGCCGCCGCCCGCACCGCAGCCGGTCAAGAAGTAACTCCAACACCAGCCCGCAGCGTCAGCAAGAGATGTCCTTGCTGGCGCTGCGGGCTGGTGTTGCGCTCGGCACCGCGATAGGATCGAGCTATGAGCAAAGCACCGATCGCCGTCGCGCCGTCGCGTCCCACTCTGCTGGATTACGTCTTCCTCCTGGCCGGAGGCAGCCTGTCGCTGTTTCTGATGTCCGTCAGCCCGCTGCTCGTCAAACCCAGTCACGACAACTGGCCGGCGTCGCTGAACGAGTTCATCGCCTTTCTGCCCTCCGCCATGCGTCTGCCGGAAGGCATCGTGCTGATGGGGCCGCTCTTTTATGTGACTCAATTGGTGCGCCGGCGGGCGTGGGCGCTGACGAGCCTCGAATGGCTGTGGGCGATTAGCTGGCTGGGCATTGTCGTATTGGCGGCCGTGGCCGCCTGGCATCGTTCGGACACGATGCCGGAGTTCCTGGAGCCGTATGCCGCCATGCCGCGCAAGTTGTGGTATCTGATCTTCGTGCCGTCGATGGCGGTGCTGGCCGCGGTGCTGGGCATCGTCGGTATCGTGCGCCGCGCCGCCGTGCCGTGGACACACACCTTCGGCATGGTGCTGCTCGTCTGGCCGGCGGCTCCGTTGCTGGGGATCTTCAGCCTGGCGAAGTTCGTGTAAACGGAGAGACGGCATGGCGGCGGTGCTGGGACTCGACATTGGCGGCGCCAACCTCAAGGCCGCCCACACCGACGGCCGGGCGCTCAGCGTCCCGTTCGCCCTGTGGAAAGATCCGGCCCGGTTGCCCGATGCGCTGCGCGGCTTGCGGCGCGAGATGCCGCTGGCCGATGTGCTGGCTGTTACCATGACCGGCGAGTTGTGCGACTGCTTCGAGAGTAAACGGCAGGGCGTTCTCGCCATCCTCGACGCGGTGGCGGCGGTCGCCGAACAAACGCCGGTGCGCGTCTGGCGCAACGACGGACACTTGGTCGATGTGTCTGCGGCAAGAACAACGCCTCTGCAAGCGGCCTCGGCGAACTGGCTGGCCCTGGCGACCTTCGTGGGACGGTATGTTCCGAAGGGACCGGCCCTGCTCATCGACATCGGCTCGACGACCACCGACATCGTACCACTGCTCGACGGCCGGCCGAAGCCGAAGGGACGCACCGATCCCGAAAGACTACGCTCGTCGGAGTTGGTGTACACTGGCGTTCGCCGAACGCCGCTGTGCGCCGTGCTGGGAACCGGTGGCGCGGCGGAGTTCTTCGCCACGACGCTGGACGCTTATCTGCTCATGGGCATGATCCCCGAAGATTCGGCGGACACGAATACGGCGGACGGTCGGCCGGCGACACGATCCGCCGCCGGGCCACGGATCGCGCGCATGCTCTGCGCCGACCTCGAAACCAGCACGGCCGACCAGCGCCGCAAACTGGCCGAGCGCGTCCTGCTGCGCCAGGTGATGGCACTCGGTTTCGCCTTTACAAGTGTGGCGTCGCGTCTGCCCAGCCTGCCGCAGACGATCTTGCTGGCCGGCGAGGGCGAGTTCCTCGCCAAGATCGCCTTGGAGGAACAAAAAGACATTCCCCCCTGTCCGGCCGTGGTCCTCAGTAATCGGCTGGGACCGACGATCTCGCGGGCCGCCTGCGCTTATGCCGTGGCGATGTTGGCGGCGGAGGAGTGAGGGATGGAGTCATCTCACTTCGACGCCGTCGTCAAAGTCGGCGGCAGTCTCTATGAGTGGCCTCATCTACGGAAACGCTTGCGGTCGTGGCTCGTCGCGGAGTGGAACTCTGGTTTCGGGGTGGTCCTCGTTCCCGGCGGCGGCCGGACGGCCGACGCGGTGCGCGAACTCGATCGCCTTCACCAACTCGGCGAAGAGACGTCGCACTGGCTGGCTCTTCGCGCCCTGTCTCTCAATGCGCATTTCCTGGCGTCGCTGTTGCCGTTCGCCCGCGTCATCGAGGACGTGGAGGACGTGGAGGAAACCTGGTTCGCCGGCCAAACGCCGGTCCTCGACGTTCACGCCTTCGCCCGCGCCGATGAAGGGCGCGCGGGTTGCCTGCCGGCCTCCTGGTCCGTCACCAGCGATTCGCTCGCCGCCCGCGTCGCCCTCGCCGCCAAGTCACGCTGTCTCGTCTTGCTCAAGTCCACGACGATTCCGCCGAGCATGGACTGGAGCGAGGCGGGAAGGCTCGGCCTGGTGGATGCGATGTTCGCCGAGATTCTGCGCGCCGCGCCGCGTCCTTTTTACGTGCATGCCGTCAACTTGCGGGCGTGGCCGGACTGATCGCTTCCACCACCTGACGCACCGGCCCGCGCCGCTCCCTACCTGCGGATCCTCAAATTGTAACGATGCGTGGTGATGTCGCCGTCCGGGTCCGTGGCCGTCACTAAAAACGTGACGGTGCCCGCGGCGGTCGGCGTGCCGGTGATGTCCAACTCGCCGCCGTTGACGTTGAAGGTCAGGCCCAGGGTTGAGTTGGAGACGATCTGATAGGTCACGGTCAGAGTGCCGACGCCGCCACCGGCCGTGACGCTCTGGTTGTAGGCGGAGCCTACTCTGCCGGCTGGGAGCTTCGTGGGCTTGAGGTTTATCGGCGTCGGTACGTTGATCGTCAGCGTGTAATTCTGGGTGACGGTGTCGCCGACCGAGTCCGTGGCGGTCACGGAGAACTTGAATGTACCGCTGGTCCGGGTTCTGCCGCTGATCGTCACCTGATTGCCGTTCAGGGTGAAGGCCAGTCCCCTCGGAAGGGAGCCGGAAGTCGTCAGAGTCACCGAGCCGCTGCCGCCGCTGGCCGTGATGGTCTGGTTGTAGGCGGCGCCCACCGCGCCGGGCGGCAGGGAGCTGGGACTGAGGGAGAGACTGTTGCTGGAGGGCGTCGTCAGCTCGAAGGCGCCGATGTCGAGGGCACCGGAGGTCGGACGCGGATCGCCGCGCTGATCCGTGGCCGGCGCGTTGGCGCTGCTGCCGGCGCCGATGGCCGGACTGCCCGTCAGCAGGGCCATCGTCGGCGTGGGACCGCCGTTGGCCGTGAGCGGCCCCAGCAAGGGGTTGATGGGGTTGGTGGTCGTGCCCACCTGATCGCTGCTGACGAAGCCGCTGCTTTGGCTGTTGGCCTCGCCGATCAGGTTGTGGCCCAGGCTAATGAAACTACCACTGACGTCCGTGGGGTTGTTGACCGAGCCGGTGTTGCCGGCCACGATGGTGTCGTAGAGTGTCACCGAGGCGGTTCCCCCTAAGAGGCTCGACAACGAGGAGACATCAATGCCGCCGCCGCTGTTGTTGGGCGTGCCCGTCTGCTGCGTGCCCGTATTGCCGCTGATGGTGGAGTTGGCGATGTAGACGCTGCCGCCGAGAATGCCGATGCCGCCGGCGCTGTTGCTGCCATTGTCCACGTTGCTCCTGATGGTCGAGTTAATGATCGTGACAGAGCCGACCTCGCTGTCGATGCCGGCGGCGACCTGGCTGTTGCTGGTGCTGTTGTTGGAGATGGTGCTGTCGAGGACCGTCAGGTATCCTCTGAGTGCCTCGTTGAGGATGCCGCCGGGGTCACCAAAGGGGGGAAGGTTTCTGCCGGAAGCGTTGTTGTTGCGGACATCAACCTGGCGCAGGTTCAGGGAGCCGTAGTTGACGATGCCCGTATCGTCGAAGTTGGCCACGGTCAGGTCCGAGAGGATGACGGCCGGTTCCGGAGGCGGAATTATCGACGTGGGGGCGGTCCCGACGACGAAACCGCCGAACGTGCCGGTGGCCGCGGCGCTGCGTTCAACGGTGAGTACGTTGGCCCCCGGGCCGAGAATGTTCGTGCTGGCCGTGATGGCCGGCAAGGCGCTCAGCAGGTCGATGGTGCCGGTGACACCGGCATCGAAGACGATGGTGCTGCCGGGGCTGGCGTTGGCCGCCGTGATGGCGGCGCGCAGCGAGCCGTCGCCGCCGTCGTTGGTGTTGGTGACGTGGATCTCGGCCGATACGGGTGTGATTGTCTCCGTCTGGGTTCCCGAGGTCAGGCCGTTCGCCGCCGCCGTCAGTATTGGCGTTCCCGCCTGGCTATCCACGTACTCGATGGTGGCCGAGCTGGCTCCCTGGGGTATGGTGACGCTGGGACTGGCCAGAGGATCGCCGCTGACGGACAGGAATTCCCCGCCCGTGGAGGAGCTGCTCAGATTGATTGTCACCCCGCCGCTGCCCGCCTCGGCCAGATTGCCGAACTGGTCGTGGAGGGACACAACGATGCTCCCCGTTGGCACGCCCGCCGCCACGGACTGCGGAGATGTGCTGAACGCCACGAAGTTGGGTGGTCCCGCCTGGACCGTCACAAACTGAGACACGGCGAGGGGAGAATTCGGGACTGCGGCGCTGATTGCAAGGGGTATCCCGGCGACCGTGGTCTGATACTGGAACTTGAAGCTCGCCGTGCTGGAGCCTGCGGGAATGGTGAGGCTGGGGTTCGGCAGAGGGGTGCCGTTCGCGTCCAGGAAGGTCAGGCCGGTGGCCGGGCCGGAACCGAGAAAAGCGCCCAGGTTAACGGTCAGGCCGCCGCTGGGAGCGGGGGCCGCGTTGCCATTGTTGTCCTCCAGCTGCACGGTGATGAGCGACGACGTCTGCGGCGTCTGACCCACCGCGAGCGTCGCCGGCGGGGTCGTGAACACCAGGCTGCTCAAGCCATTGATGGTTTCCTGCTGCGTCGCCGATAACGGCAAACCGGATACCCTCGCAAACAGCGTCGGCGTCCCGCCCCAGGCGCTCTTGTACTCGAAGCTGGCCGAGCTGGAGCCGGCGGGGATGGTGATGCCGAAGAAGGACAGCGGATTGCCCGACGTGTCGAAGAACTGGCTCCCCACCGGCTGGGAGCTGGACACGCCGACGGTCACGGCGCTGGTGGCCGCGATCGGATTGCCGCTGCTGTCTTGCAGCTGCACCGTGATAGGCTGGGACGTCTGGCCCGCCGAGAACGTCTGTGCCGCTGTGGTGAAGCTCAACGAAACCCCGACGTCCTCCTGCTGGTGGAGAGTCGAGCCTCCGTTCCCCGAGGATGCCGTCAGCGTCGGAAGCCCCGTTTGGCTGTCCTGGTACTCGAAGCCGGCCGAATTGGCGCCTGCAGGGATGGTGATACTGGTTATCGGCGCACCGGAGACGGGATCGAGGAACTGGCCCGTGCTGGAATCGCTGCTCAGGTTGAAGGTCATGTCGCTTGTGGCCGTGTACGCGCCGTAGGGGCTTTGCAGCTGAATCGTGATGGGCTGCGAGGGTTGACCCGGCACAATCTTTTGCGTGGGCGAGACAATTACCGGGACGAAAGGAGCAGGGGTGACGGTCTCCTGCTGCGCTGCCGATAACGACAATCCGCCAGGCCCATTGGGCACGGTCGTCGCCGTCAGAGTCGGCGTCCCGGCAAATGCGCTCTCGACCTCGAAGCTAGCCGAGCTGGAACCGGCGGCGATGGTGACCTCGGAGAAAGTCAGCGGATTGCCCGACGCGTCGAAGAACCCTTGGAAGCCGCCGGTTAGGCTAACGAGCATGTTGCTCGCGGCCGTGAAGGGATTCCCGTTGCTCTCTTGCAACTGAATCGTGAGGGGCTGCGACTTCTGGCCGGCCGCGAGCGTCTGCGCGGGCGTGGTGAAGACCAACGACAAGCCAACGTCCTCCTGCTGCTGCGCGGACTCGCTGTGATCGCTCGTCTGTGCCGTGATCGTCGGAAGTCCCGCTTGGCTGTCCTCGTATTCGAAGCTGGCCGAACTCGCGCCTGCGGGGATGGTGATGCTGGGGTTGGCCAGCACATTCCCGGATGTGTCGAGGAACTCGCCCGTGCTGGAGGAGCTGCTCAGATCAATGGTCACGTCGCTCGTAGCCGCATTTTCCAGCTGAACCGTGATGGGCGGCGAGGGCTGACCGGGCTTGAACGTCAGCGGGGGCGTGGGGATGACCAACGGGACCCCAACGTACTCCTGCTGCTGCGCGGATGCGCTGAAGTCGCTCGTCGTTGCCGAAATCGTCTCAAACGCAAACCCCCCTTGGCTGTCTTGGTATTTGAAGCTGGCCGAATTGGCGCCCGCTGGGATGGTGATGCTGGTTATCGGCGCACCGGAGACCGCATCGAGGAACTCGGCGGTGCTGGAGCCTGGGCTGATCAGGTTGATGGTCACGGCGTTCGTGGCCGCGACCGCGTTGCCGTTGCCGTCTTGCAACTGGATCGTGATGGCCCCCGAAGTCTGGTTTGGCGCGAGCACCTGCGAGGGCGTGGTGAAAGCCAACGTGTATCGGACGGTTTCCTGCTGTGTCGCGATCGCGTTGCCGTCGCTCGTAGGTGCGACTGCGGAAATCGACGGAGACCCCGTTTGGCTGTCCTGGTATTTGAAGCTGGCCGAGGTGGCACCCGCGGGGATGGTGATAGTGTATTGGCCAAAGGAGTTCTTGGGCAACGGATTCCCGGACGTGTCGAGGAGCTGGCCTCCTAAGGAGCTGCTGCTCAGAGTGATGGTCATATCGCTGGCGGCGGCGACCGGATTGCCGTTGCCGTCTTGCAACTGAATCGTGATGGGCTGCGACGTCTGGCCGGGCGCGAGCGTCTGCGTGGGTGTGGTGAAGACCAACGGGTATCCGACGCTGTCTACGATCTCAACGGGGGACGTGCTGCTCCCATCGCTCCCCTGTGCGGTAAGCGCCGGAAACCCTGGTTGGCTGTCTTCGTATTCGAAGAGGGCAAAGCTGGAACCCGCGGGGATGACGACGCTGGAGTTGGTCAGCGGATTGCCCGACAGATCGAGGAACTTTCCCGTGCTGGAGGTGCTGTTCAGCGTGACAGTCACATTGCTGGTGGCCGCGACCGCATTGCCGTGGCCGTCTTGCAACTGAACCGTGAGAGCCCCGGACGGCTGGTTTGGCAAGAGATGCTGATTGCCTGGGAAGATTAACAAGACGTCGCCGCTGGGCGTCAGGCGGTCCTCCAGCGCTTCCAGACGCGGCCGCACCCACCGACGCGTCGAGGTGGCAACGCGGCGGGAACGGCGACGGCGGCCGCCGTAAAAGAACCATCGTTGCGCGAACTGTTGCAGCCAATTACGCGGCCAGGATGAGAACAACATGGTTGAGACTCTCCCTCATTGGAGGCGGTCCGCGATATAATGGGGACAACAACGCCGTGGGCGCGCAGACCGAGCGCTCGGGCGCTGCGAGGCCGGTGAGGGCTTTGCTTGGCGGCGAGAACTCACCGGCCGCCTTCTTGTCGGACTGCTCTTCTGCTGTTCCGGCCCCTAACAAGGAGAACGAAAAAGTCTGTCACGACTTTTTTCAAACCGCCCGCGTACCGGACCGCTTGCGAATCTAACGGCTAATCGCGCCGTGGGCGCACAGACCGAGCGCTCGGGTACTGCGAGGCCGGTGAGGGCTTTGCTTCCCTTCCCTGCGAAGAAACACGAGGAACGAACCACGACCGCCACGCGGCGATTTCCAGGCAAAACTTGCCGTTCCTAAATGCAAATGCGGAAACGCGGCCCTCAGCCGACACCGATTTGTAAAAATGGAGGAAAAAAAATCTCGGTTCCTGAATGGAAGGCCACTGCTCCGATCCCTCTAAACTTCCGCTTGAGGCGCTGGCGGTGCCGGACGACCACGGCCTGACGAGGTTGCCCATCGCCCGGTTCGCCGCGGCGCAGCAGTCGATCGGTGGGGGGACGTGACGTGGCATGGGCGAAACCTCTTCATTGAGGTCAAATACACCGGGAGGGAGGTGGCACGCGATTCGAGTCGAGGAAGTCCCTCCCAACTAGGCTCCGCAAAAGGAGGCGCCGAGGTTACAGAAAAATGTGGCAATCGCAAAAAAATCTTGAGGACAAAGCTCGTCCGGCGGCCTTATCTGCCCTGCTCGGCCAGCAGCGCGGTCAAGCGGGCACCGCGTCCTCGTCGATCGTCGCGGCACGTCGCCGACCCGAACAAACCGCGCCGCGCACCGCGAACCAGTCGGGACGCGGTGGCCGCAACTCGCCTATCCTCCTCGGTCCGAGCGATCCCGCCAAAGTGATCGGCACTCCCACGACATGACAGCGCGCGCACAGATGCTCAATCTCGCTCCGCTGGGCGTCCGCGCAGAGGGCGGACGTTGTCAATCTCCCTTGTTCACAAGGCAACTTTTCCGCGAAAACCGGACGCGCTTTTTCGGAAAGGGACGAAACAATTCGGACGCTTCATGTACTTTCCGCGGCCAGTTGCCGCACCTTGTACTCGTCAATCGTCGCGGTGCGTCGCCGTCCCTGACAAACCGCGCCGCGCACGGCGAACCAGTCGGGACGCAGCGGCCGCAGTTGGCCGATCTCCCGCGCTCCGAGCGATCCCGCCAGGGCGATCGGCAAGGCCGCGGCCCGACAGCGGACGCACAGGCGCGCCACCGCGTCCAGCGCCAGCCAATCGAGGAGCGTCGAACTGTCTTTCTTCCAGGTATCGAGCAGAAATGCGCCAAGGGAATGTTCGACCGCGAAGGTGCAAACATCCTCCGGCGTCGGTGCGTCCGCGCGCCGCCAGTCCGCATACGCCACCGCCACGCCGCGGCAATTCGGTTGCTGTTCCGCCAGTCGCCGCAGCGCGCCGCCCAGCTGACTTCGCCAGTCCTCCCGCGCGGCGGCCAATCCCCATTTGACATACGCCAGGCTCGGCTCGACAGGCATATCGGGTGAGTCCGCCAGTTCGCCGAGCGCGGCGCTGACGGGCCCGCGGCCCGCCACGGTGCGCACCACCGCCGCGATTACCTCCTCGCCGGCCCGGCCGAGCGAGCCGTGTTTCGGTTCTTTCACGTCGATGAGCGCGGCGCCGCCGTGCAGCGCCGCCTCGGCCTCCTGCGCGGAACGAACGCTGACCAGCAGCCGCGTCATTGCGCCACCGTCCCGTCCTCTTCCACGGCGAAGAAACGCATCCAGCCGGGATAGCGGCGGAAAGGCAGCACCGTCAGATTGCTGAAGCGGAAGCCGTACAGCGTAGGTTGGAACCAGGCGGGATCATTGAGATGATGGGGCTGATCGGCCTGGAACGCGTCGAGCGCGCGGTAGGCCAGGCAGTCGATGAGGTCGCCGGCGCCGACGATGCCGCCGAGCAGTTGCGCCGTTTCGCGCATTTCCGGCGGCACGTGCGCCCACGCTTCGGGACGTTCGTCGGGCACGCGGGCGGCGTGGATGAGGATGCGGCCGCGCCGCGCCGTCGGCCAGCGCCGCACTTCGATGGTCTTCAGACCGTGCGCCAGCAGAGCCGCCCACGGTTGTTTCAACGACAGGGCGTATTGCGTCGCCACGATTGCAACTCCGACAAAACCTCGCCTCCCCGATAGTAGGGACCACTTCACGATTTGTTCAACAGCAAATCGACGACCCAGCAGCCGCGCACGTGCTCGCCGGGCTGGCGGCAGTGATTCAGAATGTCGGCATTATCGCAGCCGGCTTCTTCGAGGGCGTCGGCTAGGATGGGAAGGCGGTCGAAGCCGCGGTCTTCGTAGATCGCATGTGTGAGTTTGGGGATAGTGCTGTCATTCCAGGAGAGCCAGCAAGAATCGACCGCAGGTTGTGGGCGGAAGGGGTTGCTAAAGATTTCACGGAGCAATGTCGCCTGTGCCGCTTCTTCGGGAGAACAGGCTGCACGTCCTGCCGACTTCCCGCCATCCCGTTCCGCCAATGCTGCGACAGTATTAACGGAACATACAGGTGCGTTCTTCGCTGCGAAGGCTGCTGGACGTTCACGGATAGATGGATCCCAGTCGGCTTGGAGGGCTGAGTGCCAGGTCAAATAAAGGGCAGTCGTTTGCAAATAGAAAGCCACCGGCTCACTCTCGTAGTGGCCGTCGTTATCACACTTCCTGTAGACATCAGCCAGATCCGCCTCAGTCGTCAACCCGTCGGCGTATCGTTCGACCACCTCGACCGCTTCCTGCAAGCGGAGGTCCGCAACAAGAGCGAGCAAGCGACGGCAGCAAGCCGCGGCGACCAGTCGAAGCTTGCGGTCACTCGCTTTGTCGCCTAGGAATACGAGCATGTCATGCGTATCTGTGCAAGTTAACCATTCCTGCTCTGTCATGCTGCTCTCTCGCGAATATTCCGAAAAATCGCGGAATCTGCTCTCTTAACAATGCCCCTCGCGAGGGTAGGATCGAATCTGTGGACCTGCAACAGATGTTCGCCCTGGCCCTCGACCCCTCCCTCATTCTTGAGGCCCGCGGCATCATCCCCGACCCCTGGCAGCGAGCGTTGCTCTTGTCCGCCGAGCGCCAAATTTTACTCAATTGCAGTCGCCAAAGCGGCAAAAGCACCGCCGTCAGCGCCCTGGCGCTGCACACGGCCCTGTTCACGGCCGGCGCGCTGGTGCTGCTGTTGTCGCCGTCGCAGCGGCAGAGCAGCGAGATTTTCCGCAAAGTGCTCGATGCCTACAAGGCGCTGGGCAAACCGCTGCCGGCGCGGCAGCAAACGCAGCTGCGGCTGGAACTGGCCAACGGCTCGCGCGTCCTCTGTCTGCCCGGACGCGAGGGAACGATCCGTTCGTTCGGCGGCGTCAATCTGCTGGTGCTCGACGAGGCCGCCCGCATCCCCGACGATCTGTATCGCAGCGTGCGGCCGATGCTCGCCGTGTCGCAGGGACGGCTCGTCGCCCTCAGCACGCCGTTCGGTCAGCGCGGCTGGTTCTGGCAGGAGTGGGAGAGCGACGGGCCGTGGAAGAAGGTCCGCATCACCTGGCGCGATTGTCCGCGCATCACGCCGCAATTCATCGCCGAGGAAACCCGCGCGATGGGCCTGTCGTGGGTGCAGCAAGAATACGAATGTCTTTTCA
This sequence comes from Gemmataceae bacterium, assembly GCA_036557825.1. Lineage (GTDB taxonomy): Bacteria > Planctomycetota > Planctomycetia > Gemmatales > Gemmataceae > JAJPHU01. Next base: position 18,186 of record DATBGU010000099.1, read on the forward strand.
CCGCGCTCGAAGGTCTCGTTTATCCCGATTTCGAGCAGGCGCTGGTGGGCGATTGGCCAACCGACCGGCGGGACGCCGGTCCCACCGGCCGGCAAGTCGGCGGCATCGACTTCGGTTGGCGCAATCCGTTCGCGGCATTGTGGGGAGTGCTCGACCACGACGACGTGCTGTGGATCGCCGGCGAACGCTATCGGCGCGAGACGCCGCCGCACGAGCACGCCGCCGCCCTGCGCGAACTCGGGGAAGTGACGTGGTACGCCGATCCCGCTGGCCGCACCGAGATCGAGGAATTGCGCGCGAGCGGCCTGGTCGTGCGGCGCGGCGACAACGACATTCGGCCCGGCATCGCCGCCGTCGCGGCGCGGCTGCGCACCGGCCGTCTCAAGGTGCGGCGCAACGCTTGCCCCAATCTGCTCACCGAAGCAAGTCTGTATCGCTATCCCTCCGCCGCCGAGCGCGCTCTGCGCGGCGAAAACCCGGTGGACGAACACAATCACGCCCTCGGCGCTCTGCGCTATCTGATCTCGCGGCTGGATGCCCGCTTTATTGCGCGCTTGCGGAAGCGACCGACCGGTGGGACCGGCGTCTCGCCGGTCGAGGGTTCGGACCGGCGAGACGCCGGTCCCACCGGGATTGATTCCGAACACCTGTGGACGAGGCTGTCATGATGCGTGCTCTCCTCGCCAAAACGCTGCTGCGGCTCGCTGGTTGGTTGCGGCCCAAGGGCATGCCCTACGCGCTGGCCGGCTCGCAGTGGTCGGGCACCAGCTTCGTCGATAGCTATCGGCGCAATCGCCAGCCGACGCCCAACGAGATCCTCGCGGAGCTGAAAAACACCGCCTGGACCTGTGCCAGCATCAACGCCGCGACGTGCGCCAATTATCCACCGCGCCTGTACGTCATTACCGAGCACAACCAGCCGCGGCCGAAGTGCCTGACCAAAGCCCTGTCGCCGCGCGCCGAGCGCCGCCTGCGTTCGCTGCCGCGCCTGCACGCCCGCACCAAGAGCGCCGCCCGCATCGAGGAAGTCACCGACCATCCGCTGCTGACGCTGCTTCAGCACGCCAATCCCATTCACAATGCGTTCGATCTCTGGGAGTTGACCACGCTCTATCAGGAGGTCCACGGCAGCGCCTTCTGGTTTCTCGATCTCGATCCGGTGCTGAACGTACCGCGGGCCGTGTGGATTTTGCCGTCGCAGAACGTCACGCCGCGCCGCGATCCCAACAGCACGAACCTCGTCGATTACTACCTCTACCGCAATGGCCGAAGTGAGGAACGGTTCGCCCCGGAGCAGGTGATTCACTTCGCCTACCCCGATCCGCGCGATCCGTACACGAGCGGCCTGTCGCCGTTGCGGGCTTGTTTCGAGCAGGTTGCGTTAACAAGCGACTATGCCGCGTTCAAAAAGGCGAAATTCGAGAACCACGCCGTACCCGACGCGATCATTTCGCCCGATGAGGTGATGGGCGAGGAGGAGCGCGACCGCCTCGAAACCCAGTGGAACCATCGTTTCCGTCGCGGCGGCAGCGGCAAGGTGGTTGTGGCCGAATCGTCGCTGAAGGTGTCGCTGCTCAATCAGTCGATGGGCGACCTCGCCGCCCTGGCCGACATGGCCGCCACCAAGAACGACATCGCCAACGCCTTCCACGTTCCCATCGCGTTTCTGACCACGCAGACGAACCTGGCGAATTTGCAGGCATCGCAGAGTCAGCACATGAGCCTGGCCATCGGCCCGCGCCTCGAACGCCGCGATGAAAAGCTCAACGCCCAGCTCGTGCCGCTGTACGATCCGACCGGCCGGCTTTTCCTGGCCAGCGAAGATCCGGTACCGGTCGATCAGAACTTGCTGGTGCAGCAGCAAATCGCCGACCTGAAATACGGCGTGGTGTCGATCAACGAGATTCGTAGCGAGCGCGGTTTGCCGCCGGCACCGTGGGGCGATGTGCCGTGGCTGCCGCTGCAATGGGAACGCACCGACATGCCGCGCCAGGACGAGATGCCGCGCACCGGACGCAATCGCCCGCCGGAAGAGGATACACCCGTCGATGAAGAAAATCCGAAATCCGAAATCCGAAATCCGAAAGAAATCCAAAATCCCAATGACGAAGGATAGAAATAATTCGGCGTCTTGTTTTGACCTTTCTTCTTGGAATTTGAGATTTCTTTCGGATTTCGTGCTTCGGATTTCGGATTTGGAGGTTTCCCGAACATGCTCGACTTCCTCACGACCCATTACGGCCCGGTCGAAGGCCCGCTCGGATTTCCCATGTCCGATCGCGCCGCCCAGGCGCTCGATGCGCTGCTCAAATCACTGCCGCGCACGCCGGAGCACGAGTATCGTCATATGGTCACGACCAAGGCGCCGACCGAGGTCAACCCCGGCGAACGCAGCGATGTCAGCTGGATCAGCACTGAAAGCCCCGACCGCACCCGCGAGGTCGTTGTCGCCAAGGGCATGAACGATTCGCAGTTTCAGGGCAATCCCATCGTCACGCTGGGCCATGCGTATTATCTGCCCCCGGTGGGCAAATCGCTGTGGCGCAAGCGCGTCCGCGACGGCGAGCGCGTCGGCATCAAGGCCAAGACGGTCTATCCCGCCCGCCCGGAGACGTGGCCGGCGCAAGAGCCGTGGCCCTCGGACCAGGTGTTCGCGCTCATTCAGGCGGGGCTGCTGCAAGGCAAGTCCATCGGCTTTTTGCCGATCAAGGTCCACGTCCCCGACGGCAAGGAAGTGCAGAAAAACGGCTGGGGCGACAGCGTCGGCCTGGTCATCGACGAATGGCTGCTGCTCGAATACGCCTGCGTCTTCCTGCCGGCCAACCAGGACGCTCTCGTCGAAAGCGTCGCCAAGGGCGGCCTGCTGCTGGGCGACGACGTGCTGCACGCGCTGGGGCTGAACAAGCAAGTTTTCGGCGACGGCGACGGCGGCCCGCACGAGCGTATCCTCGCGTTCACGTCGTTGGACGAGATCGAACGCGCCGTCCTTGGACGGATCGCCGCCATCGACTTCGAGGCACTCGCCGAAAAAGCGATAAAAGATACCTTCTATAAATCAATTGGTCGCGTGTAAGATAGAGTTCCTGCCTCATCGAAGCCGTCCGGGCGAGCCGGCGGAGGACGACGCCAAGCGTTCAGCCGGCCCCACCTCCGAGACGGACGGATGACTTCGCGGTCTTTCCCTCCATCCGTCAACCTCCGAGAGCAACTCCCATGTTCGTCGAATTGCTGAAAGACTTCCTCGGCAAGAAGGCCGGCGAGCGCATCCACGTCGGCGAGGCCGAGGGCCGGCAGCTTCTCAGCGCCGGCGTCGCCAAGGCCGTCAGCGACGATCCCATCGCGCCGCTTGTCACCAAGGCGATGGAGAGCGCCCTGTCCGGCTTCAACCGTGGACTGGATGCCATCGTCACCGAGACGCTGAAACAGTTCAGTCAGGCCCAAAGCCTGGCCCGCAAGCACGCCATGCCCGCCCTCTTCGGACCCGGCGGCAGCGGCGACCCGCGCAAAAGTTTCGGCGATTTGCTCTTGGCCTGCGCCCGCAACGACGCCCGCTACCTGGAGAAACATTACGGCAGCTCATTCGTCGCCTGGCAGACGAAGGCCGCCCTGGCCGAGTCGTCCGGCGTAACCGGCGGCTACACCGTGCCGCCGGAGTTGTTCGAGCAGCTAATGGCCATCGTGTCCGAGATGGCGTTCATTCGCCCGCGCGCCTTCGTCATTCCGATGGCCGGGGCCAGTTTGCAAATCCCCTTTCTCGACATCACCACCGCCCAGAGCGCCGGCGTGTCGCCGTTCTTCGGCGGCCTGCAAATGTACTGGACGGCCGAGGCCCAGACGCGCACCGAGACGGAACCGCAGTTCAAGCAGATGGAACTGAAAGCCTGGGAGCTTTCGGGATACAGCGTCAGTTCCAACGTGCTGCTGCAAGACAGCATCATCGGGCTGGAAAAGTTCCTGATAACGCTGTTCGCCAAGTCGATCGCCTGGTTCGAGGAGTACGCCTTCTTGCAGGGCAACGGCGCCGGCAAGCCGCAAGGAATGCTCACGGCCGGGGCGACGCTGCTGAAGAACCGCGACAACGGCAATCAAGTCAGTTTCAACGACGTGGCGACCATGTGGTCGAAGCTGCTGCCGTCGTCGTGGAGCAACGCCATCTGGGTGTTCTCGCCCAGCGTGGTGCCGCAGCTGTTGCAGCTCAAGGACGGCGCCAACCGCGCCATCTTCATCAGCATCGACCAGGGAGCGACGAAAGCGCCGGTGTGGTCGTTGCTGGGCCGTCCTGCCTACCCCAGCGAGAAATTGCCGGCGCTGGGGACCAAGGGCGACCTGATGCTCGTCGATCCGTCGCTGTACGTCATCGGCGACCGCATGCAGATCGAGATCGCCGCCTCCGAGCATGTGAATTTCTTGAAAAATCAGATGACGTGGCGCGTGGTCGAACGAGTGGATGGGCAGCCGTGGGTCGAGCGCCCGATAACTCTCCAGGATGGGGCCACGCAAGTTTCCCCTTTCGTCGCGCTGAACTGAGCGATTTCCGCCCCCTCACCCCTAACCCTTCTCCCCGCTTCGGGGGAGAGGGGAACAAACGCCAGCCCCCTGAAATTGTGAACGAGGAGTTCCCATGTATACCGAGCAACTGACGCAGCGGCTGGGCATCGCGGCCCCGGTTGCGCCGCAGACCCTGGCATCGACCACCACCGTCAACAGCGGCAAGGTGGACCTATCCGTCTTCCGCCGCGCACTGTTCTTCTTCGAGACGGGCACCTTCGGCGGCACCAGTCCGACGCTGTCGGCCTTGCTGCAAATCCAGGACAGCCCCGACGGCGTCACCTGGACCAACAACGCCACCGTGCCCAGCGCCACCGTCACGGCGGCGAGCAAACAGGCGACGCTGGAAATTCGGGCCGATCAGCTCAACCTCGGTGCTCGCTACGTCCGCCTGCAAGCCGTTTGCACCATCGGCGGCACCAGCCCGACCATCCCCGTCGCCATCGTCGGCTTCGGCGACGAAGCGGCTCACAAGCCCGGCAGCGCGCAGAACGATGCCAGCGTCGTCAGCCAAACCGCCGTCTAACTAACCCCTGTCTCACCAGCCCGCAGCGCCAGCAAGGGACAACCCTTGCTGGCGCTGCGGGCTGGCAAAAACGAGGCGATCATGACTTTCTCTCCGTCCGGCGCCTTCAACTACACGCACCTGAACGCCAACGGCACGACGACGATCAAGAGCGGGCCGGGCATGTTGCACACCTTGACGATCAACATCAAAGGGGCGACGGGCAACACCATCACGCTTTACGACAACACTAGTGCTTCCGGGACGGTGATCGCCGTGGTGGACCCGACGCAAAACCTCATCACGCTTGATTTCGATGTGGCCTTCGTCAATGGCTTGACCGTGGTCCTCGCCACGGGCACGGCCGCCGACATCACGCTTAGCTGGTTGTGAGAATGAACCCCCTCCCCGCCGCAACCCTGCGGAACAATCGCGGCACCTGGCTCGTGCCGGTCTGCGACCTGCCGGCCGTGGCCGCGGTCCTGCTCGACGCCCTGCCGGCCGAGCCGTTCGATGCCGGCTTCCGGGGGCAAGAGTTGGAGACGACCTATTTCGATACGGCCGCGCTGCGATTGCGCAAGGCGCGACGGCGAGGCGAACGATACCTGACGTTGCGACTGCGCTGCTACCACACGGCGAACGAGCCGGCCGCCTACGCCGTGTCGGCCAAGACGGAAAACGAGAAATGGCGGCAAGAAGTTCCGGCCGCGACGGCGGAACTGCTCCGGCAAACGCCGAGCGTGGCTGTCTGGCGAGCCATCCTGCCCGGACATTTACAAGTGCGCCTCGCCGGACTGATCGGCGAGGGCGCGCTGCTGCCGGTGGCGGGCGTCCTGGCCCATCGCTACGCCGTGGAGAACGAACAGGACCGGCTCACCCTCGATGTGGACGTACGGACCGATACCGGCAAATGTCTGCCGGCGGCCGTGATGGAGTTCAAGAGCGTCGAGGGAGATGCTCCTCCACCCGGCGGCCTGGCCGCGCTGCGACTGCGGCCCATAAAGCTGAGCAAGTTCCTCTGGGCGACCGAGGTGTGACGTGACGGCCAACAATCTCATCACCGTGGCGCAAGCACGCAGCGCTCTCGCCAAGCGCGGCGTCGGCCGCCGGCCGTGGGACTATGCGGTGGCGGTGGCCCTGCCGCACTATGAGACGCCGGAAACGCTGCCCGTCCTGCTCGATCTCTTGCGGTTGCAGACGGTGCCGCCCTATGTGCTACTCATCGACACCGGCTCGTGCGGGCAGACGGTGCGCGAGTTGGAGCGTCTCCGCGCGGCCGATTGCGAAGTCCACTATCTCCGCGCCCGCGCCTATCGCCATCCCAGCGCTCCAGTGACGACGGCCCTGGACCTGGCGATGGCGCTATGCCGAAGCGAGTATCTGTTTTTGACGCACACGGATGTGTTCCCGGCGCGGCGCGATCTGCTCGAATGGTTGCGGACGCTGTGCCGGCCGGACCAGCCCGTCGTCGGCTATGAGATGAGTCCACGGCCGGGAACCAACGGCTGGCGCAACGTGGTCAGCCACACCTGCACGATGCTGCACATGCCCACGCTGCGCCGTGCCGGCGTCTCGTGGAGCTTCGAGCGCTACTGGGAATCGGGTGAGGCCGAACCGCAGGGCGAGGGCTATCCCGATACCGAGCAGCCCTTCGATCGCTGCATCCGGCAAGCGGGGATCTTTCCCTATCTCATCGGACACGACACCAACCACGAACGTCTGACCGACGCCAACATCGACCACGCGCGCAGCTGGACCGGACTCAAACGCCACTTCCACGGCACGCCCGAGGCGGCGCGCGGCTACGCGCAACTGCACTGGGCGCTCCAGGCGGCGAAAGAGCGAGCGGCGCGATGGCGAAAGGAGGCTTCCGATGGCCGTTAAAGACCTCATCACCAGCGCGCGGGCGGCCCAGGACATCAGCAGTTATCCCGGCGCCGGCGATCCCACCGGACTGTTGCAGGTGCTCATCACCGCCTACAGCGACGCCATCGAGAAGTATTGCCGGCGGCGCTTCGTCAGCGCGTCCTACGACGAGCTGTACGACGGCAACGGCGATCGCCGCTTGCTGCTCCGCCAGTATCCGATTCAAAGCGTGCAGAGCGTTCGCTATCGGCCGGTGACGGTGCTGAAGATCATCAACAACAACACGGCCACGATCCAGCGCGCCACGGTGCAGGTGACTTCCACGGGCATCACCCTGACCTGGGTGGCTTCCGGCGTGGTCAGCACCGACACCAGCAGCACCTACGCCGGTTTCCCGACGATTCAGGGCATCGCCAACAACATCAACGCCCTGGGCAACGGCTGGTCGGCGCAGGCGGTCGGATTGTCGGGCGGCGATTACGGTCTGTTCCCCAGCGCCGATCTCTACGTGCCCAGCCCCTACGGCGACGGCACGACTACGACGAGCCAGGGAGCCTTGACGGCCCGCGGCGCTTTCGCCGAGTTGAAGCTCCACACCTACGAATTGCAGGGCTACCAGTGGGATCCGCGCGGCTGGCTGCTGCGGGCCATCCCCTACACCGACCCGGAATTGCTGCATCCCGAAGACTTGATCTGGCCGGTTGGCATCAACAACTTCCGCGTGCAGTACACGGCCGGCTACAGCACCATTCCCGAGGCCGTGCAGGAGGCGTGCGCCCTCTGGGTGGCCGCCGCCTACTATCAGACGCTGCGCGATCCGAGCCTGGCAAGTCAGGCCGTGCCCGGAGCGATCAGTCAGGCGTGGGGCGTGCCGGACCCGATGAATCCGCCGCCGCGCATACGGGCGCTGCTGGCCCCGTACCGCCGCCACACCGTTAGCACCGATCAGGGGTGATCTACCCTTCCGTTTCTCCTCTTCCGCCGAGGTGACTGAACCATGTCCAGGCGCTTCCTCCTCGTCGCGCTGATCGCCGGCGTCCTGCTTTGGTGGTACTACGACCGGCGGACGCGGACCCCGCCGCTCGCTCCCGTTCCGCTGAAACCGGAGCCGAAAAAGCCCGATCCGCCCGCGCCGCGGAAACCTCGTCGTCCCTGTCCCGGACCGGGACCCTGTCCTCTCGGCGACCGAGAGGCCGCCGGTCGGCCGGTCGAAGGCGGGCGCGTTTCGCCGGACGGACAAGTGGAAGTCGTGTGCGATTTGCCCGCCTCCCAGCGCAAGAAAAACATCGCCAGCAAGGGACTGGGCTACTGCCTCTTTCGCAGTCTCGATTACGCCGCGCGTTGGCAGCAGGTGCCGCAACTCTACGATTTGCCGGAACAGATGGTGCAAGCCGGCATTCCCGGCGGCGGCCATCCGCAAAAGGTCGATGACGTGATGAAGCGGTTCGCGCCGCACGCCGCGTACCTCAACGACACATCCGGCGATCCGGCGATTTTGGAGGCGATCCTGGCCACCGGTCGAATGCCGTGCGTCACCTACAACGGCCACGATTGCCATTACGGCATGAACAAGTCGATCGCCCACATGGTTTGCTTGCTGTATTTCTATCAGCGCAGCGGCTGGGCCTGCATCAGCGATAACAATTTCCCGGCGGACAACGCCTTTGTCTGGATGTCCACGGACGAATTTCTCAAGCGCTGGAAGGGCGGAGGTGGCGCATGGGTCTGCGCGTTGCTCGCTCCGCCGCCGCCACCACCGCCCTACTGAGGCACACATGAATGCGTTCTTCCCAGCCCTGCTCGTGGTTCTGATAGCTGCGCCTCTCCGCGCGGCGATGGACGGCTACGAATGGCGCTCCTTCCCGGACGACAAGGACCAGATTTCCCTGTGGCGCGACGGCGTGCAAGTCGGCAACTATCGGCGCAGCGAGGCGGCGTATTATCCTCGTCTGGGTCCGGGACACTGGGGCGATCCATGCTCGCCGCCGTTCCCGCCGCCCTCTTCCATCGACAGCGACGGCACGCTGAATTTCGGCCTGGATACCACAAAAATCCGGCCCGCCGGCAAGCATCAACTCAATGGCCGTGAGGTGTCCCGCGATGAGATGCTCGAAGCGATCGGCAATGCCGGCGTGCGTGACGACAGCGACCAACTCTTCCTCACGATCATCGGCGGCGAGTCCGAACGGCGGCAGGTGCTCGCCGACCTCGGCGGCGCGCCGGTGCTCGCCGAGTGGAAGGGCCGGCTGAAGGTCCACGATTACGAGCCGGCACACTGGGCCGTCAAGGACGCCGGCTTCAAGACGGACGGCCGACCGACTATCTACGTGCAAGCGCCGGACGGCAAGGTGCTGCATCGTCAGGACGATTACCGCGGCGCGGCGGCGCTGGCCGAGGCGCTGCGCAAGGCCGATCCACGCTATCGAGCGGACGAAGACCCCGACCTGAACCGCAAGCTCGCCGGAGTGCCGCTCCCGGTGTGGATCGGCGCGGCGCTCGTTCTGGTCCTTCTCTTGTGGAAAGGCGATGACAAATGAACTTGGAATCTCTGCTCGTTTATGCCGCCGTGGCCTTCGGCGGCTGGCTGCTGCGACATTTCGGTATCGGTGCGGCGGCGAAAGCGCCCGGCGTGGCCGTCGCCGCGACGAGCCACATTCCCCTGTTGGCGACGCTCAAGGCCGACATCGATCAGGTCGTCAAGTCCGCCGTGGAGGCGGCGGTGAAGCAGGCCATCGAGGACATCAAGGCCGCCGCCGCGCCGCAGACGGCGCCGCGATGAGGGAGCCTGTCATGAACGCGGATGCCTCGGTTCGCAATCGCATCAAGGCTCATGTCCGTGTGCGGGCCGGCGATCTGTTGCCCCACGAGATGAATCCGCGCCGGCACAGCGAGGCCCAGCGAGCGGCGCTGGCGGCGCTGTACGAGGAGATCGGCTTCGCCCGCTCGCTGCTCGCCTATGAGTTGCCCGATGGACGCTTGAAACTCATCGACGGCCATCTGCGCCAGGATCTGACGCCGGACATGGAAGTCGATGTCGAAGTGCTGGACGTGAGCGACGCCGAGGCCCGCGCCTTGCTGCTGTCGCTCGATCCGCTGGCGCAGCTGGCCGACTACGACCACACCGCCCTCGACCGGCTGCGCGCCTTGACCAGCACCTCGTCGGACGCGGTGGCGAACTTGTGGGCGTCGATCGGTCAGGCCGGCGCCGCCGTCGAGGAAGCGTTGGCGGCGGCGCGCTCCGCGCGCGAGAAACCCGCGAACATCCCCGAGCAGTTCCTCATCCTCGTCGAGTGCGCCGACGAGCCAACGCAGATCGAATTGCTTCAGCGCTTTCAGGAAGAAGGGTTGAAGTGCAAGGCGCTCGTGTCGTGAACCCCCTTACAAGCCCGGAGCGCCAGCGACGGGCGGCCCGTCGCTGGCGCTCCGGGCTTGTAAATAATTACCCGAATCCACACCATGCACGCCACCATCACCGTCGAATCCTCCATCGCCGATACGCCGCGAGTGGCCCAGCTGCGCGGCATGTTCGACCTTGCCGCCGAGCAAACCGCGCGCTTGCAGTGGACGGTTTCGCTCCCTCTCGACGAGCGGCCGTGGAACATCGGCCTCATTACGGGACCATCCGGCTGCGGCAAAAGCACTCTCGTCCGCCACTTCTGGCCCGGCCACGTCCACCGCGATTATCCCTGGCCGCGCGATGCCTCGCTGCTGGACGGCTTCCCTGCCGAGATGCTGGTCAAGGATCTCGCGGCCCTGTTGTCGGCGGTCGGCTTCTCGTCGCCGCCAGCGTGGCTGCGGCCGTTTCACGTTCTCTCGACCGGACAGCAATTCCGCGTCACGCTGGCCCGTCTGCTCGCCGAGTCGCCGGAATTGGCCGTCATGGACGAATACAGCAGCGTCGTCGATCGCACCGTGGCGCAGATCGGCTCGGCGGCGCTGGCGAAGGTCGTCCGCCAGCGCGGCCAGCGCTTCATCGCCGCGACGTGTCACGACGACGTGGAGGAATGGCTGCAACCGGATTGGGTGTATCGGCCGGCGGAGAACGTCTTCGCCTGGAGGTGTCTTCGACGACGGCCGCCCATCGCTCTCAATGTCTTTCGCTGCCAAACATCGACGTGGTGCCTTTTCGCTGCGCACCACTATTTGAGCCACACCCTCAACCCAAGCGCCGTCTGCTTCCTGGCCGTCTGGCGTGAGTGTCCGGTCGCCTTCAGCGCCTGGCTGCCGTTCGTCGGCGCGGGGCCGCCGGCGCGGCGCGAGCATCGCACCGTCACCCTTCCCGATTTTCAGGGCGTCGGCATCGGCAACGTGCTGTCGGCGCTGATCGCCTCGATGTGGAAAGCGCTCGGCTATCGCGCCCTTTCGACGACGACGCACCCGGCCATGATGCGGGCGCGGCAGAAATCGCCGCTGTGGCGAATGCGTCGGCCGCCGTCGCTGGCGGTCGGCCGCGAGCATCGGTTGAAAAAGTTGAAGCACGCGACGACGCGCCTCACGGCCGGGTTCGAGTACGTCGGTCCGGCCCTGCCGCGCCGCCTGGCTCGTCTGCTGCTCGCTTCGTGAGTTGCTCCCATGCCTCGTCCGCGCATCCGCCTGACGCTCGCCCTTCAGGAGCAGATCGTCGCGTTCATTCGCGCCGGCGGTTATCCGCACGTCGCCGCCGAGGCGGCTGGCCTGCCGCGCGAGAAGTTCGAGCGCTGGATGCGGCGCGGCCAGCGACGGGACGCGCCGCCGAACTACCGCGCCTTCGCGCGGGCCGTCCACGAGGCGGAGGCGCAAGCGCGTCTCCACGCCGAATTGCAAGCGGCCAAGGAAAAGCCGCTGGATTGGCTCAAGGCCGGACCCGGCAAGGACCGCGCCGCGAATCCCGGTTGGACAAGCTCCGGCAAACCGCCCGGCAAGTCCGCCGACGGTCCGGATAAGGAGGCGCTAATGCGAATGTGGTGCGAAATGCTCGATCTGTTCGGCCGCTGCGCGGAACGGCTCGAGCCTTACCCCGAAGCGCGCGCCGCCCTGGCCGCGTGGCTGAAAACACTGACACCGCCTCCCGGCAAGCGCTCGGCAAAATGGCGTTCCATGACGCGAAGTGACACATCAACACCCTCTTGATTGTCCGGAATTCGCTGCGAACAATGTCAATACCTCGATAGTGAACATTCAATCACTACCACGCCCTCGCCGGAGATCCCATGCACCTCGAAGCCATCCCCGTGGAGTTCATCGCACTCACCGACGGCGTGCTGGACGGTGAGGAACACATCCTGCTGTTTTTCGAGCACGACGGCGCCCGCAAGCCCTACGGCTTCGCGCTGACCCTCGACGACGGCCGCGCCCTGCTCACCGCTCTGCGCAACCTCCTCCCCGAAGCCCAGCAGATCCAGAACCAGCTCCGCGAACGAAACTGAGACGAGCGCCCCATGATCGCCTCGAACGAGCCGCTCTGCGTCCACTGCGAACAGCGACCCTCCACGACGGCGCTCGATCTCTGTTCGGATTGCCACGCCAACAAGGGCATCCGCGTCTTGTACCTGCGGCGGCGCGGCTGGACGCCCGAATGGGAGCTGCATCTGCGCCGCCTCACCGCCCGCGCCAAACAACGCCTGCCGCTGTTTCCCGATGGTCCCTCCTCCACCTGAGCCTCGCCATGCGCCACTCCTACCGCTGTCATCTCTCCCCGGATGCTCTGCGCGATAGCCCGGCCGCTGAGTCCGGTGCGCGAGTGCGAACCGAGCCGGAAGAAATCCTCGGCGTGGCCCGCTGTCCACGCTGCCGCACGCCGATGGTCGCTCGCATGGGCCAGCACGGTCCGTACCTGCATTGCCGGTGTTACGAAGCGAATCGGCGCCCGCACAAGCTTCTCGCTTGACAACGAAGCGTCGTGGGCGTGAACTGATGGGACGGTGTTAGGGCGCGCCCTAACACCGTGCTTAGGGCGCGCGCCCTGATCAGTAGTTCGGCGAGGGAGGTCGCGCCGGTGTCGAAGCTGTTGTTCTCCGAAGGCGTCCGCGCAGCGATGCGGATGGGTACTTCGTCCATGTGGGCCGCCGACCTGACTGTAGACGATCTGCCGGCGCTTCTCTGGATGGTCGGGGAGTTCGGGCGGCGGGCGGGCCATGTGCTCGTGGCGCTTGAGGAGCAGTGGTCGGCCGTGCCGCCGCGGGACGCGGTGGCCGCGGCGCGAGCCAAGCTGGCCCTGGAGGGCCTGTTCCGGTTCTTCGCCGGGGACCGGCCGAGCGAGGCGGAGTACATCGCCCGATGGGGCCCGATCTCCGAGCGGGCGTGGGCGGCGGGCCAAGGCCGCACCCCCGAGTTGCCGGCCGAGGAGATGGGCGAACTGTGGCCAATGGTGTGGGAGGGGCAGCCGGTCGGGTCGCTCAAGGATCCGCGACATCAACTGTACGGGAGCGTCGGGTCGTGGGTGCCGGCAGTCCCAGCTTCGGAGCCGTTCGCGGCCGCGCTGGGCCGCCTGCCACAGAAGCCGGTGGTTGTATCCGTCGGCGGCGTGCGAGCGCTGATCGAGCATCCGCCCACCGCGTCGGGCGAACTGTCGGTGTTCTGGTTAGGGCCATGACGCCGAATCAGTAGTTCGGCTTTCGGTTGGGTCGGTAGAGGGTTTCACAAGGAGGTGCATATGTTCAAGGATGTTCCGCTTTTTCTCTTGGCCTTGACGGTCACCGTCTACTGGACAACGGTGGCGCTGTTGGTGCTTGCCAAACGACTGCGGCACGGTCGCAGCGCCGGGCTCGTCCCCAGCCAAGCCTATGAGCGTCGGCTTTGGCTGCTTATCGTTCCGGTCGTTACAGCTTGGATCCTTCTTCCGATTCTCGCCGGGAAGGACCAGATCCCCTGGATCCGTCTGCCGTCTTGGGCCCAAAGCATGGCCGTGGTTTACGGCATCCGTTGGGCTGCGGCGTTACTGGCGGTCGGTTGCTACCTGCTGTCGCTCTACTGCTGGCTGGTGTTGGGCCGACACTGGAGCATGGCAATTGTGCCTGGGGAGAAAACGCAACTGGTGCGCCGGGGCCTCTACCGTTGGGTGCGGCATCCGATTTATGGCCTCAGCGTAGCTCTGATGCTCGCCTCGGTCTTGGTAACGCTCACGATCCCGATGGCGGTGGTGGCCTGTCTCCATTTGGTCGCCATGAATCTGAAGGCCAGCCATGAGGAGCGGCACCTGACAGCTAGTTTTGGATCGGACTACGAGCAGTATTGCCGAGAGGTCGGTCGGTTCTGGCCGCGGTTGTCGGTTTAACCATCCGCTGCTGAGGGAGAAGAAGGCCGAACCGTCATAAGGCTCTTGGTGTCAAGAGAAAATAGTTTCCACGGGAACGGGAACGGCAATCTGCGGCCTTTCTTGCCGGATGTCCGAACGAGTGTAGCTGCGGCGGCCAGGAGTTCTCTCAGCGATCCGGCTTGCTTATCCGTGGCAGACGCGGCACACGCACGACCGTTGGTCGAGGCGAACCGCACCCAATACTTATGCGGACTCCGGCGGCCCAGCCTCGTAAGGCCGAGCGCCTGTGCCAGGAACCTGTGCCGCACGCCGATGACTGCCCGCATGGGCCGGCACGGTCCGTACCTGCATTGCCGGTGTTACGAAGCGAATCGGCACCCACACAAGCTTCTCGCTTGACAACGAAGCGTCGTGGGCGTGAACTGATGGGACGGTGTTAGGGCGCGCGCCCTAATCAGTAGTTCGGCGGACCGAGCAGACACCTATGCGTAATCGCCGCTGGCTCTGGGTGGCGGTAGCCCTTCTCACTGTGGCGTTGCTTGTCTTCGCCTACCAGTGGCTTGGCGAAGGTGGCTCACTCCACGGTCGCTCCGAACGTGGTTCGCTCCGCGGTCGATTCGACCGCGTGGCGGCGGGTATGTCCCAGGCCGAGGTTCTGGAGGTCATGGGTCCGCCCCAGGACCAGAGGTCCTCCAAGCGCTGGCCTCCCCAGGTCTCCGAGTATGCGGAGGTCTGGCAAGTGCATGGCGGGGAGTTCGTCCGCCATGAATATCGGGGGCAGGAGGTCCACACGCAGGTCGGCCTACCTGGGCGGCCGTACGCGGTGTGGAAGGACGACGAGGGCGTGATCGTCATCGGCTATGACGCCGAGGGCCGGGTTTGTGGCAAGATTAGGCTCACCGAGTAGCGTGTCGAAGGCACGCCGAACACTCCTAAGGCTCTTGGTGTCAAGAGAACATATTTTCCACGGGAACGGGTCTCTCTGGCGTTTTTCTTGCCGGAGGGATCACTGAACGGAGTAGCGGCGGCGGAGATCACTCCACGGCGATCCGACTTCGTTATCAGCGGCGGACGCAGCTCACGCACGACTCGCGGTCGAGGCGAACCGCACCCAACACTCATGCGGACTCCGGCGGCCCAGCCTCGTAAGGCCGAACGGCTGTGCCAGTAACCTGTGCCGCATGCCGATGACCGCCCGCATGGGCCGGCACGGGGTTTACTTGCATTGCCGGTGTTCGCAAGCGAAAAGCCGCAACGGAAGAAAGGGGAGCGGACGCGCTATCGGCCGCTTTCACCGGGCACTCTCGGCTTCTCGCGCGCTTTCAGACGTTTCAGCGCCCGCTCCAGTTCCTCGGCCGCTTGCTTGTCGTCGGGGTTGGCGCGGAGTTTCCTCAACGCCGCCTCAGCCTCGGCAATTGGCCCCTCGGTCGTCCGCGACCCCAGCCGCCCGGTGTCCCGGCCTCGTTCAACGGACGGCTCTCTCGTCGGGGGAGGCGTCTCACGTGTCGGCCGCGTATCAGCGCCGCGCGGCTGGGGTGGCAGCTCCTCTCCGCGTGGCGGCCGCGTATCAGCGCCGCGCGGCCGTGGCGCCGGCTCTGCATCGCGCGGCCGAACATCGCCTCGGCCTTTGCCGCCGCGCGCCTCGTCCTCCAACGCCTTCACCCGGACCCGCATGGCCCGCAATTCCTTCCGCAGCGCCTCGATTTCCAGACGCAGCGACTCCAAATCGTCGGCCGCAGGCCGACTCTCCGCACGCCGCGTCTGCGGAAGCACGTCATCGACTCGTGTTCGGTTTGGCTGTTGTGCCGTCGCCCGATAGGCCAGCCCCGCCGCTCCGAGGGCCGTTACCACCATCACCGTTCCGATCGCCAGTTTCAGTTTTGCCAGCAACATGGTTTTCAGCATTCCTTTCAGGAGAAAATCAACGGAACCGGAGAGCGCCGCCTGCCCCGCGGCGACCAGCACAGCCGCCTTCGTCGTGGACGACAGCAACGACGCCGGGACGTGGGCCTCCGTCGCGCCGTTGGCCAGCGCCGACGCCACGACGACGCCCGACAGGGCCAGCCCATAACGAGAAAGCCGTTTCGCCAGCAGGCGCCGCCCCCGTGTCAGCCGGCTGGAGACGGTCCCTTCCGACAGCCCCAGGTGGTGCGCCGCCTCCTTGCGCGACCGCTCTTCCAGGTCGCAGGCCACAATCACGGCGCGATACTTCCTGGGCAGGAGATTCAGTTCGCGATCCAACCGGGGCCGCCAGTCCTGCGGCTCGACGGCGACAACTTCGGGGTGCGGCATCTCGTCTACCTGCCTCTCGCGCGACCGCCGCCGAGCCTGGATGACCTTGGCCTTCAGCGCGGTGCGATAGGCGACGCCGTACAGGAAACTGCCCACGGACTCGCGCTTGAGGACTGACGCCGCCTTGCAAGCCAGAACGAGAAACGTCGCCTGGAAAGTATCCTCGGCGTCCTGGTCATGGCCCAGAACACGCAGGCAGAGCCGCCAGACCATCGGTCCGTGCCGCCGCAGCAGCATCCCAAAGGACGCCTCATCGCGGGAGGCGACAAATCGCGCCAGCAACTGCTCGTCCGTCGGGCCGCCGTCCACCGGAGCAAGTGTCCGATGTAGGTGGTCGAGAATGTTTTTTAAGCCGGTCGCCATGTGGGTGCCCTGCCTCACAAATTGTAGTGCCCTAACGTAAGCCCGCGCGTCCATTATTTCCACGGATTTTCAGGACGCCGCAGGGGCGCGGAGTCGGACGGCCCCATTGCCCGCGACATCGTCGGCGCCCCGCGCGAGGTAATCCAGGTTGCGCTGGTGTGGAAGCTTGTCGTCGATATGGCGGAATCGTTTATGGGCCAGCAGAATGGCCGCGTCGAAGTGGACCGGCGGTTCGACCCGACGGAGGAGCCGCGCCCCGGCCAGCGCTCCAGCCCGCACGGGCCGGAGTGCTGCTTGCTTTCTTTAGGAGGTGAGGCATCCGACGCGCTTCATCAGGGCATGCTCGCGCGGTCTTGCTTGACAACCGGCTTGCCCTCAGAGGGCGGCTTGAGTTGCGACATCACGCTGCGGCCCAGCAAGAGCAGATCGCCGCCCTCGCCGGGCTTGAGCACCTTGGCCACGCTGGCCGGCTCCTTGTCCGACGGCGGCATACACACCAGCACGTTGGCGTTGCCGACCACCGTGAAGGTGTGGCCGCGCAGCACCACCGCCGTCTGCTCGTCGATGCCCAGACCCAGGCAGTTCTTGTTCTCCGCCAGAACGCCCAGCAGACGCTTTTGGCGTTTGCGGTTCTGGAAGTGCTGATCGATGACCACGTTGGGCAGCAGACCGAAACCGATGCCGACCCGCGCCTTCGGGTTGCCTCCCGTAATCATGACCGAACTCATGACCGACGCGCCGGCGGAGGTGCCGCCGACCACGCCGCCCCGCGCCAGCAGTTGACGCAGCTCGCGCTCGACGGCGGTGCCGCGGTAGGCGTTGGTCAAGCGCAATTGATCGCCGCCGCCCAGCCAGGCCGCCGTCGCCTCTTTCAGCGGTTGGACGAAGGCTGGGTTGTTGGCCTCCTTGGGGTCGAGCGTGTGCAGCATCGACACCGACGCCAGCCCCTGCGCCTTCCAGTAGTTGTAACTGCGAAAGATTCGCGTTTGGTCGGCCAACTCGCTCGCCGTCGGAATGACGACGAGCCGGCCTTTCTTGCCGCCGGCCAACTCCAGGAACCGCTCGCGGATCGTGTCCGGCAGCAC
>DATBGU010000100.1:0-3192 GCA_036557825.1 Gemmataceae bacterium
GAACGTGCGGCAGACCCTGGCCATCTCGCACTACGGATATGTCTTGTCCAAGGGCAGGGTGCTCGCAAGCGGGACGCCTGCCGAGCTGGCCGACCGCAGCGAGGTGCGCGAGGCGTACTTCGGTTGAAGATATCTGGTGGAGCCGAGGGGAATCGAACAAGACTTCTCAGCGAGTCTCATAGCGTCCCACGGCATCTCATAACATCCTTGAATTAGCTCATGAATTCGCCGTATTTGCTCACTAGGCTGTCCATCGATGCTCCACCGAATATCTCTCCAGCGCAAAATTTTTGTGGGGTGGAATGTGGGGCGAGATTCGTTCGAAAGAGGATCGCGTGGACGAGCGTCGCCGCCACCCTAAGGACGCGCTGACCGCCACCGCGGTACGGCAACTCAAGACGCCCGGTCGCCACACGGACGGCAACGGCCTCTACCTTGTCATCGACCCGTCGGGCGCCCGGCGCTGGTTGCTGCGCACCGTCGTGCATGGGCGCCGTCGCGACATCGGGCTTGGCAGTGCGCGGCTGGTCCCCCTGGCCGATGCGCGCCAGATCGCCGCGAGCATGCGCCGGCTGGCCCGCGACGGCGGCGACCCGATCGCCGAGCGGCGCAAGGCCCGGACCATCGTTCCAACGTTCAAGGAGGCGGCCGAGAAGGTCCACGCGGAGAGCGTCGGCGGCTGGAAGAACAGGAGGCACGCCGACTCTTGGCTGACCTCGCTCGAAACCTATGCCTTCCCGGTGCTGGGCAAGCGCCGCGCCGACCAGATCGAGACGGCCGATGTCCTGAAGGTGCTCGCCCCGATCTGGCTGACCAAGGCGGAAACGGCGCGCCGCGTCAGGCAGCGCATCCGCACCGTGCTCGACTGGGTCCGCGTCGCCTACAGCCTGTCCGGCGCCAACGCCGTCGACGGTGTCGAGCGGGCGCTGCCGAAGCAGCCGGAACGGAACGAGCACTTTGCTGCGATGCCCTACGCGGACGTGCCGGGGTTCGTTGGGCGCCTTCGCCGCCGGGGAGGCCAGGACAAGGTGGCGCTGGCGTTCGAGCTCCTCATTCTGACGGCGTGCCGCACGAACGAGGTGCTGCTGGTTGCCTGGGAGGAGATCGACTTCGATCAGGCGCTGTGGACGATCCCGGCGGCGCGCATGAAGTCCGGCGAGGCGCATGCCGTTCCGCTGTCGAAGCGCGCGCTCGTTCTGCTCGAGCGGGCGAAAGCACTCGCCCGCGACAACCCGCTCGTGTTTCCGGGGCGCCGCCGCGGCAAGCCGCTCTCGAACATGGTGTTCCTGATGATGCTGCGACGCATGGACTTGGAGATCACCGCGCACGGGTTCCGCTCCTCGTTCCGGGACTGGGCTGCAGAGGAGACGGATTTCCCGGACTTCGTGGTCGAGAAGGCGCTCGCGCATGCCATCGACAACAAGGTGGAGGCCGCCTATCGCCGCGGCGATCTTCTCAAGAAGCGTCGGGAGCTGATGGAAGCCTGGGCGGCGCACTGCGGCACGCCACAGAAAGCGAAGCGTCAGCATGATCGCCGGCCGTCGTCAGAGCTGAGGCCGAAAACACAACTCCACACGGAAGGAATCGAGGCCCAGGACCCTCGGCTTATCGGCGCGACTTGAAAACTAACAAACCGGATAGATTGGTATGGCAAAGCTGGTTGCCGGGGCTGGATTTGGGCGATGCCATACCCCGATCGAGTTCCTGGTGGCGGGGTAGCAACTGAACTCCGGCCCGATGGGCGGCCATCGAGCAAATCAAGGCCTTGAAACCGATCTGGGGACGTCTGAGCCGGGCCGGGGTCTTCGCCCTTGCCCATCCATGGATCACCTCGGGCCGATGGCCCACAGCGCGATAGACGCCGCGGCAATGTTGGGAGCTATTGCCGGCGTTGATTCAGACGGTCCCACGGACCCTGCGCGGTGTACGTCGGCAGGAACGGAGCTCGACTGCGCTTCACCGCGCCGTTCGACATGAGCCGACATCCGACGCTCACGCTACCAGGCGGCCAGACGGCAGACGGTCTTCAGATTGTCGGCAGACATATGGAAGAGGCATTGCTGCTGCGTGCTGGACATGCGTTTCAGCAGGCGACGGAGTGGCACAGGCGCCTGCCGAGTGTGGAACAGTGAATTCGTGGACGTCCGGCGACCCGGGGCGGCGGGCGATCCCTTGATTTGTGAGCCTCAGCATCCATATTGCGTCGCAACATAGATTTTTTGCAACGCAAAAGGGCGCCCATGGCCGGCATTGGCATCTCGCTCTCCCGCCTGCGGAAGCTGCGCGACCAGTTTGAAAAGCGCCTCAAGGCTGCGGCGGGAAAATCGGCCTGGAGGCCGGCTACGCGGCCGAGCCGGCTCCTCGAGATTGCGAAGTTTGGGAGCAATCCCGGCAATTTGCGCATGCATGCTTACGTCCCGAACAGCGTCGGCCCGTCGCCGCCGCTCGTTGTGGCTCTGCATGGCTGCACCCAGACAGCCGACTCTTATGACCGGGGAACGGGTTGGTCCGATCT
The DNA here is from genome assembly GCA_036557825.1 of Gemmataceae bacterium. Classification (GTDB taxonomy): domain Bacteria; phylum Planctomycetota; class Planctomycetia; order Gemmatales; family Gemmataceae; genus JAJPHU01. The sequence continues at coordinate 2,516 of DATBGU010000100.1, forward strand.
GGCTGATCGGCTTGGCTTCATACTCATCTTCCCTGAGCAGCAGCCTGCGAACAATCCGAAGAACTGCTTCTCGTGGTTTCTGCCGGACGACACCGCGCGCGATAGCGGCGAGGCGCTGTCCATCCGCCAGATGATTGCGAAAGCAGTTGAGAAATTCGGCGTCGACCGCAACCGCATGTTTGTGACCGGTCTCTCGGCCGGCGGCGCGATGGCGTCCGTCATGCTGGCAACCTATCCGGAGATTTTCGCCGGCGGGGCGATCATTGCCGGGCTGCCTTACGGTTCCGCGTCGTCCGTGCAGGAGGCTTTCGAGGCCATGTTCAATGATCGGGCGCCTTCATCGCGGGCGCTCGGTGACCAGGTCCGCGGCGCCTCTAACCACCCTGGGCCATGGCCAAAGATATCCGTATGGCATGGCACGGCCGATACCGTTGTCCGGCCGTCAAACGCGGATCACATTATCAAACAATGGCTCGATGTCCAGAAGCTAACGGAACGCCCCTCAGGTGAGGAACAGATCGGGCGGCATACCCGCTGCATCTGGCAAGACGCAAGAGGCGACTCGCGGCTTGAAGCCTACAGCATCGGTGGCATGGGGCACGGTGTGCCTATTGCGACGACGGGCGTCGATTCCTGTGGCGTCACCGGCCCGTTCTTCCTTGAAGCTGGCCTCTGCT
>DATBGU010000101.1:0-18926 GCA_036557825.1 Gemmataceae bacterium
GTTGCATGGCTTTGGGCGGTTACGGCGTCGGCTCGATCGCCTCTCGGAGATTCAGGAGGCATTCCTCCGTTTAGGTTGCTCGTTAATTTGTTTGAGGTTCTTGACCCCATAACAATTTCATTTTTTCCGAACGCTCTAAGGCTGGCCACCTCAACCGTCCTCCAAAGGAGTGATGTACATACAGCATTATAGTCGCTGATGTACAACTCCTGGCAATCCCAACTATCACTTAAAGGAGTGATGTATGCAGAAGCCCATTGTTTTGCACCCGCACCAGGAGAGTGCTTTGGAAGCACTTGTCGTTGCTCTCCGTTCGCGGAGAGCCGGACTGGTGCAAATGCCGTGTGGGACGGGAAAGACTATTCTTTTCCTGTCCTGGATCAAGCGTGTCGCCAAACCTGCCTTGGTTTTGGTGCACCGCGACGAACTCGTCCAGCAGACGGTGCGGGCTGCCCTGCGGGTGATGCCAGGCTGTTCTGTCGGCGTGGTGAAAGCCGAACGGAACGAATGGAATCGCAACATGCTGGGGGTGAGGTATCCCGTCGTGGTCGCGTCGGTGCCGACCCTGCGCAAGCCGCGACTGGAACGGATTCCGAAAGACCGCTTCGGGCTGGTCGTCGTCGATGAAGCCCACCATGCCCCTGCCGCTTCCTATGTCCGAGTCCTGAAACACTTCCAGTACGACTTCTGCCTTGGAGTCACTGCGACTCCCAGGCGGCATGACAAGGTGGGACTCGACCATCTCTTCGGTGACGAACCGATCTTCTCCTATCCATTGCGGAAAGCCATTGAAGACGGGCAGCTGGTGCGTATCCGTCAATTCGCGGTGGCAACCAAGATTGATCTGGACGCTATCAAGACGGCAACCAAGAATGCCGACTTCACCGACGACCAGCTTGCCAACGTCGTCAACACTCCTGACCGGAACCAGGCGGTCGTCGGTGCCTATCTCCAACATGCCTCCCAGCGGAAAGCAGCGGTGTTTGCCGCCAGCGTCAAGCATGTCATGGCTCTGCGTGACCTCTTCAAGACGAAGGGAGTCAACGCCGCCGCCGTGACGGGAGAAACTCCGCTCGACCTGCGGCGTGGCATCCTGCGAGACTTCGACCAGGGAAGGATTCGTGTCCTGGTCAACTGCATGGTTTGTACCGAGGGTTGGGACTCTCCCGGTGCCGACTGCGTGCTCATGGCGCGTCCAACCAAGTCCCATACGCTCTACACGCAAATGGTCGGGCGTGGTCTGCGCCTCCATGACGGCAAGAAGGATTGCCTGATTCTCGACGTGACGGACAACTGCCATCGGCACAAACTGGTTACGATTACCAGTCTCCTCGGTATCTCCACCGAGGTGCCGGTGAATGCCCAGGGACGGGATGTCCTGACTGTCGTGGACGAAGAGAAGCGCAAGGAGCGTATCTGTCCGGTGCTGTGGGTGCTGAAGGGAGTCTGTCCCTTTGACGACGAGGAGATGCCCACTCTGGACGATTACAGTGCCGATAACGACTGGCAAATGGAACCGGCTGCCGGTGGGCAACTGGACTATCTGAAGCGGAACGGCTTCTCCATCGACAAGGATCTGACCTACGGAGAGGCCGCTCACCTGTCGCAGCAGGTGTCGAAGATCCAGCACAAGATGCCCGCTACGCCGGCGCAGCAATACCGTCTGCGTGAATTGGGGTTGTATGTTCCTGGCCTCACCAAACCCGAAGCGTCTCAAATCCTGGAGATGGAGGTGCTGAAGGGTACGTGGACGCCCAAGGGCAACGATAAGCTCAGGAAGAGTGATGCACTGATGACGGTAGACGCCTGCACTCGCCGACTGGCAGCAGCGCGTCGGAGGGTGAGCGGATAGTGTTAGACGCCAGTCATGCGTAATGCTACAATAACAATGGAAGCGGGGGGAGACGAGCGTGAGACTTGCAACCTCACGTTTCGCCGTGACCAAGGTAATCCTGGTGGTAATGCCGTGGGAGTAGTAGTGCCCTCCCACGGCACCCACCTGGCACTACAGGTAAACCTAGAATGTCTCGCCGCGAACGCGAAAAGCGTGCGGCGCGACGCGAACGAAGTCGGCAAGGTGTTAGAGAGCAAGCACAGCGTCAGCGCCCCAATCTACACGACTACTTTCCAGTCCTCACCGAGACTGTCCCTATCGGTGCCCCCGTCGTCCTCTACTGCCGCGAGTCCTCTGATCCACAAGAGGAGAATCTGCCGGCACAAATCTATCGCTGCTGGCAAGCTGCCCAAGATTACAACGTGGTCGGTATCCTGTCTTACGTTGCCAAGGCGTGGGATACCAACCACCACCGGCAAGTCATGCGGGATCTGTCCCACTTCGATACGCCTTTCGTGGTTGCCGAGTACTATGACCGCTACCTGCGCCACAAGGATTGGGGAAGAAACCATAATATCTACGTCGAACCCACTGTGGAGCAACTGGACGCACACCAAGCGTTGTGGCAACGGAATGCGAAAATGCCTCTGGTTGTCCACAAACCCGCAAGCAGTGAAGAGGAGTTGTTTACCATGCGTTCCCAGAGGATCAAAGGTGGCATTGAATTGCATGGTGATACCCAACGGGAGTATTTCCAGAAGCGAATCGAATGGCTCTCTCCCATCGTGCAGGGCATGCGGGAAAGAGGGTTTTCGTATCGAGCACTGGAGCGGGTTTTGCCCCTCAAAAAGAGTACTCTGGAGAGGTATGCACGACTATGACTTGTGGGACACCCCGAAACCGCATTATTTCCCGGAGAATGTGCCCAAAAAGCGCTGTCCCACAACTCATAGTCGATTGCCCTCTTTTTGACCCGCTGAAATCGTGACCGAACGGAGAATGAAACCATGATTTACCGTTGCCGGAAATGTGGTTGTTCGTCTGCTCCTGGCGATGGAGACCGTGCATGAGTAACCCCCGGCGCCCGAAGCGCTACTTTCGGTGCTCCGACCTCCAGCCAGCCGATCCGATCCCCGATTTCCACAAGGTCAACCGGCAAGTGGAGGGCGTGATCGGTCTCTGGCGCGCCGGACACGACTTCCGCTCCATCGCCAAGCTCGCCAACATCACGCTTCAGCGCGTAGCCCAGATCATCGGCGGGCGCACCAGGAGCAGCGACGACGGCTATTACACCTATCTGTCCCAGCCCATCGCCAACACCAACCGCTCAGCATCTACCGCGGCGCGACGACTGGCACGGATACGTGCCAAGATCGCATCACCGCAAGGGAAGTCGCCACCTCCGACGGACGCCACCTGACTCTCCCGGTGTGCCTGGACGGTGTACCCATCCGCCACCGTGATTGCATACCAGGCACTTCCCGCCAACGATCAAGGCATGGCTCGTGCATGTCTCCATCGGCCAGTCCGGGACAACGATACCCGTAAGACAATATTATGGCACGAGTTGCGGCGAGCAAACCCGATTTGGAGTGAAGAAATCTCTCTTGGCTCGCCGCTTGCTAATACCCAAATAGCGAGAGAGCCGCTCGGCACGCCAGCCAGCGGGAGAGATGGCTGGCGTGCCTGCGGTTCTTCCTCACGCACTTCTCACCATGAGTCACGCAGCAGGAGCGCCCTGATGCTCGGTTATGGAGAGAGATCGATGCTCGATTGCCCAGTATACGCCGGAGAGTTGGTTACGACCCGCAACCCTTCAGACAGCACGTACATGGCGCGGCATCCCGACGAAATCCGGCCGGAAGAAAGCTCCGACCAGGACAATTACGCCCTGTTCGTGTTTGAGCAGCAAGGACGGTATTGCCAGCTGGTCTGACCCCACCGGCTCCAGTTTCCAACGGATTCGGTTGGACGCCATCCGGGACGGGAGGCTCCATGATCTTAGCCGCGACGCGGGCTGAACGCTCTGACCTTCTTCGCGATGCCGTCCTCACAGCGCTGCGCTGTAGTGGGTATCGTCGGTTGTGGAACCTGGAGTGCGAGGTGCGCGACGACCAGATCACCCTCACAGGTGTGCTGCCGTCTTTCTACCTCAAGCAGGTTGCTCAGACCCTCGCCATGCGTGTGGAGCAGGTGAGAGAAGTCCACAATGGGATCGAAGTTGATCCGGATTGACCCCGTGTTTGAGGTAAGCTATTCGTCGTGTCCAATGTTACTAAGGACGGACCTGGCAACGGTGCCACCTTCACGGCCAAAGAGATCGAGGCCGACGCCTAATCCACGGCGGCGGCGTCCGATCCGTGGTAATGCCAGGGGATGGGTAGAGTGGCAGCGTCGAGCAGAAGCATGTTAACTGTGGCTGTCACTCCGTTAACCACGGTTAACATGCAGGGGATTCACGGTCAGCGGGGGTCGTGGGAGCGTTTGGGCATGGGTTCTCCGAGGTGAGCGACACCAACACACCGAAGATACGGCTGGGTAACGCTCGCTGCAAGCATTCGTTCGCCGCTCCCGCTGACGCTTCCTCCCCACCGCTGCGGCTCCGGTGACGTAAAACGACCCGACCCCGACCCCTGCCCTCGCGAACGCCACACAGGGGCACCCAGGCGTTCCTGTGCCTATCTGCTGTCCTGTCCCATACTGTTCTCTGCACACGGGACGACCCTCCCACAATACGAGAGGGTCGTTGCGATGCCGTCACCAGAGCGCCAGCCGACTAACAGCCTTCCAACTTCCAGGTGAACCCGTCCCCTTCTCCGACGACTTGTCCGATCTCCAGTCGCCGCCAAATCTGCCTCACCGCCTCGTCATCTGGAACCTCACCGCTGACGTGTATCACTCCCTGTTCTTCTCCGACTGGGATGCGACCAGTTGCGTCAGGCTGCCTTACACAGACACCGGAGAAATCCACGACGGAAGATCTTTGATTCAACTCGATTCGTACTCGAAGCATGTGTCTTCTCTGTTGTAGGTGAATTCCGGAACGCCCGTTAAGTGTACGCCCGTTCGTGCGCCAAAAGCAAGTGGTGCTCTGGGACGTTGTTCTGGATTTCTGCACCATGGCGAGCGCCACAGGAGTGGGAAAGGGCATTCCTGAGCCTCCTGTGCCTATCTCCGCCGCTCACTCCCCGATGCGAATTGGAGGATTGATGATTCCCGTCACCGGCTTGGTGGGATCAAGAAATGGGATCACTATCCTGTTAATGAGATTATTGGGAAAGACGAATCTGCGCGATGAACACTCGGTTTCTGGGAAGCGTACTTTGATGTAAAGGATCGCCAAGAACGCCTGGACAGCAAGGTTGACCTTTTCGTGCTCGGCTTCGTACTCGGCTGCCGTATGGTCTACATTGAAGGAGCAGTACATGGACGATGGCCGCTGTGGGTTCGGGAATTCTTGGCGGAAGAAGATGTCCCTGTCAGCCACGATGAGCACATCTGGAATGCAGACCGTCGGCGGGGACGTTCGAGCAATTGTATCGAAGGACGTGAAGAAGCTGTCGGAATAGGGTTTGAACTTTGGTCGCAAATCCTCGACAGAAGTGAACGCGAATACGCCCGTGAAGGTTTGGAGCAAAGGACTGCCCGCTGCCTTCAGCACCTCGTTCGCCTGGGTCAAGTTCTTGAGGGCTTCATCCAACTTAGTCGCATCAAGCGTCTTTTTCACTTCGATGACAGCTACGACGGACTTCGGCAACACGACCACAAACTCACCCGAACGGAAAAGGGGTGCGTAGTTGTGCGAATCGTGGATAATGACATCCAGTTGCTTCGATACACGTGATTCAACAACGCCTGCTCCGCGAGCCGTGTGTCGGATGAATCCATAATCGACTGAGTAACGACCCGGTATGACCTGACGAAGAAATTGGCGAACGAGATCCTCGCAAAAATCTCCATCCGAACCGGCGTGATGGCCGCAGCCAATCAGGTGCTCGACGTGGCGGTATTTCTGAAGCAATGCCTGTGCCTCGTCGGAGTGGAAGCTCAGTAAACCCTCCAACAGCCCGACATCTTTCTGTGTCAGAACAGGTGTTGCATTGCTCATAAGAACGTCCTATCCCCCGATCACCACCGACCGGCGAGTTGTCAGGGCTACGGTGGCGAGAGCATTATTCGGGCGGGAACACCAAGCGTCAAGCGGTCGGCACAGAGAAAGACCCCGCCACATCGAAGCGGGGTCGTTGCAACGCCGTCACTCTCACGCAACCCTCTTGCATCCAGCCTCCCACCGGGTACATTCATCCTGCCGGCGGAGCGTGAGTTCCTTCAATCGTGGGGAGATGGCAGCCTTCCCATAATGCTCCGCCGGCTTCTTCCTGCGCCCCTATCCCCACGCCGACGCTCGCCACCACGGAGTCCGCCGTTTGCAACCGGCTCCACGGGGCGGTAAACGGCGGACGGACTGGAGAGCGAGGACGCCCAGTGTAGCCTAGAATCGCTCCAGTGCTCTCCGTCCCACATTTCCCGCCTCCGACGCCACGGCGCCCCCTCTGTGCTTGCTCAAGGGCATAAGAAAACCCCGCTGGGATCACCAGCGGGGTCATGGCGCCTCGACTTGGCTACTTCGCGGACTGCGCCGGCTCAATCTCCCAGCCGATCACGTTTTCGGGACTCATCCCTCGCACGAACTTCCGGCGCTTGTCCGTCTTCCCGTCCAGCGCCAGACCACCCTCCAGCGCGTCGATCACGTCCGGCCACAAGTCCGCGACGAAGCGATCCACCTTCGCCTTGACCCTGGCATCGGTCGCGTACTGTGCCAAGTCCGGCGTCTTGTCCACCCAGTTTGGAGCATCGCGGAACGACCAGCAAAGTGCGTAGCCGTTGCGCGGGACACGGTTCCTGCCCGCCCAAATGGGACGGTAGCAAATCACGAAATGACGGCAGCCGCCGCCCTTGAAGTTCACTTGGAGCAAACAGAGCCGTTCGTGCCCTTGCCGCAGCGGAAGGAACCACATATCCCGAATGTCGCGCTGGAGTCTGTCCCGCACCTGCGCCCGCAAGGTGTCGGAGCTATTGCCCGCCAGCTTGTCCAGGAGTGTCTTCGTTTCCTGCCACGAAGCCATCCGCGTTTGCTTGGTTGCAGCACGAGCCGCCGGCAGTTTCCCCTGCACCTCCTTGAGCCGCGCCTCCAGTTTCAGCTTGTCACGATATGCCGCCGCTTTCAGTGGCGCATCCTCTGGCTTCTTGAACTCCTCCATGGTGGCATCCTGGAGAGCTATCCGTTGGCGCAGGTCGCCCTCTTCGCCCTCCAGTGCCTGAAGTTCCTGCACGCCGTCCTTCTTGTCGAGGAACTCCGAGGCAGGCACTTCCGAGAGCAGTCCCACCACCGCCCGCTCGAATATGTCCAGCGGGAAGCATACGAAACCCCCTTTCTTGCGTCCGTCGCCGCCCATGGTGTTGATCAAGACGTGCTTGCCGTTCGCCGAACCTACATAGAAGGTGTCGCCGTCCAGGGCATGGCCCAGCAGTCCCGTAAACAAATGCACCTTGCGCCGCGTGCTGGGATTCTTCTTCTTCGGCTCACGCAGTCCCAGCCGGCGCAGCGCCGAGTAGACCACCATGCGGCATACCTCCAGTCTCCGCGCGATATGCGCTACTTTCGTCATGCCAGCGTCCCACAGCGCCCGTATTTCATCGTCCTTGCCATGCACCTTCGGCGCGTCCACCCGCCGGCTCTGTTTCCCGCGCTGCGCCGCGTAGTATTCATCCTCGGTCACCACGGCGGGGTAGTAGTCAGTGATCGCCGGCTCACCAGTCGGCTTGCCTGCCTTGTTCTTGGGAATGAACTCGCCCAACACCGAGCGCTCGCTGAGGATTTTGGTGACGTAGCTCCGCGTCCACTTGCCTGTTCGTCCAATGGTCGGAACCCTCTCGTCACAAAGCCGCTGCACGATACGGTAGATTCCCAGTCCCTCTCTAGCCCACTGGTAGATCAGCCGCACTGCGGACGCCCTCTCCGGTATCAGCACCACCTTGCCCTCATGGACGGTCACCCAGGCAGGCAGGGAGTTGGTGATTGCCATGGTGATCTCTCCGCTTTTCTTGCGCGGTGGTTGCAGCCGCTTCTCCCGCGCACACGCCAGCTTGTTTCGCCACGCCGCGCTGTTGCGTTCTTCCTTGCGCTCGCTTTCCTCGGCAGCACGTTCCAGGATCAACTGTATCTCCAGCGCGCCCTTGCACAGTCCTTTGGTCGCGCTCACGTCGAATTCCCTCTCCGGGGAGAAGGTCACGAGCCGAATGCCACTCTTCAGAATGCGCTTGATCAGATCGTAGCCCTCATCAATCCCTTGCCGTGTAATGCGGTCGAGCGACTCCACGATCAGCGCCGCGCCTTTCTTGACAGCGCCCGACTCCACGGCTTTCAAGAACTCGCCCAGGTTGCCCACCAGTGCGTTCTTGCCCTTGCGCGCCGACACGCCCAGATCACGGTAGGTCGCTTCGTTCAAGCGCCACCCACGTCTGGCGCAGTATTCCCGCGCCCTCTCGGTTTGCCGGCGCAGTGAGTCGCCCTGCGCCTGTTCAGGAGTGGAGAAGCGGATATAGGAATACGCTTCTACCACTTCGTCGATTGGCGTCAGGTCAATCCCCACGCCCTTCGCCATTGTCACGGTCATAGCGACCTCCACGGTGAGGAAACATCCCGCTGCAACGTGCAACAGGTTGTTGCCAATAGGTTAGGTACACCGAAGTCCTTCGCAGCTTTCGTCTTGTAGACACAGCGTCTAGCGCACAGCCCGCATTCGCTTGCCAGTGTTTGCACCGTCTTATGCCGTCCCACCCCATGCCATTTCCCTGGCAGCGATACCCCCCGCCACAAAATCCTGCCCACCCCAACCCGCACCTCGACGCCCACAGGCAGCCCGCACTGAGCCTCGAACCCAGGCGTCCACGGTCGAGGACACGTCGCGTCGGTGCCTCGTTGAGCACGCCTGCGAGCACTCCCTCGTTGTGGCGGTCGCGGTGTCGGTCGCGGCACTCCCATATCGTCGCCCCCAAGCATGTTCAATATTTTATGCGTCCCTTTCGGCGCGGTCGGTCTACCCTCATTGTACCGTATCGCTGTATAGCTGCCAACCTTTCCCCGCCGTGGATGCGAAGGACATCGCTCGCCAGATCGCCGAACTCGACGACGAGCGGTTCGCGGTTCGAGACAAAGCGAGCGCCGAGTTGGCGAAACTCGGCGACTTGGCGGAACCGGCGCTTCGCAAGATGTTGGAAGGGAAGCCGTCGCTGGAAGTGCGCCGACGAATCCAGGCGATCCTGGAGGGATTGCATCGCGCGCTCTCCGCCGAACAGCTGCGCGAGGTCCGTGCCGTGGAAGTTCTCGAACAGATCGGCACGCCTTCAGCCCAGACGGTGCTATCGGCGCTCGCGGAAGGCACGGCGGGAGCGCGGTTGACGCGCGAGGCGAAGGCGTCGCTGGAACGATTGGCCAAGCGGTCGGCCTCCCAACCGTGAGTGCGCGATTCTTTATGCTTTCCTCCCTCCCTGCTTGTCATGGTCTAAAAAGCCTATCTGGGCGGTCGATTCGGCGGCCGCGAGCGTCTGTATCCCTGGAGCCTACCTGACACGGTAGCGCAATCCCACAAGGAGCGACCATGACGCGCCCGGTGAAGTCCGGCGAGGAAACGGCGACCGCGATGTACCGATCCGTCGCCGATCAGCTGGCCAGAGGAACGCCCCCTGAAACGGTCGAGGCCAACTTGATCGGTCAAGGTCGGGATGAGGACACGGTCCGGCTGCTGGTGACCGAGGTGCTGGACGAGATGCCGGACACTCTCCGCGCTCGCTACACGTGGCAGATGTATTCGAGCCTCGGCATGTTTGGCGTGGCGCTGCTTATGGCGCTGGGGATCAGTTTTCTGAGCCTGCTCGGCGCTCCCATTACCTTCAAGGGGATATTGCGGACCTGGGTTGCCGCCCTGCTGTGGATGAGCGGCAGCGGTTACTGGATCGTGGTCATCATCTGGAAGATCCGGCTGGCGCGACGGCTGGACGGGATGCGGACCGCATGGCTCCGGGGAGGCGACCGGCGGCCGGTTCCGCAGCCGGAGGGAATCGCAAAGAAATCCCCGCATCTGCCTGCGGTATCGAGACGGGCACCGACAGACGATAACTCCCGGTTGGCCCGCGCTGCCATCGATGCCCGCGAGAGCGAACGCCTGCGCTGGACGGGACTGCTGGTCGGCGGCTCGGTCCTGCTTCTGCTTGTTTGTTCGGGATGCGTTGTGGTACCCGGTCTGATCGCGCTCTCCCGATTACGGCAGCATAGCGACGAGTCTTCCCCTTCCGCGTCCGCCCTGAAGAAGGAGATTAACCCCAACGCCCCCGACCCAAACGAGGGGCCGCCGCCGCGCGGCTGGATGGTCCTGTTTCGCTCCGACGATCCCTCTATCTGGAACACCGACAGCCCCGGCAAGAACTTCGCCCTGCCGGTGCGGCGTGCCCACAGCAAGATCCGCTACCTGCACCTGAAACGCCTGGACACGGGCGAGATGCTGATTGTGCCCATCACGCACCGGCAGCTGACCCTCGACGAGCGCACGGACTCGTTTCCGGGACACTGGTGGAACGGTACGGCCCGGCAGGAGTGGGGCGCTCGCCACCTGGGCATCCCCCAGGTGCCGTCATCGAGTGGATACGAGAAGGGGCTGATTGGGGTGACCCACGATTCCGACCGCGTCTATTCCGGTTCCGGCTTCGGCTGGAAAATTCGTGTCGATGACAAGCAATACTACTCCTGGCAGGGCCGGGAAATCCCCCGGACCGTCTTCGAGGTTGCCGTCACGGCCGACCCGCTGACCGAGGAGGAAAGACGCTGGTTCACAGGCCCGGACCCCCCGGACGATCCGCCGCCCGGCGACTGGACGATCCTGTTCCGCTCGAACGATCCGTCCGTCTGGAACACCTTCCGCACGGGAGAGCTATTCGCCATCCCGGTGAGCCGGGCTCACGCTGCCATCCGTTACCTGCGACTGACGCGCCTGGACACCGGCGAAGCCCTGATCCTGCCTATCACCCGCAAACAACTCGCCCGCGAGGATCGCCCCAATCCCGCTCGCGGCTACTGGTGGAACGGCAGCGGCGTGGTCGAGTACAACTCCCGCCATCTCGGCATCGTGCAAATTCCTCCTGCTCCCGCACGCGTGCGCGGCCTGATTGGCGTGACGGGCGACGGATTCAATGCCTTCGTTGGTTCCGGCTTCGGAGGCAAATGTTTGGTCGATGACGGCACCTGTTGCTGCTGGCGCGGCCAGGAGATCCCGAAAACCACCTTCGAGATCGCCGTCACGACAGCCCCCCTCGTCGAGGACGAGAAACGCTGGCTGGTGGAGTGAGGTGTTCTTGCCCCGATGCGGCGCCCTCCGAAGCCATGAACTGGATTATCGAAAAAAAAGTGTGCGGGTCGGCCGGGCCGACGGAAGTACCATGAGGAATTTGAACGTCGCTCCTCATGGTCGCGAGGTCCGTCATCATGGCCGTCCCATCCCAGGTGCTGCAACACATCCGCCGGCTGGTGCAACCCTCGCCGGCGGACCTCGACAGCGATGCCGCGCTGTTGGGACGCTTTGTCCGCGACCACGATCAGACGGCGTTTAGCGCTCTCGTCGCTCGGCATGGACCGATGGTGTTGCGCTTGTGCCGCCGCGTGCTGGGCGATGCCCACGCCGCGGAGGATGCCTGCCAGGCCGCCTTCCTGGTGCTGGCGCGCAAGGCCGACCGCATCCGTCACGCCGACACGCTGGCGGCCTGGCTGCACGGCGTCGCTTATCGGCTGGCCCTCAAAGCACGAGCCGTACAAGTCCGCCGCCAACAAGCTGAAACGCGAAGCCTTCAGATCCATCCCGGTTCGACTCCACGCGATCCGCTGGCGGAAGTGAGCGGCCGCGAACTGCTCGCCATCCTCGACGTGGAATTGCAGCGCCTGCCGGCGCGCTATCGTCTGCCACTGATTCTGTGTTGTTTGGAGGGCCGCAGTCAGCCGGAGGCGGCGCGGCTGCTGGGTTGGACGCCCGGTTCGGTGAAGGGGCGGCTGGAGCGCGGACGGGCCAAGCTACATCAGCGTTTGCTGCGGCGCGGTCTGACGCTGTCGGCAGCGCTGCTGGCGTTGGAGGCGGAACGGGGAAGCGCGACGGCGCGGCTGTCGGCGGAGCTGACCGCGTCGCTGATGCGGGCGGCGTCGACAATCACCAGCAGCGTGGCGATGAAGACGAAGATCGTTTTGATCCTGGTGCTGATGCTCGGCGCGGTCGCGGGGGGCGCGAGTTGGTTGGCGAGCGGGGGGCGTCAGCCCCCTGTTGCGAAGAAGAAACAGGGGGCTGACGCCCCCCGCTCGCCGAAGGCACGCACCGATCGCTACGGTGATCCGCTGCCGCCCGGCGCACTGGCGCGTCTGGGCACCGTGCGCTTTCGCCACGCCGGCTGGATGGAGCGCCTCGCCTTCACATCCGATGGGACGCGGCTCGCCTATGCCGGCAACGACGGGATTCGGTTGTGGGAAACCACCAGCGGCCGGCCCGTCCGCCATTTCGGAGAACGCTCGGACGCTTTTGCTTTCCTCGACGACGGCAAGCGAATCCTGGCGGGAGGCGAAAATCTTGTCGTTTGGGACATTGCGAGCGGCAAGGAGGTCAAACGCCTGCCGATCAAAGGCGGATTGCGCCACCTTCAGCGCTCGCCGGATGGAAAGTTGTTGGCCGGCGAGGGTGACGGCGGCGCGCTCCTTCTGTTGGATGCAGCTACAGGAGCCATACACAAGCAACTCGACGGGCACGAGGACCAACTCAACGAACGGCCCAAGGGTGCTCCGCCCCGCAGGGGTCAGATCCTGAACGTCGCCTTCTCGCCGGACGGCAAGGCGCTGGCCTCGGTGTGTGTTCAGGATAAGCGGGTATTTCTCTGGGACACGGCGACCGGCAAACCGCGGCGCACCTTGCCGGGCCACGACCGGCCTCGGGTCGCCCAATTTTCCCCCGATGGCCACCTGTTGGCCGTGGGAGGCGACGATTGCCTGATACGTCTTTGGGACGTGGCGACCGGCCGGGAACTTCGGCAGTTTCGAGGCCATGTGGGGGGTATCAACGGATTGGCTTTTTCGCCGGATGGGTTGAAACTGGCGTCGGGCGGGGACGGCAGTCCACCGAACACGAAAAGTAACGAAAGCGCAGACAGCACCGTCCGTCTGTGGGATCTCAAGACGGGGAAGTGTCAGCCCTTGAACGGGCCGGAACGCTGGGTGCGCGCCATCGCGTTTTCACCGGATGGCAAGCTCCTTGCCGCCGGAGGCAGCGGCACGTCGATCTGCTTGTTCGATGTTGCCACGGGAAAACGGCGACAACGGCACATCGGCCACGACGGGGAGATTTTTTGTGTCGCCCTTTCGCCCGACGGCTCCACGCTCGCCTCCGGCGGCGGGGACAATCTCATCCACCTGTGGGATCTGAAAACGAGTCAGGAAAAGGCCCGTCTGGAAGGACATCAGCACCATGTCAGCCGCCTCGCCTTCACGCCGGATGGAAGCCAACTCCTCTCGTGCAGCTACGATGGGACGGTGCGCGTCTGGGATTGGCGCCGCGAGAAAGAGACGCGCCGCTTTGCCCCGACGGACGGATGGCTTTATGGGTTTGATCTCGCGCCGGACGGCACAACGCTCATTCTGCCGACCGGGCAACTCTGGAACGTCGCCACGGGGAAGCAGAGCGGCGCCGTGCCGAACTACCGGGGGCTTCAGTATCGGCTTGTGTTTTCGCCGGACGGCAAGAGGGTGGCGACGTCAGGGGGAGAGGCGGCCCGCATCCTGGATGTCGCAACCGGAAAGGAGATTTGCCGCTTCACCGGACACGAGGCGATGAAAGATGATCGAAGAGGCGGCAACGGCATCGTGGTCGATTGCGTGGCATTTGGACCCGAAGGCCGCCGCGCCGCGTCGGGAGGCGCGGAAGGCATGGCCTTCATCTGGGACGCCGCGACGGGCAAGAGGCTCCGACGCCTCCAAGGACACGAAAATCCGATTATCGGCATAGCCTTCTCGCCGGACGGCCGCATGGTGGCGACCGCCAACGGCAGCATGTGGAACCACAAGGAGCAAACGGTTCGCCTCTGGGAAGTGGCGACGGGCAAGGAACGTCGCCGCTTCGTCGGTCATCAAGCCCAGGTGACATCGATCGTGTTCTCCCGCGAGGGAAGCACCCTCATCTCCGGCAGCGAGGACGGCACGGCTCTGGTGTGGGACGCGGCGGGGGTTCTGAAACCAGAGGTAGCCGGCGGGACCGATGGCGAGGGCTTATGGCGGACCTTGGCGGGTGCGGATGCCGTCGCTGCCTTTGAAGCCGTGTGCGCGTTGGCCGCGCGAAGGGAGGTTGCCTTCTTTTCCAAGCGATTGAAACGAGTCGAAGCTCCCAACGCGGCGAAGATCGGCCGTCACCTCGCCGACTTGGACAGCAATGAATTCGCCACCCGCGAACGAGCGGAAAACGAATTGGCTCAACTCGAAGAACTGGCGGAGCCGGATCTGCGCAAGGCTCTGACCAAGAGCGTGTCCTTGGAGATGCGGCGGCGCATCGAGCACTTGCTGGCAAAGCTGGACGCAAACCCCCCATCGGCCAAGACACTTCAGGCACTGCGGGCCATCGAGGCTCTGGAACACATTGCCACGCCGGAAGCACGGCAGTTGTTACGGAAGCTCGCCGACGGCTACCCAGCGGCGCGGCCGACACGCGCGGCGAAGGCAGCGCTGGAACGACTGGCGAAACGCGCGGCCGCCAAACCGTGAGTGCGCGTCCACGACTTTTGTCCGAACGGCAAGCGCCTACCCGTTTGCTCCCCACGCGCGCGAGGGTATAATTCTGAAAACGATCCGAAACGCTCTCACGTCCATCGCTCATGGGACTGCAATACACATTCCTGAAAGACCGAGGCGCCCTTAACGAAGTGAGCGCGGGCGCAAACGTACCCAGCGCTCGCTCTCCCACCGCCTTTGACCGCGCTTTCGGGGTGATCCCGCCGGCCGTGGTCGAACTCGTGCCCGAGTCCGTGGCGCGCGAACATGTCATCATGCCGGTAGCGTTCGACGGCGAGACGATCACCATCCTTTCCGTGGACGCGGAAAGCATCGCCCTGACAGACAAGCTGCGCTTCGTGCTGGCCAAAAACGTGCGCCTCATTCCGGCGGATCGGCAGACCATCGTCAACGCCATCCAACAGTATTACGGTGCGGCGGAGACCGAATCGGTCGAATCCGCGCTAGCCGAGTTCAGCGACGCAGACCTCGATGAGGGGGAACGATCGGCCGCACGCCGGTTCCGACTTCTACCGGAACTCGGCCGCCATCTCGGCAAGGGTATCGTCCAGTTCAAGAAAGGCATCAAGGGACTTGAAGACGAAACAGCGTCTTCCGCTGGGCCGGGCCTTGATTCCACACCAACGCTGGGAGGAACGGGGATGTTCTTTTACGTCGTCGAAGAGGGGCAGCGTGTCGTGATGCGCCGGCCCAACGGCACCATCGAAATCCTCGTCGGACCGCGCCGCGTCTGGCGCGGTTGGCGCACCTTCCACCCGATGCGGCACTTCGTGGCCTCGCCGGGCAAGTTCCTCCTCGTGCGCTACCGCAACGGCCAGCAGCGCCATCTGCCCGGACCCGCCGAGATCTGGTTCGATCCGCGCGAGCATCTGGAGATCGTCACGCAGGACGCCCTGCAACTCGCCACCAAGGAGGCCGTCGTCGTCTACAGCAAGCCCGACGATCACGACGCCATCGCGCGCCGCATCGTCTTCGGTCCCACCCTTTTCATCCCCGCGCCCGGCGAATGGCTGCACACTTTCTCGTGGCACGCTTCCAAGGGCGGCTCCCTCGGCGTGCAGAAACAGCCCAACGCGCTCGTCTTTCAGAAACTCTGGCTGATGCCCGATCAGATGTATCATGACGTGATCGACGTTCGCACCGCCGACGACGCCGTGCTGACCATCCGCTTGATGATCTTCTTCGAGCTGGTGGACATCGAGCGCATGCTGGACACGACGCACGATCCCATCGGCGATTTCGTCAACGCCGCCACCTCCGACGTGGTCGGCTTCACCGGCCGCCACGATTTCGAGTCGTTCAAGCGCAACACCAGCCAGCTCAATGAGTTGGACGCCTACAAGCAGTTGGCCGCTCGCGCCGCCCAGTGCGGATACCGGATAAACAAGGTCGTTTATCGTGGCTACGGCGCGGCGGAGGCGCTTCAGCAGATGCACGACCAGGCCATCCAGGCGCGCACGCGCTTGCAACTCGATCGCGCCACGGAGCAGCAGGCGCAGGAATTGGAGAACTTCAAGCTCGATGCGCAGCTGGCCCGCGCCGCGCGCCGCCGTACCGAGCAGACAGCCGAGGTCGCGCACGATCTGGAACTGGCCGGCAAGCGTCAGGATGCCGAGCTGCGCCAGCGCGGCGAACAGGAATCGGCCCGCCGCGAACGTCTACGCTTGGAGGCGGACTTGCAGGCGGTCATTCGCCGAGCGCAGGACGAGCAGCAGCGCGAGCATCTGGCCTCGCTGCGCGAACTTGGCGTGGACCTGACGGCGTATCTGACACAGGCCCGCGCCGATCGCGTCATCGAACTGCGCGGCGCCGGCGGCGCGCACGTCCATCTCGATCCGCAGCGCGGCCGCCGTCCTGCTCCCAAAAACGATGGGCAAAACGGCGGGCATTAGGGGCGAGTATGAGGTAAAGTAGGTGCCGCGAGCCGAGCACCGAAACCACCCCGACTTCACCCTAGCCAGAGAAAACCGTATGCGATCGAACGTGCGGCTGTATCTCGCCGGTATCTGTATCCTGGCGTGTCTGCTTCTAGTTGTCGTCGCCCCCGCGCACGGTGCGGCCACGGCGGAGGGTCGGCGCGGCATGGTCGTCTCGGTCGCGCCGGAAGCGTCGGTGATCGGCCGCGATATTCTGAAGCAGGGCGGCAACGCGGTCGATGCCGCGGTGGCGACGGCCTTCGCCCTGGCCGTCGTCTGGCCGGAAGCCGGCAACATCGGCGGCGGCGGCTTCATGCTGGTTTACCCCGGCGGCAAGAGTGAGCCTGTCGTCATCGACTACCGCGAAACCGCGCCCGCCGCCGCCACGCGCACCATGTTCGCCGACGGCAAAAAGCTCGCTCCCGTGCTGCTCGTCGGCACACCCGGCACCGTGCGCGGTCTCACCCTGGCACATCGTCGCTTCGGCAAGCTCGCCTGGAAGGATCTGCTTGCCCCGGCGATCCGCCTCGCCGAGGAAGGCTTCGCTATCGACGCCGCGCTCGCCGACTCGCTCAACCGCGTCCTTGCGCGCTCGCCGGATTTCGCCGAACTCCGCCGCGTCTACGGCAAGGACGGCGACGCGGCCCGTTGGCAGGCCGGCGATCGGCTGGCGCAAAAGGAGTTGGCGAAGACGCTGCGTCTCATCGCCGAGCAGGGCGCGGACGGTTTCTACAAGGGTGTCGTCGCCGACCTGATCGCCGCCGAGATGAAGCGCGACGGCGGACTGATTACGAAAGCCGATCTCGCGGCCTACGAGGCGAAGGTCCGCAAGCCGATCCACGGCACCTATCGTGGCTACGACGTATATGGCCCGCCGCCGCCCAGTTCCGGCGGTATGTGCCTTATTGAGATGCTGAATGTCCTCGAAAACTTCGA
Source organism: Gemmataceae bacterium (assembly GCA_036557825.1). GTDB lineage: Bacteria > Planctomycetota > Planctomycetia > Gemmatales > Gemmataceae > JAJPHU01. The sequence continues at coordinate 17,549 of DATBGU010000101.1, forward strand.
CCTCCGCAAACACGGCCGTTTCGCGCCGGAGACACTGCATCTGACGATTGAAACCATGCGCCGGGCTTATTGCGATCGCGCCCGCTATCTCGGCGATCCTGATTTCGTCAAAGTTCCCGACTTCCTGACGAGCAAGGACCACGCCCGCCAGCTCGCGCGCTCCATCGACCCGCGCAAGCCCACGCGCAGCGAAGAACTGGCGAAGGACATCCCACTCGTTGGCGAGAACAACCACACCACGCACTTCAGCATTATCGACAAGGACGGCATGGCGGTGGCGAACACCTACACGCTCGAAAGCGCCTACGGCTCGCGGATCGTCGTGCGCGGCGCGGGCTTTCTGCTCAACGACGAGATGGGCGATTTCAACCCGCGTCCCGGCGTGACCGACCGTCGCGGACGGATCGGCACGACCGCCAACGAGATCGCCCCTCGCAAACGTATGTTGTCGTCGCAGACGCCGACCATCGTGGCTAAGGACGGCAAGGTCGTCCTCGTCACCGGCAGCCCCGGCGGACGGACGATCATCAACACCGTCCTCTGCGTCGTGCTGAACGTGCTGGAATTCGACATGCCGCTGCGCGACGCGGTCGACGCGCCGCGCCTGCACCATCAATGGTTCCCCGATGCGCTGCGCATCGAGCCGGAGTTGACCGATAAGCACGCGGATGCTCTGCGGAAACTGCGCGACATGGGCCACGTCATCGAGAGCAAACCGGCCCGCCAGGGCGACGCCCACTCGATCCGCGTCGATCCGCGCAGCGGCCTGTATCAGGGCGTCGCCGACCGCCGCCGCGACGGTTCCGCGGCGGGATATTGAGTGTTCGACGAAAGGGATCAGACAAGGGTTCGGCGGTCAGCGAGGCTTGTCCGAGAGCATGGAGACATGATAAGATTCATTGAAGTCTCCCTGGCGGTACAACCACAGGGGTGAGCCAATCGAGGCGGACCACTTCGATCATTCCTTGAACGCGCTCGAAAGACGGAACCCAAATCATACTCGCTCTGGAAAGGCGCAAGCTGGACCGGTACGCTGTAAGGTATTATTTTGAAAGAACTTGTGACAGTATTTGATCTTCCAATCCAAACGCGGGACAGTGGCGTTGCACACCGAACCGCCGCCGCCTCTTGACCGTCCTATACTAAAAGAGGGAAGGATCTTGACACGGCAATCCGAGCGTGTACGCTCGTCGTCTGGCAAGGGGCACACGCACACAGCGGTGAAAGATGGCCAAACATATTACCTCGGCATGAAAGCTGCTCACTAATGCCATTATGATCCTTCGCCTTGCTCCACTGGAGGGTGTCATCATGGTCCTCCCTTTGCCTGACGCACGGCAGTTGTCCGATGAAGTGTTGGAAGCTCTCCGTCTCCGCG
>DATBGU010000102.1:0-50647 GCA_036557825.1 Gemmataceae bacterium
CGACTGCAGTTCTTTGTCCAGCCCTTCCTTATCGCTGAGGAAAACGACGTAGCTGCCCATCGAGCAATCGGTGTGCTTGGCGGTGCAGGCGTCGAGCTTCTTGATGAGCTTCGCCACTTCCGGCGTGGCCTCGCGCGCGAAGACGACGGCGACGGGGTTCGGCCCGTTCTGGCAATAGAGGCAGTTCTTCTTGCCGGCCGCCTCGCCGGTGACGTTCAGCGGGTGGAACGGACCGGGCACTTGCTCATTCACTTGCGGTCCCGACTTCACCGCGTCGGCCGCGAACAGCGCCCCGGTCAGCAGCGCGAAACCCATGCTCAAGCCGACGATCCGATGCATCTTCATACGTTTCCTTCTCCTGCGGGCGACAAAACAAAGGGACAACGAACGGGCGACACTCCGGCGGGAGCGCCGCCCGAAAAGGAAATGGTCCCGGATTAGACTCCGGGACCAAGACGCTTATTCGAGCGACTTACTTATTGCCGCTTTTTTCCAGTTGTTTGAAGTAGGCCTCGATGGCGTCGCGGTACTTGGCGGGCATACCGCGCGTCAAATCGGCCATGGCTTTAGCACGTTCCTTCTCGGGCAACTTGCCCCACACGTCGGCGTACTCCTTGAACTTCTTGACGTCGATCTCACCCTTGCCCGGAGGAGCGCTGGGCAGCGCGCTGTCGCCGGCCGGCGAGGAGGGACGGTTGCCGCTGGGCAGGCCGGGAGAGCCGCCGCCGGGGCAGTTGCCGCCGTTGCCCGAACAGCAACCTTTGCACTTGTTTTCCAGCTCTTTGATTTTCTCGTCGAGCTTGACGAGGACTTCGCGCTGCATGGCGCGGGTCTTGGGTCCGCCGCGGGTCAGATCGAGGCGGTCCTTGATGACGCCCATCTTGCGCGCGATCCAGTCCAGATCCTTGTCCTGCCAGGTGGCCATGTCGTAGTGCATCAAGACGCCGACCATGCGATAGCGCACCGGCGCGTCGGTCACGTCCAGAAGCAGCCGGTCGATGGAGTCGTCGGCCTCGTTACGCATCATCAGCGCGTGCTCGGTGACGGCGCGATGGAAGAAGTAGGCGGCCGGATCGACCACGTCCTCGCCCTTGAGGCTCTTGAATGCTTCCAGCGCCTCGTCGTAGACCTTGCGGTTGGTTAGCGCCTTGGCGTAGGCCAGGCCGAGGTTGGCGCGGAAGAAAACGGGCAGTTTCTGGTCCTTGATGAGGTTGGGCACGACGGTGGGAGCCGGCGTCTCGGGGTCACGCGCCTCCTTGAGAAGTTGCGCGGCGGCGGCATCGCCCAAGGTCAGCGTGCCGGACACCTTGTCCAACAGTGGGCGGTCGCTCTTCCACAACTCATCGAATGCTTTCTGTGTTGCTTCGTCGGTCTTGCCGACGCCCTTCAGCCAGGCCAGAGCCTGACCGCGGGCCGCATCCGGGGCGGGCGCCCGGAGCAGGCTGAAGGAGGGTAGATCCTTCAGCGGTTTCTTCTCGGGTTCTGCCTGCACCATCCCGCCCCCCGCCAAGAGGAGCGTCAGGCCGGCAGCCGAGATCCAGCGGGTCAACCTCACGGATAGATCTCCTGTGACCGTGGTGAAAGGGATCGACGTCAATAGCTCATGTTCGCATACCGCGTCTTACGACGCAAGGGGCGACTGCTTGCGGCTTAGCAGGGACCGCTAAGCCGCAAGCGGCCGAGACCTTATTTCGCTTCGTTCTTGCCGGTGGCGATGTCGTGCGTCACCTTGCTGATCTTCTGCTGCCGCTTCGACAGATCCTTCAGTTCGGTCTGGATGCGGTCGAAGGTCTCGCGCTCCGTCTCCGAACTGGCCTTCTCGGGAGGCGGCGCCTGTTCGCCGGAATACTGCTTGCCGTACAACTCCGTGCGGGAGTTGACGCGCTTCTGCATGGAGCGGATCATCTTCAACTCGGCGAGCAGGTCGATGAGCTTCGGGTCGGGCGGCTGGCCGGACTGGCCCGGCTGGCCCGGCTTGGGCTTGTTCTTGTTGTCGGCCTGCGCCTTCTTGAGCGCCTCGATCATCTCCTGCAACGTCTCGATGATCTGGTTCTCGATGGTGACGGTGACGACGCCGGTGTCGGTCTTGCCCAGGCGAACGGCGACGGTCTGCATGTCGCCGCGCACCTGCTGGAAAACCTCGGCGAAGGCGACCGCGGACCCCTCGGCCTCCAACAGCCGCAGGCCGGCGTTCGCTTCCTTGACGATGTCGTTTTCCTTGTCGGAGAGGGTGTTGGACGCCTGCCGATTGGCGCGGGTGCCCTGCTCGTCCTTCGCATCGGTCGCCTTGATGGTCTTGTCCAGCTCGACGGTGCTGTCGCGGACGGCGATCTGCATGGCCAACATTTGCCGACAGCGCGCCTCCAGTTTCGTCAGCAGCCGTTCGATCTCTTCCTCGCGGAGCTGCCGCAGCAGGTCTTCGAGCTTCTTCTTCGCTTCCTGGAGTTTCTGGAGGGCCACATCTTCGTCTTCGGCGGCGGGTTTGCGTTGATCCTTGCGGAGCTTGTCTTCGGCCTGCTGCTGATGCTTCTCCGCGTCCTGGATCTGTTTCTTGATCTGGGACTGCTCCTGATTGGGCTGTTGCTGCGGAGGCTGCTGGCCGCTCTTGCCTCCGCTCTTGCCCTCGCCTTGCTGCCCCTGCTGGCCGGGCTGACCACTCTGGCCGGACTGACCGGGCTTGCCTTCACCCGGCTTGCCCTGACCGGACTTGCCGGAGCCGCCCTTGGGATCGCCCTTGCCTTCGCCCTTGCCCTTGCTGTCGCCCTGTTTGCCTTCGCCCGGCTTTCCGGCCCCCGGCTTGCTCTCACCCGGCTTGCCGGCGCCCGGTTTGCCGCTGCCCGGCTTGGCATCGCCCGGCTTGCCAGCGCCTGGCTTCGGATCGCCTGGCTTGCCGTTCTTGCCTTCACCCGGCTTCCCGTCTTTCCCTTCACCCGGCTTGCCATCTTTGCCCTCACCGGGCTTGCCGTCCTTGCCCTCGCCACCCTTACCATCCTTGCCTTCGCCGGATTTGCCGTCTTTACCTTCTCCGCCCTTGCCGTCTTTTCCTTCGCCCGGCTTGCCGTCCTTGCCTTCTCCGCCTTTACCGTCTTTGCCTTCGCCGGATTTGGGATCCTTGCCTTCGCCGCCCTTGCCGTCCTTGCCTTCACCACTCTTGCCGTCCTTGCCTTCGCCGCCCTTGGGATCCTTGGCGTCGGCCTTGGGATCCTTAGTGTCGTTCTTGGCTTCGCCGATGCCTTCCTTGCCGGACTTGTTGCCCTTGCCCTCGCCCTGCTTGGCCTCGCTGCCCCGATTGGACTTCGGGTTCACCAGGTCGTGCGTCTCATTGCGAACCTTGTTCTGGCTCTTTTCCAGATCCTTGTTCGCGGTGCGATTCTGGATCGTTTTGTTGAGAACCAGTTCCTGCTTGCGGATGATGTTCTTCAGTTCCTCCAGCAGTTTCTGCTTCTCGGCGATTTCGCGCTTCAGCTGAGCGTCGCGGTCGTCCTTGAGCAGCAACTCCAGAATATCGCGGAGGTTCCTGCGCAGCTTTTCGTTCTCCTTGAGGATGCCGTCGAGTTGATCGATGTTCTTGACCGCATCGTTGGAGCGCAGCATGTCGATGAGGGAACTGAACTGCGTCTCGACGCCTTCCTCGCTGGCTTTCTTGATGGCCTGACGGAGAATCTTGGCCTTCTCGCGGTCTTCCGCCTTGGAACTGCCTTCCAGGCGCAGAGCCAGGGCCAGCAGTTGCTGCTTGAAATCGTTGAAGCGTTGCTTGAGCATCTCTTGCTGATTGGCGGCATCCTCGATCTTGATCTTGGGATCGGCACGATCGTCGGTGCGTTTGACGTCGCCCTTGTTTTTGGGCGTGATCTTGATCGGAGCCTGGTCCGCCGCGTTCGCGGCCAGGACGAAGGCCGTGGCCAACACACCCAGCACGGCCAACAGACGACGTGACATGGACAGTTCCTCCCACATCTTTTGGGGGCCGTAACCCCCGAAGTTCAGATCGGGTCCGCCTTTAAGACGATTCGAGTCCGCGTTTGGTTTGGTCCGCACCCCCAGCGGAGGTTCGGACCCTCCTCCGTCCGCCCAAGTAAAGACGATCCGGCGTCGCATCCCCAACAGCGCTTCCGGCGAGCCGAATCGGAGCCCGCAGCGTCAGCGAGGGAACGAACTGCCCTCGCTGACGCTGCGGGCTCCGAAAGATCACTTCTTCTTCTCCTCCGGCTTGTCGCCCTGGGTCGCCTGCCGGAACACGTCGTCTTCTTTTTCCTTGTAAATCTTCATGATCGTCTCGTACTGGTCCGTTTCGCGCTGCTCAATCTCGCGGAGTATTTTCACCAATTCGTTGATACCGCTCATCTTGCGCATGGCGTCGAGGATCTTTTGCAATTCGGTCATCAGCACGCGCATCTGCTCCTTGGCGGCGTTGCCGGCCTTTTGCGACGCCGCCACGCGCTCCGGCAGAGCGAGATCCTTGCTGTCCAGCGCCGTGCGGAAGGCATTCACCGAATCGCGCGTGGACTCGAAAACGCCGTCCACGCTCTTGAGCGGATCGACCAGCGTTTTCTCGACGCGCTCGACAAAGCGCGAGTCGATCCGATTGGCCTTCATCTCTTTGAGGATGCGGGCGTAAGCGGTGTAGATCTCGCGGGTGAGGTTCTGGCTCTTTTCCAGCACCTCGTTGACCTGATCGGTCCGGGCGCTCATCGCCCCCAGTTCCTCGGCCTTCACCGAGGCGCTCGTCAGATCCTGACCGACGCGGACCAGTTTGACCTGCGTCTCCAGCAACTCCTCGTACTTCACGTTGAGGTCGTTGTGCAACTTCTCCTCTTCCTTGGCGATCTCGGTGAGCAGTTCGTTCTCCGAGACGAGGAAGAAGGTGAACTTCTCTTCACTGACCTTGACGTGCGGCTGCGGTTTGCCGTCCTTGGCCTTCTCGCTGTCGAGGTCGGTATCGACCGCTTCCAGCCAGATTTGCATCTGGTAGCGCGGCTGCGGCCGGGACGGATCGGTCATCTTGAGGTTGGGATTGGTCTTCCACAGCGGCAGATCGCAGCCGAGCGGATCGAGATCGGGCTGCGTCCAAACGTCGGGCTTGACCGCGAAGTTCCGCAACAGCTGGCGATACGGCTCGCGCTGCGGTTTCTTCAGTTCCTCGCTCACCGTATCCGGATGCACGAAGGCGTCCTCCGTCCGGTCCTCCAGCGCCTTCTTGAAGCTCGGCAGGGCGTAGTTCTCGATGGTGGCAGCCTCCTCCTTGGACTTCTTCGCCGCCTCGTCGTGCGCCTCCTGCACGGTGATGGCCAGATCCATCAGGCCAGGCAGCAGGTTCTGTCCGCCGGGGGCGAAGGTTGTGCCGCCGAGGACCGGCCAGGCAGCGCGGCGATTGATACGGCCCGATTCGGCGCGGGAGATCGTGTAGGCGTAGCGCACCTCGTTCAGGCCGTGGTCGTCATCGACCTGGCCCTTGAAGGGAACGCGGGCGTTGATCGTGACCATGAAACCGCCCTGCACCTTGCGGACGGTCTCGTCGGGGGCCAGCTCGCGGATCTTCGGCGGGGCGTCCTCCAGCGGGAACAGGACGACCTGACGCTGGCCGGTCACGCCGTCGGTGTCGATGAAGCGGAACACGAAGTTCTGCTCGAAGCGGACGTTCTCGAAGCGGGTCTTGAACGTGCGGGCATCGAGCCTTTGCGGCGGCGTGGCGGTGATGGGGATGCCGGCCTTCTGCGATTTGTGCGGCTCGATCGTCACCGATTGCAGATCCTTACTTGCCGTGCCCGTCAGCGTGATGTTGGTGCCGACCGGCACGTCAATGCGCGACACCTCGCCGCCTTGCAGCGAGACGCGCGACTCGGCGAAGACCTGCTTTTTGCCGCTGAGCTGTTCGGGGCTGTCCTCCTTGCGCAGACGGTAGTAGAGATAGGCCGGGCGCTCCTCCTCGCGGACCAGGCTGTCCAGGGCGGGCGGATCGACGACGACGACCTTCTGCGAGGCGGTGTAGTAATCGAGTCCCTTGACGTAGTAGTTGACCGTCTCTTTCAGATCGCCGAACTGCCCGGTGTACTCGTTGTCGGCCAGCCGCTGCATGGTGGTCTGACTGCTGGTGGTGTTGCCCTTGTAGATCAGCAGCACCTCCTCGGGGATGTTCAGCTTGCGCAGGACGCGGCTCATGGCGGGATCGACGGCGCGGCCTTCCAGCAGCTCCAGCACGTTCCGCATACCGTCCTTCGTTTCGGCCATCAGCGTTTTGTGCGTCTCCGGCTTGTCGAGGTTCAATTCGACTTCGTCGAGCGTCAGACCGGCGCGCATCTCGCGCACCTTCCAGTCGGCGGGCAGAGGTATCTCCGGTACGGACGCGCCGAGCAGGTCGGGCGTCAGATCGAACCAGGACAGGGCGCGCCAGCCTTCTTGCGGCTTCTTGCTGAAGTCGCGGACCAGGTTTTCCTGTTCGTCGCCGCCGATCCCGCGCGAATCGAGCCAGGCGCGATAGTTCTCGACGGCCTTTTTCGCCGGCGCGCCGGCGATGACATACTTCAAGGCGCGGACGCGAATGGTCGGGCCGCGCTCGCCCTTGCCGATGCGATACTCGCCGCTTTGCGGCCCGTCGATGTATTCGAGATGGGCCTGGCGCGGCCAGATGACGTTCTGCAACAGCACGTTGCGCTCGAACCAGATGCCGGCGACCTCGTGGAACTGGCCGAAGCCGGCCATCGTGAACCCGAAGCCCTGGATGGCGTTGACCGTGCAGAAGCACAGGCCGGCGACGAGATAGCCGCCCAGCGCCAGCACGCCGATGAGGATGCCGCGGCGGACGAGGCGCTCCCAATCGAAGACTTCCTTGATCTTCAATTGATCGACGCGCCCGGCGGCCTCGTGAATGGTTTCCTGCACCATGGCGTGCGAGTAGCCGGCCTCCGCCGCCTTGTCGGGGTCGGCCAACTCGACGGCGGTGATGAGGCGGTCGCCGAGGATTGTGGGGAAGCGGCGTTCGAGCACCAGCGCCAGGGCGGCATCGCGGAACTCGCGGAACAGCCGCGTGAACACCTTCACGGCGACCGCCGCTGCCAGCGCGGACAGCAGCACCACGAGGACGCCGCAGCGCACGCCCCAGGGCAGTTCCTGCACCCAGTCGATGTGGAAGAGCCGAAAGACGCCGTAATCGAGAATCAGGCCGATCCAGAACCACAGGGCGAGGAACAGCCCGGCGACGGCGGCGCCTTCGAGACTGACGTAGAGGCGGATGAACCGGCGCAGCTGCTCCAACGGACTGCGGACGCGCTGATGCGCCTCGGCCAGATTGCGAGAACGAACCGGAGTCGTGGCGGTGGCCATGTGCGGTATCTCTGATCTTCACTAGCCCGGAGCGCCAGCGACGGGCGCTTTGGCCCGTCGCTGGCGCTCCGGGCTAGTAGGTTTTGAAATCATTATGCCAGACGCAGCAGCTTGCGCGTCAACCATTCCAATGACAACAGACCGACAGCGGCCAACAAGATGTACGACATCTTGATCGGTTGGTACGGCGGATCGCGGTGCCAGACGACGAAGCCGTCGTCCCACATGTCCTGGATCGGGCCGCGGCTGCGGAGCGTCTGAATGTCCGAACGCATGCACGTCGGAATCAGATGGGCGTTGCCGAGGTCGAAGTACAGCCGCAATTTCTCGTTGGCGGCGTCGGGCTTGGCCGCGCCGTCCATCTTGGGACGCTGCAAACGACGCTTCAGTTCCTGGCGCTCGGCGTCTCCCATGCGGCCGAGCACGTCGTCGGCCTCGCTGGCGAGATCGTACATCGTCTCGAAGTCCGGCCGCGTGTTGTCCATCTCCGGGTTCGCTTCCTTGACGCTGAAACGCTGCGTCAGGGTGTCGCCGGTCTCCGGCGATTTGACGGTCATGGTGTATTCGCCGCCGGCGCGGACCTGGAATCGGCCGCTGAACCAGCCGTCGCCGGCCGGCTTGGCCTTCATGTCGAACTCCTTGGGCGCCACGTTGTCGGGCAGGCCCGGCGGCGGCGCAACCTTGACGGTCGGCACTTTCGCGTTGGGCGCCAGCGCTTCGCCTTCCTTGCCGTCGAACTTGCCCTCGAACTCGATGGGCCGGTTGGCGATGTGCGACGAACCCATGTACAGACGAATGCGCTTGCTGATCCGGCTCATGTTGTTCGAGGCCGCGTAGCGCATCATCTTCATCCAGAAGCGTTCGTGATAGGCGATGCTGAAACTGCGCAGCCGCCAAAACTCGCCGGAGCCGAGCCAAACGACGCGGCGATTGCTGCTCGGCGACGTGGTGACGATGTACGGTTGCAGCGAGTTGTCCTTGAGCTTGCCGACCGGATCGGTGAAGCGTGCCACCACCACGGCCGTCGTCTTGGCCTTCTCGACCGGATAATAGGCGTAGAAGCCGCGCACGGCCGATCCCTTGTCGGCGCCCTCGCGGCCGGAGCCGTAGAAGAAGGCGTTCCAGTCGGACAGGAACTTGGTGACGTCCTTGTCCTCGCTTTCCTCCAGCTTCAGAAACTCCATGTCCGGCGTCGCGCCGGTGAAGTCGAGCGGCCAGGGCGTTTTGGTGTCGCGGTCGGAATCGGCGATGCGGATATCGCTGAGGACCACCGGATACAGATCGAGGATCGGCTTCAGCTTGTCCTTGTTGGACTTGGGCCGGGCCAGCTCCAGCGTGTTGATCGGCCCGCCGATGGCGATGAGTCCGCCGCCCTTCTCAACCCACGTCTCGACCATTTTCAATTGTTTGGCGCTCAGCTGCGTCCAGTCGGGATCGAAGGCGACGATGACGTCGTACTGATCGAGGGCATACAGTTTATCGTCCTGATCGCCGGCTTCGAGGCGCGTGGGGAACGAGCCGAGAAAATGGTCGGCCGGCACGCTCTGCACGACGCCGCCGCGCCGCTCGGTGACGCCGGGCGGCAGCTGCATGTGGATCGACACCTCGGCGCGTTTCTTGTCCATCTCGCGGACGAGGATGGACTGCAAGAACTGGTAATCGCGCGTCGCCGAGCTGGCGAACAGCAGCACGCGCAGCGGTTTCTTGACCACGCGCAGCACCGATGGCTCGCTCGTGTGGAACGGAGAGGGGTACGCCTCTTGAGTATCGCGCGGCACGCGGACGCGGAAACGCAATTCGCCGTCGCCGGTTTCGGTCAGTTCCCACTTCTTGTCCTTGGCCTCGCCGGATTCCAGGTCGATGTTGGCGGCCTTGGCCAACGACTGCGCGTCGATGGGGAACTCGACGGTGACGCGCGGCGGCGAACTGCGATCGAACTGCACCGCGGCGGCCGGCTCCAGTGTCAGCTTCTTGGTGCCGAGCGAGAGCTGTGTGCGTTTCTCGTCGGGGCTGTTCTTGTTGACCTGCTCGGTCAGCGTCAAATTGAGATCCTCGTCCTTGCCGTTCTTGTCCTTGTGGGTGTAGGTGACATCGAGAAACACCTTGACGGGCTTATCGGGCAATCCCTCGCCTTGCAGTTCGACAACGGCGCGGAACTTGTCCTCCGGCTGCACCTGTTCGGGCACGCGCAGGTCCACGATCTCAAGCTTGACCTGCGGCCGTTCCTCGCCGACGCCGACGACGAAGATGGGAATGCGGGCGGCCTTGGCCCGCGCCTCGATGTCGCCGAATGTTCGCGGTGAACCTTCGTTGCTGCGGCCGTCGGTGACGATGATGATGCCCTGCACGCGGCCGTTCAGCTCGCGGTTGACCAGCGACAGGGCGGCGCTGCCGAGGTTGGTGCCGGTGAAGAAGCCGGCGTTGCCTAGCTGCTGCGTCAGGTCTTCCAGCTTCTTCAGGCGCTCCCTCTTCTCCTCATTCCACTCGACCGGCGCTTCGATTTTCTGACCGGGACTGAGCCAGGCTTGCAGATACTCGGCCGGCAACGGCACGGCTTCGGGGGGCTCGGCGTTGCGGTCAGCGTTGCGGTTGAAGTCTTCCCACTCTTGTCGCGTCCAGTTGCGGCTGTCCTTGAAGAGCATGTAGTTCTCGTCGAGCCGGCTGGCGAAGCGGAATGCCGTCACCGGGTTCTTTTCTTCGAGCCGGGCGATGAACTTGTTTTTGTCGTCAGTGAGGAAGGCGAGAACTTTGTCCTGGCGGGTGCGCAGCTTCTCGCCACCCTTGCCGGTGGGCACGTCGTCGAAGATTTTCGTCATGCTCGACGAGGTATCGAAGAGGACCAGCACCTTGCCCATGACGCGCGTTTCTTCCCAGGTCTGTTTGGCGGGCAGCAGGAAGACGCCGGCCAGCAGCAAATAGACGGCGGTGCGGAGCATGCCGAGGAAGATGGCCCACCACGGCCCGACGCCGCGGCTGTCCTTGACGTACATCGAGACGATGTAGACAAAGCCGGCGAGCAGAACGGCGATGAGAATCATCGGCCACACCCACCAGGGGAATTCGTGGCCGCCGATCGTCAGCGGTTCCTGAAGGCGCCGCAGGACGAATTCTTGATAGGTCGAGGTATTATTAGCTTCGTTCATGATGCAGTGTCGTCCTTCGTATTGTCTGCTCCGTCAACCGGCGAACCGGCTGCGTCAGCTGCCGGGTCAGGGTCTCTACCCGGCAGCTGACGCAGCCGGTTCGCCGCTCACGCCGCGGCCGCCTGCGGAGAAGCTGCGGCGGGCGCCGCCTCATTGCCCTTCAGATGGAAACTCAGGTGGACGGCCAACGCCTGCTCCACGATGAGAATGACCAGGAAAAACAGATACAGCCACGGAGACTCCGAGGCGTCGGGCATCTTGTTCTTGTACGCTTCGTAGGTGTCGCCCGGCGAACGCAGCAGGATGGTGCCGGCACGGCTGTCGCGGGCGCGGGTAGGCTCCAGTTTGTCGCGCGCCGCGCGCCGCAGATCGCTCTCCTTGGCCGAATCGAGGTTGAAGGCGAAGGAACGTATCTCCGTCTGTCCCGGCGCGGCGTCTTTACTGTTGGGATAAAACTCGAAGGTGTAAACGCCCGGCTCCTGCGAATCGGTGAAATCCAGCGTCAGCACGTTGTCCTTCATGGGCAGGGAGCGTTCGGGATATTCCTGCGGCTTGGGCGCTTCCTCTTCCTTGTCCTTGCCGTTGCCAAGTTCGCGTTGCGGCCGGAAGGTGTACTTGACCTTCGGCTGATAGCGCGTGGCGTCGAACTCCAGCTTGACGTGCTCGCCGACGGTGCGGTTGAGATCGTCGCCGGAGCTGATGAGCCAGCGCTGCAAATCCATCATGAACGGCGTGTAGCTCCACGACGAGACGCCGCTGCCCCAATCGTTCCAGTGCGTCGCGGTGCCGGCGCTGGTCAGCATGGCGCAGACGCGGCCCTTGCCGTACCTGCGGGCGACGACGAGCGGATCGCCGAACTCGATGGTCGTGCGGAACTCATCGAGCTGGGTGGCCAACCCCTTCATCTTGGGGTGCGCCCACAGCACTTCCATGTCGGGCTTCTTGGGGTCATTCTCGGCTCCGTGATCGTGCCGCAGCGCGTCGATGACGCGGACCACGTTGGACAGGTATTCCTTGCCCAGCGCGCCGCGGAGCAGGATCTGATAGTTCTCGACCGGCTCGACGTAGCGCTCGAAGGCGTCCGGCTCGCTGACGGCGAGATCGCGCGTCTGCTCCACGAGTTTGCGACCGAGATCCAGAGCGCGCGGCTTGTAGGAGTCGATCGGCTTGTTGTTGGGCAGCACGACCAGTTCCTCGGCCGAGATGCCGCTGGTCGGTTCGGGATCCCACGAGGAGCGCGGCTGGGCCTGGAAATAGCGGTCGATGCTGAGGAAACGCAGGCCGCTGCGGTAGTCCGCCAGCGTCTTGACGGCCTGGTGTTTGGGATCGCGGAACAGCAGTTTCGGCTGTTCGTCGTAGCGCAACCGATTCTTGGCCGCCTCGGCGCGCGCCTCGCCGTCCAGCTTCCCGTCCGGGTTGAGCGGATCAAACGGCTTGCTGCCGATCAGCAGCGGGAACAGACCGTTGAATTTCTTGAACAGCATGTCGTTGTAGAAGGTGGGGCGCGTCTTGTCGCCCAGGAAGTAGCACAGGCTGCCGCCGTGCTCGACGTACTCCTGCACCTTGCGGACGGTCTTCTCGCTCTTGATCTCGCCGACGTTGAGGAAGATGACCGTCGGATAGAGATCGAGGTTCATCTTGTCGAGATCGTCCACCTTGCAGCGCTCGATCTCGTAGGAGCGGGCGGCCTCGTAGGCGGCGCGGAGGTGCGTCAGATCGCCGCCGTCGGCGTCGGGATCCTGGCCGGTGCCGTCCACGACGAGCGTCGGCACGCGCTTGCGGACCTCGACGACCATGTCGCGGACGTTGTCGGCTTGCAGGCCGGTCTCCTCCGGCTCCAGCTCGGCCGTGACCTGCACGTATTCCTGATCGAGGCGGCGTTTGCGTTCGCGCGTCTCCGGCAGGTCGGCGGGGCTGACGGGCGGCGACGGTTTCTTCTTGGCGAAGATGAGCGTGAACTTCTCGGTGATGCTGTCGTCGGCCGGGATACGTTCGATGGGCCGTGAACCGGCGAACGCTTCCTTGCCGTCCACCTTGACGTGCAGGAAGGTCTTTTTGTCGCTGGAGCTGTAGTTGCGGATGGTGACGCTGAACTCGGTTTCGACGCCCTCGGCGATGACGCGGGCCTCGGCGTGCAGATCGGTGACGGCCAGGTTGTCGTGGTAGGGGGCCACCTGCCGCGTTTGACCTCGGAAGGGGTGCGCCGCGTCGATCAGGCTCAGATGCACGCCGGACTCAACCAGCTTCTCGACGGCCTTGTTGAGATCCTCGGCGCCCGGCCCGCTCCAATCGAAATCGCGGAAATCGCTGACGAAATGGAGGATCTTCTGTCCCTGGCTGACGTCGTTGAACAGCGTCTGCGCCTTGTTGATCGCCTCGACCGGATCGGAGTGAAGGGCCTTGGGTTTTTGCGCCCTTAGTTTGTCTTCAATATCGTTGACGGAGCGGTCGTTGAGGCGCTGATCGAACAGGACCGTATCGAGGTCGGAGAGCAAATAGATCTTCATCTGCTGGTGCGAGGGCGCCTGGGCGGCGCTGTGGGCGAGCTGCTTGATCTGCTCGCGAGCCACCTCGAACGAGTTCGTCTTCGGTCCCTTGTCGGCGAACTGGTCGGCCATGCTGGGCGTGTCGTCGAGCACGACGATGTGGGTCGCCCCCTGTCCGGTCGGCATCGCCCCGACGAACCGCGCCACGAGGAAGCCAGCCAGCAGAACCAAGAGGCAACGCAAGAGCAGCAAAATCATCTGTTCGATGATGAGACGACGGCGATTGCGCTTCTGCGACTTGAGCAAAAACTCCATGGCCGCCCAGCGAATGCGCTTGAAGCGCATGCGGTTGATGAGGTGAATGAGGATCGGCGCGCTGACCAGAGCGGCACCGGCGGCCATGTACCAGGGATGCAGAAAAACGTCCATAGATGAAAAACCCCAAAATCACCGCAAATCACGCGAACAAAAGAAGAGCTAACCACAGAGTCACAGAGAACACAGAGAAAGACACAGAACAAAAACAAAACAACAAAGGAGGAAACGATTGATCTTTTCCCTTTTTCCTCTCAGTGGTTTCCTCTGTGTTCTCTGTGACTCTGTGGTTAGTTCTTCTTTTTACCCAGGGCCGCGATGGCGCACGGCCTTGGTGCGGTCGTCCATACGGTGATGCAAGAACTTCGACAGCACCGCATCGAGATAATCGCCGGTGCGGACCAGTTGATAGTCGATGCCCAGGCGCGTGCAGCCGCGTCGGACCTCGACGAGATATTCCTCCAGCGCTTCCAGGTAGCCGTCGCGCAGGGCGCGCGGATCGCACAAGAGCTGCGGCAACTCCTCCATGCCCTCGAAGCGCGTCGTGCCGGCAAAGGGGAAACTCATCTCGTCGTCGTCGAGGACGTGGAAAACCAGGATGTCGTGCCGCCGCTGGCACAGCATCTCCAGCCCTTTGAGCAGCGGTTCGCGATCGACCAGGAAATCGGAAACCAGCACGATCATGCCGCGCTGCGGGATGCTCTCGGTGACGCGGCGAAGTATGCGCTCGATGTCGGTCTTCTCGCGCGGCTTGCTGACGTGCATCGCGTTACAGATGGCGTCGATGTGCGTCAACTGGCTGCGCGACGGCACGATTTGCCGCACGTCCGCATCGAAGGTGATGGCGCCGACGGCGTCCTGCTGGCGCAGCAGCAGGTACGCGAGGCAGGCGCCGACGGTGCAGGCGTAGTTGTACTTGTTCATGGCGCCGCGACCGTAGTGCATCGACTCGCTGACGTCCACAACCAGCGTGCTGCGCAGATTGGTTTCCGCCTCGTACTGCTTGATGTAATAGCGGTCGGTCTTGGACCAGACCTTCCAATCGAGATGGCGGATGTCGTCGCCGCTGGCGTACTCGCGGTGCTGCACGAACTCGATGGAGTGCCCGAACAGCGGACTCTTGTGCATGCCGGAGATGAAGCCCTCGACGACCTGCCGGGCACGCACGTCGAGCCGGGAAATCTTGGCGATGGTCGCGGGATGCAAAAAACGGCGGGGATCGTCTTCTTTTACGGCCACGGAGTAACTCCATCACCAGCCCGCCGCGCCAGCAAGGGTTGCCCTTGCTGGCGCGGCGGGCTGGCAAGTTGTTGTCACGATGCGAAAATTTTCTTGAACCGCTCGTCGCGCGTCAACTCGCTGTCCTTGGAGGGCGTGTCCTCGATCAGCTTCTTGATGACCGTGTCGGAGGTGATGCCTTCCGAGGCGGCGGTGAAGTTGGTGAGGATGCGGTGACGCAGCACGGGATAGGCCAGCGCCTGAATGTCTTCCGTCTGTACGTGGACGCGGCCATAAAGGAGCGCGCGGGCCTTACCGCCGAGGATGAGATACTGCACGGCACGCGGGCCAGCGCCCCACGACAACCACTCGCGGACGAACTTCGGCACGCCCGGCTCGCCGACGCGCGTCTGCCGCACCAGCGCCAGCGTGTAGCGGATGACGTGATCGCTGACCGGCACCTTGCGCACCAGGTTCTGCAACTCCAGGATCTGCTCGCCACCCAGGACGGCCGCCACCTCGTCGTTTTGCAGCGATGTGGTGCGGCGGGCGATCTCGAACTCTTCCTCGAACTTCGGATAGCGCACGAACACCTTGAACATGAAGCGGTCCTGCTGCGCTTCGGGCAGCGGATAGGTGCCTTCCTGTTCGATGGGGTTCTGCGTCGCCAAGACGAAGAACGGCGCATCGAGGCGATGGCGGACGCGGCCGACCGTGACTTGCCGTTCCTGCATGGCTTCGAGCAGGGCGGCCTGCGTTTTCGGCGGCGTGCGGTTGATTTCGTCGGCGAGGATGACGTTGGCGAACAGCGGCCCTTGCAGGAACTTGAATTCGCGCTGGCCGGTCGAGCGGTTCTCTTCGATGACCTCGGTGCCGGTGATGTCGGCGGGCATCAGGTCGGGGGTGAACTGAATGCGGCTGAAGGCCAGCGACAGTGAGCGCGACAGCGTGGAAATCATCAACGTCTTGGCCAGACCGGGCACGCCTTCGAGAATGCAATGGCCCTTGCTAAAGAGCGCGATCAGCAGTTCCTCGATGACCTCATCCTGGCCGACGATGATTCGGCTCAGCTGCTTTTTGATGTTCTGAAAGGCGTCGCGCAGGCGGCGGACGGTTTCGAGATCGTCCTGCCCCATTTCCACGGGTGCGCTTTGCGGGCCTTCGTTGATCGCCAACTTGGGGGTGAAAGACTGCTCGTTCATGCGGGTCTCTTCAGGAAATTAGGTGGTTGGGTGGTCGGGCCGCTTGCGGCTTAGCCTTGTCCTTTCGCGAAGCCGCAAGCGGCTAACTTAGCGAAATCATTCGCCCTGGTAAATGGGCAGGGCGGCGTTGTCCAGTTGCAGGATGGTCAGGTAAACCGGCGTGATAAAGTTCGGCCCGACGTGACCGCCGGACCAGCTGCCGTCGCTGGCTTGCCCTTGGATGATGCTCTGGAAATTGTCCTTTTTGTAGCCGCTCCAGGTGAGGCGATCGCTCGCTTTGGACTCAGGAAACAGCTTGGCGTAGCCGTTCTCGCCGAGGACGTAGACGGCCTGGGCATAGTAGTAGTGGGTGTACTCGTCGTGGCCCATGCGCCCGCCGCCGACGCCGTGCAGCTGTTGCTTGCAGAACTTGATCCACTTCTTGACCAGCGGCGAATTGTAGTCGCCGAAACTGAACCCGCAGGAGATCGCCGCCGCCGTCAGCGCCGGCCGACCGCCGCCGCCGCCGCCGCCCATGCCCAGACTGTAAATGACGCCGCCCGAGGCGTCGGTCGAGTCGTGCAGATACTTCTGGGCCATCTTGATCGCTTCCTGCGGGACGATGATGCCGGCGTTGCGCGCGGCGCGCAGCGCCTGCACCTGCGTAATGGTGACGGAGCCTTCGTCGAAATTGCCGCCCTCTTTAGCCGAGACGTAGCCCCAACCGCCGCGGCTGGTCTGTGCGGCGTGCGAGAACTTGCAGGCACGCTCCAGAATATCGACTAAACGGCGTCGCCGGTCGCCTTCTTCCTCCTCGCCGACGACGCAGGAGAGGAAGAGGGTGGCGAAGCCGTGGCCGTACATATAGCGACCGGCCTCGCCGGGAATGTTGGGATTGCCCAACATGCCGTTGGGCATCGAGTGGGCCATCAGCCAGTCGGCGGCGCGGCGAATGTTGTCCTTGTATTTGCCTTCGCGGATGGTGCTGCCTTCCATCAGCATCGCCATGCCGCTAATGCCCGTCATCGTAACCGGATATTGTCCGCTGAACGCTTCCCAGTGGCCGTCTTTATGCTGGTTCTTGGCGAGCCACTCCAGGCCTTTCTGGACCGCCTTGCGCTGCTCCGCCGTCATCTCGGCGGCACGAGCCAGCGGGGCGGCAAAGACCGTCAGCGCCAGCGCGGCCAGCACCCAAACGCCTCGGGGAGATTGCGATCGCATGACGCCAAACTCCTGGATTGAGTCCATCCCAACAAACGAAAACAGGGACACTCCCCTTTCTGACGATTGAAGCGACGATTTCTGACAGCTGGAGGAGAGGAAAAACGCGCAGGCGGGTGTTCCGGCATTCGATTGTTTAGCCGCGAACCGAATGGGCCGCTTGCGGCTTAGCGTGTCTGGTCGCTAAGCCGCAAGCGGCTTTCGGGTACAGCGGCCTCAGCGCGGCGGCAGCGGGGGAGCGATCTCGCGAATCCGTACGCGATCGACCGGCGCGCGTTTGATGGGCCCACCGATGCCCTTGGCCGGCGCCGGCTGCGTTTGCGGCGGCGCGGGCGCGTCGGCGGCCGGGCGCGGATCTCGCGCCGCCTTGTCCTTGGCGTCGGTGCTGGAGTAGTGCGTGATCTTCAGGTTCGGGGCCAGCAATTCGACCGTGCTGGCCCGCGCATCGACGCGAACCGTGAAGAAGTTGCCCGTCGTGTTCCCGTTCAACTTGTCATCGAAGAAAACCGTGTTGCCGCGGCGCTTCTCGATGCTGGTGACGGAAACCTGCTGGGCCCACGGTTGACCGGGCCGGTTTTGCATAACCTGGTGGCGGGCGGCCAGCACGATCAGCGGCAGATCCTGGAACTGCTCAAGGAGGAGGAATTGGTTCTTGACCTCCGCGAACCACTCAAAGTCGCCCTTGCTGTCGCGCGGGAAGGCGTAGATGTAGCCGTTCACCGGAAGGGTCCGCATGCCTAGATGCGTCATCACGCTGCTCAGGATGCCGCCGCCCATGCGGTTGTTGTTGTTCATCTCCACCGGCGCCTGGCAGGCGATGTAGAAATTGTCGCGGTCGGCCAGTAGATGAACGATCTGGACGTTGCGCAGATGCTTGGCCAAGTCGTCCTTGTCCATCTGCCCCGCCATCACTTCCTTCCGCGCCGCCAGGTCGATGACGTGGACCTTGCCGTCGGGTTCAACGACAGCGGTGAGAGAGGGATCCTCACTGTGGGCGACGAGAGAGCGCGCGGCGTAGGTCTGCTTCCAAATATCCTGGCCGGTCAGCACATCGTAGAGGCGAACCAGCACGCCGTTGCCCGGTCCCGGCTCGGACAAGAGAAGGTGACGACCGAAGACTTGCAGCCGTCTCTGGAAGAGCGCGGTGAAGTCGGGCGCCTTGACGGTGATGCCGTCGGCGGCGCGGAAGACGCGCGTGGCGTGCGGAACATTGCCGTCGCTCAATTCGACGACGAAGACGTGTTCCTCGTCGGCGAAGAGATAATTGCGCGAATTGACGTCCATGCGCGACCACAGGCTGCGCCCGGTGAGCGGGTCCAGCGCCGTGAGCGTCTCGCGGGTCTGCACGCAGATGGCCTGTCCTTGCAGCGAACCGGCCTGTCCCAATCTCTGCGCCCAGTTGTTGGTGTAGGCGATGAGCATCGAGCCGTCGCGCGGATCGACGACGGGCTGGCCGTTGATGGCGAGCGCATTGGGGTTCTGGGGATCAACGGCGTTTGGTCCACTGCCGCCGGCTGCCAGATCCTTCTCCCACAGGACGCGATGGTTGACCGGATCGATGCCGTAGATCATTCGCCCGGCGGGCAGGACGATCAGATGGCCGAGCGTCTGGTAGGGGAAGCGCGCCGCGGCGGTGGTAGGCAGGTTGGGTGTGACCTGATTGCCCAGCACACGACCGGCCAACACCTGGAAGCCGGACGGCGTCAGTTTCCGGGCGAAGATTTCGCGCGGCGCGCCGGTCTTCTCGTCCTCAAGGGTGCGGTCGAGGAGTTTGAACGATTCCTGGTTGCTGCCGGTGGTGGCAATGCCGACGAGGTGATGGCGGAAGAACGGCAGGTTCTCGCCGCTGTGCTCGAACTGGAAGAATTGCGGTCCGCCCGGCTGGAGATCGGCAAACGTGGTGGCGGGCGCGGGAGTCTCCTTCTTGGACTTGTTGAACTTCACCGAGCCGAGCGGCTGCGGATCGTCCAGGTAGGGAATCAGTCGCTTGTCGGTGGCGGCATCGTCGTCGTAGATCTGCTTGCCGGTCTTGCCGTCGCGGATCAGCACCTTGGCGAACTCGCTGCCGAGCTTGCGATAGCAGTAGGCGGCATCTTCGAGCAGTCCCTTGTGGATGTAGAGACGGGCCAGCGCCTCGGTGGCGCGGGCGGCCAACTCGGGCGCATGGCGGCCGGTGCGGAACTGGTTCAACTCCAACTCGGCCTCCAAGAGCGGATGCACGTCGGGGCTGTCCTTCTGTTCCATGAGCCGCTCGACCAACTGCAAACGGGCCTCCTTGCCGGCGTCGGACACCGAGCCGAACATGCGCACGAAGCCGCGCAACTCGTCGAGGTCATTGGTTTCGCGGAGCTTGTCCCATTTGTCGGCGATGAGTTTTTCCAGCGGGGCGCGGTTCTCCGGCGTGGCCTTGTTCATCATGGCGATGATGCGGCCGCGCGACCAAACATCGGGAGCGGCCTTGACCTGCCGTTCATCGATGGCCGGCACCAACTCGGATTGCTTGCCGGCCTCGGCGCCGAACTGCTGATACTTCTCGAACGCCTCAACGAGCCGGCCCTGCTCCTCGCGGCCCTTGCCGACCAGCCACAGAAAGTTGGCGCGGCGGCGGCGCTGCTCGGCGAGCAGGTCCGCCTTCTTGGCGGCGGGGGCGTTGTCCACGTCGAGCTTGCACAACTCCTGGTACTCGTCGAGGTACTTCTCGGCCTCGTTGAAATTCTCCTTGATGTAGACGGTCAGGGTGTCGTACAGCTTGCCGCGCGCGCGTTCGCGCGTCTCGGCATCGGGGTTGTTCTTCAGGGCGGTGCTGAGATCCTCGATAGCGCCGGCGAGATCGTTTTTGGCCAGCCGCAGGTCGCCGCGCTCGGTCAGGCCGATCGGATCGTTGGGGTTTTTGGCCAACTGCGCGTCCATGTCGGCGATCTTGCGCTTGAGTTGTGGATAGACCGTGATTTCGTCGGCGGTCAGCGAGACGACGTCGCCCTCGTAGAAGAGCAGGTTGCCGGGCACCTCGTAGTCTTTGTCTCCGGGCGTGCGCGGCCGCGACGGGCTGGGTCGCAGCGTGCCGTGGTCCATGTCGATGGCGGCGATTTGCGGCTTCTTGTCCTTGCTGTCGGCCTTGAGGGGCAGATAGTAGACGTTGTCGCTGCCGATGCCCAGCCCGGAGGGCAAGCCGGTTTCGAGCGTCCACAGGATTTCGCCGCTGGTCAGGCTCAGACCGCGGACATTCTTCTTGCCGACAATCAGCACCGTGCCGTTGTAGACGTTGCCGAGGTAGAGGTCGTCTTCGAGCTTGGGTTTGCGCCAGACCGGCGAGCCGTCGCGCAGGTTGATGCAGTGCAGCGACTTGGCGTCCGGAGCGGTGAAGACGACCTTGCCGTCCGAGATGACCGGAGCGGAAGCCTTCCAGCGATGTTCGTGGTTGGTCAGCGGTGTGATGGGCTGGCCGTTCGGTCCCACCATTATGGGCACGCCGCGCCGCATCCCCCCCATGGCCCGGCCATTGAGCTGCGGTGCCTGCTGGTCGCTCTTCTCGCGGTAGGGATAGGCCCAGACGAGACTATTTTCCAGCAGATTGATGCCGAAGACCGCGCCGGCGTTGGTGGGGCACACCAGGATGCCCTCGCCGTAGGCCAGGTGGGCGGCGGAGGCGCGGCGGAAGACATCGTGCTCCATCTTCTCCTGGGTCGTGCCCAGCGCCTGCGAAGAGATGACGCGGGGAACGTAGGTCGGCTTCCCGTCCGCCCCTGGCGGTCCTTCAATCGTTTCCAGGCAGACCAGGCGCAACTCTTGCTGTTTATCGACCAGCAGATAGAGCTTGCCGGCCAGGGGCAACGGCGGTCCGAGGAAGTAGCAACCCGCCAGCGGTCCTTTCTCCTCGCCGCCAAGTTCCCAGGTCAGCTTGCCGCCGTTGCCCAGTCCGAACGCTTGCAGGCGGCTGTGGGCGATGGCGTCCTGAAGATCGGCGGGGTAGTTGTTGGGATTGACGCCGCCGGGGAAGACCATGCCGTTGTTGAAATTGACGTTCGGCGGCGGCGGCACGGCGAGATCCTCAATCGTGTAGACGAACTGGCCGTCGGTGCTGAGCGTGCCGACCGTGGAGTTCTCCAGCACGATCTGGGGGAACTGGGTCTGGTAGGAGTTGAACCAGTTGTTGAGGTGTTGCGTCTTGGCCGTGTCGCCCTTGGAGGCGAGCATCCGTTGCAGGCTCCAGTTCGACGGCGCCGCCCAGGCGATCTCGCTGGTCTTCAGATCGCGGGCGACGATGCCCCAATAGTTTTTGTACACCAGCAGCGGTTGCTTCCGTCCGTCCTTGGTGAGCGTGACGGTAATGGGCGAGAAGGCGGGGATGATGGGCTGATTGGCTTTGCTGAGGTGGTCCTTGGCCTTCTCGATCCGGTCGTGCGCCGGGGAAGCTTTTTCGTCGGCGCTCATGGTTTCCATCGCCGTGGTCTCGAGGGGGCGGTCGCTGAGTTCCGAGTCGAGGTAATACATGCGCCAGCGGCGGTTGGCCTGCATGAACGCGGGCCCGCCGACGAGCTGATTGGCGCGGTTGGGCGTGGAGCGAAAGACGATGGCGTCGGTGGCGTTCTGATCGAAGCCCGGACGATGCAGTTTCCCGACGTAGTCCTCGAAGTCGCTGAGGTCGATGGTCTGTTCGCCGAACTTCAGTTCGCGGCCCTGTTCGCGCAGGCGTCGGCTGAGTTCGGAGGCGGTGAGAACGCTTCCGGCCAGGGAGGTGCTGCCGGAGGTGGTCGAGGCCGGCGACATGCGCGTGGCGAGCCAGGCCTTGGCGAGGATCTCCGCGGGCAGTTTATCGCCGCCCTGACGATTCAAGAGCTTGTTGTAGCAGCCCTGGGCGATGATGTAATTGCCGCGATCGAGATGATAATCCGCCAGCAGTTTGATGGCTTCTCCGCCGGCTTCGGTGTGGGCGTAGAACTTCATGATCTTGGCCAACTCGGTGGAATCGCCGTTCTTCTTGGCCTTCTTGAGCAGGGCCGCCGCCTCATCGCCGTACTTGCCTTGATAGCGTTCCATGCCTTCCTTCGGCAGCGTGCCGATGATCCGATCCGCCTCTTGTTTGGCGCTGACCCATACGAAAACGGTTTTGCCCTCGGCGTTGGTGCGTTTGAGGCGGACGTAGACGTCCTCGTCGATCTTCAGGAGTTTTTGCAGGGTTTCGATGGCAGTGGCCCAGGACTCCTCCGAACTCTGATCGATTGCTCTTTCGATGTAATCCACGGCGGCCTCAAGGGCCTTGCCGCGGCCTTTTTCGTCCTTGGGCAAACTGATGCCGCCGGTGACGAAGCCGTCGGGGTTCATGCCGGCGTCGCCGTTGCTCGGCGGTTGGGCCCCAACAGGCGGCGCGGCCGGCTGCTTGACGACCTCCTTGAGTTTGTCTTGCGCGCGTCCCGAATCGAGACAGAGGGCCGAAACGCCCACGATCAACGCCAGCAGGACGATAGAGGCTCGACGTGCATTCCACGACATTGGCTGATTCTCCCTGCTTCCTCAATGCGGCCACGATGGTCGCCACCGTGGGGGAACGGCCCAACGAATTGTCTCACAGTTCGTCCGAGGATGGCAAGCGCAATCCCCCTTGTTACAGACGAAACAACCCGCCGAGGCGTTGTGCGGACGGTCGAGAAACCGAGTCCCGGCGTGGACACAGCGTCTCCGGGGGCGACGGATTCTCGCTGAGGGGAGGACGAGGTTGCTTCGAGGAACTAACAGCATTGTGCCTTGCGCGGCGAGCGGGGGGCGTCAGTCCCCTGTTCGAGAAGCAACAGGGGACTGACGCCCCCGCTCGCCGGGCGTACAATCGTCGGTATCGTCATCACCGGAGTTTTTTCGATGTCCCGCTCGGATTCGCCGATTTCCGCAAGTTCGCGCGGCGAGGGTCGCCCGGTCCGCCGCCGCACGCGGACATTTCGACCGAATTACCTGTCGTTTGCCGCCACCTACCAGTGCAACCTCGATTGCGCGCATTGCTGCGTGCCGATCGAATGGCCGGATCGTCTCGACATCGGCGCCGCCCTGGCCTTCCTCGAAGACGCGCATCGCGAGGGCATCGCGGTCCTCGGCTTCACCGGCGGCGAACCGTTTCTGTATTTCGAGTTCGTGGAGGCGCTGTGCCGCCGCGCCGCCGAACTGGGTTTCCGCTTCGACAAGATCATGAGCAACGGCGTCTGGCACGAGGACGCCGCCGAGTTGCAGCGCGTATTGACCCGCCTGGCGGCGACCGGCTTCGGCGGCAAGCTCGGCCTGAGCGTCGATAAATTCCACGGCAAACACACGTCCAAAGCTGCCGAGTTCTGCCGCGTCGCTCGCCGCGTGTTCCGGCGCGACAACATCGTCTCGCTGTCCTACGCCAGCCGCCGGCCGGACCTCGGCCTGGAGCCGGTGCAGGAACTGGCCCGCGAACTGGAGGCGGTGGTCGAGTGGTCGGACGTGCTGCGCCGCTATCTGCTTGTATCCGACGAGTTGACGATGACGCTGAACTGGAACCATCTCGCGCCGGTGGAGCGTGCCGAGCGCTTCACCGGCGCGTGGGACGGCGAATGGTTCGCGGAGGATTACTGCGAGGGTCCGGGGCAGGCGTTGATCGTGACACCCAAAGGCGAGGTGAAGCCGTGCTGCGGCTTCGCGTCGGACCTCGATCAGCTGACGATCGGCAACATCTACCGCGAGAGTGTGCGCCGCATCATCCGCCGCGCGCGGCGGCATCCGTACGTCGGCAAGGTGTTCCGCGAAGGGCTGACGGCAATCCGCGACGAGATCCTGGCCCGCGATCCGCGGGCGCTGCCGGGGGCGACGAGCAATCATTGTTATTTTTGCTGGTATGTGCTGACGCGCGGACTGGCGGCCGGCGTCTCGGGAGGGGGCGGGCAGGTGGGAGAATGGACGGGCGCGCGCCCGAACCGGACGGGCGAGTTGTTGCAGATCGGCTTGCCGAAGCGGGCGGAGACAGACTGCTAGTGCCGGCTCCAGGTCGCAGGGTGGCTCTTTCAGAGCCCACAGCGTCAGCGAGGACAAGTAGTTCCGTCCTGGCTGACGCTGTGGGCTCTGATTTGGTTCGCACCGGGATGGCGATCAACGAAACAGCAACGGCAGCAGCGACAGGACCAGTGCGATCAAACACGCCCCAATGCCGGCCAGCGGATAGTGTTGGGCGCGCGTGCCGAATCCGCCCGCGGTCGCGGCGCTGCCGGTAAGGGTGTGGCTGAGGGTCTGGGTGCCGTCCGTCCGCGACCGCAGCAGCCCCCAGAGTCCCAGCGGCAGACCGGCCGCGCTCAGGACTATGGAGGCGTACCCAATGACGGGCAAACACATAATCATGACGGAGATGCAGCCCAGGGCCAGGGAGACGATCCCGACCCGCGCCGAAGTAGGCAACGGCTCCTCCTCGGGGAGATCCTCCTCTGGGGGGAGCGTCTCCTCGACGGACTCCGGCAACTCGACTGGGACCACCAGCACCTCGTCGCAGCGCGGACAGGTCACTTTGCGGCCGGCGAGATGATCGGGAACGCGGATCTTCTTGCGGCAGGAAGGGCAGCTGACAGCTGACATGGTTCGACCTCGATAGGACCGTGGTTTTCCCTGGCGCGGACCGTCCGAAGTCTCCCCTCGGAGGCGGTCCCGCCTACCGTGACGGCGATCGACCAACGACGCTGTGGTCCGTGGGCTTTTGGGATGGGCACTGAGGAGGCGCGGGCGCGACGGCTCCAGGCCAGGGCAAGAAGGGCGCACCGTCCGCAAACGGTGGATGCTCAAATTATGGTATGTACTCAACGCGCCGGATGGAAGGGGTAATCTCGGCGCGACCTCCGCTCCTTGCCGATGTGTTCGTCCACCATAGGACATTCTTCGATCTGCCGCCGAACATTTCAGCGGAGCATTTCTCTCTCAGCAGAAGGACCGTGCATGAAGGCGCTCGTCAAACGCAAGGCGGAACCGGGGTTGTGGCTCGAAGATGTGCCGCGGCCGGAGGTCGGCGTCAACGACGTGCTGATCCGCGTCCACCGCACCGGCATCTGCGGCACCGACGTGCATATCTGGAAATGGGACGACTGGGCGCGGAAGACCATTCCGGTGCCGCTGGTCGTCGGCCATGAGTTCGTCGGCGAAGTGGCGGCAGTCGGCCCCAACGTCGCCGATTTCCATCCGGGCGAGATCGTCAGCGGCGAGGGGCACGTCGTCTGCGGCTTGTGCCGCAATTGCCTGGCGGGCCGGCGCCATCTGTGCAAGGATACCCACGGCGTCGGCGTCAACCGGCCCGGCGCCTTCGCCGAGTACATCGCCCTGCCGATGACCAACGTCTGGCACCACGATCCGTCGATCGACCGCGACGTGGCGTCCATCTTCGATCCGTTCGGCAACGCGGTCCACACGGCGCTGTCGTTCCCGGTGCTGGGCGAGGACGTGCTGATCACCGGAGCGGGTCCGATCGGCGTCATGGCCGCGGCGGTGGCGCGGCACGCGGGGGCGCGCTACGTCGTCATCACGGATGTCAATCCATACCGGCTGGAGCTGGCCCGCAAAATGGGCGTGACGCGGGCCGTGGACATCCGCGAAACGAGCATCGCGGAGGCGCAAAAGGAACTGGGCATGAAGGAGGGCTTCGATGTCGGGCTGGAGATGTCCGGCAACCCGTCGGCGTTCCGCGACATGCTGGCGAACATGTGTCACGGAGCGAAGATCGCCATGCTCGGCATCCCCGAGAAGGAAATGTCCATCGACTGGAACCTCGTCGTCTTCAACATGCTGACCATCAAGGGCATTTACGGCCGCGAGATGTATGAGACGTGGTACAAGATGACGGTGATGTTGCAAAGCGGCCTCGATATTCGTCCGGTCATCACGCACCGCTTCGATTACCGTGAGTTCCACAAAGGTTTCGACGTGATGATGTCGGGGCAGTCGGGGAAAGTGATCCTCAGTTGGACAAACCTCTAACAAAACAGCGAGTGGACGCCCCGCTCGCCTACCAAAAATCATTCCGCAAATCATTTCTACACAAGGCTTAAGGACATAACCGCTCGTCGCTTCGCACCCCATCTGTCACAGCGGCCGGTTGTCGGCGTAATAGAGGCAATATCGCTTGGGGGAGTTGCCAGGATTGGCGCTCGTCGGCAAAGAATGCTCCTTTCCCCCAATCGACAGGATGCTGGCGAGCAGGGCAGTCCGGGCAACACATACGGTTTGCACGCTCCGTTCCTGGCATATCGACTTTTCGGATGAGAAGCGGAGGGTTTTTCTGCTTCATTCGGAAATTGGGTTAAAGTTTTCGTGATTCCACCATAGCTCCGGCCATCGCCACCTTCCGACGTCCGGCGGTAGGCTGGGAATCTTGCGCCGCAAGGGCATCGCCATGACTTCCCAAAGGACGAACGAACAAGGAATGACGAGTTCCGCCACGCCGGGTGCGTCCTCCCCCGTTCCTCCTTCCTTCGGGCGCGACATCGCCCTGGTCGGCATGGCCTGCATGTTCTCCGGGTCCGAGAACGTCCGTCGCTACTGGGAGAACATCTGCCGGCGCGTGGACGCTGTCCGCGAGGTGCCGCCCGAACGCTGGCGCATCGAGGACTTCTACTCGGAAGACCGTTTCGCCCGCGATCGCGTGTATTCGCGCTGGGGCGGCTTCCTCGACAAGGTGTTCTTCGATCCGGTCAAGTGGCGCATCCCGCCGGCCAGTCTGCGGCACATCGAGCCGATGCAGCTGTTGTCGCTGGAAATCGCCTGGCAGGCGATGGTAGACGCCGGCTTCGACCCGCAATCCGCGCTCGGCAATTCGCAATGGCGAGAGCGGGCGGGCGTGCTGTTCGCCGTGCCGGGTTCGCACGAATTGGGAACGGCGTACTGCTTCCGCACCATGATGCGGCACTATCTGCCGAAGGTCGAGGGATTGCCGGAGCAAGTCCGCGAACACATCTACACCAGCCTGGAAGGACAGTTGCCGGAGTGGACGGAAGATTCGTTCCCCGGTTTTCTGGGCAACGTCGTCGCCGGCCGCATCGCCCGTGAGTTCGACTTCAATGGGCCGAACTTCACGGTGGACGCGGCCTGCGCCGCCTCGTTGGCCGCTCTGTTCACGGCCGTCGAGATGCTGCGTTCGGGCACGGCCGACTTGATGCTGGTCGGCGGCGCCGACGGCACCAACAACCCGTTCGGCTACATGAGCTTCGCCAAGACGCACGCTCTGTCGCCGCGCGGCCGCTCGCGCGCCTTCGACGACAGCGGCGACGGCATCGCCCTGGGCGAAGGCGTCGCCGCCGTGGTGCTGAAACGTCTCGCCGACGCCGAGCGGGACGGCGACAAGATTTATGCCGTCATCAAGGGCGTCGGTTGTTCCAGCGACGGCAAGAACCGCAGCCTGACCGCGCCGCACCCGCCCGGCCAGTCGCGCGCCGTCAACCGCGCCTACGAGGACGCGGGGATTTCTCCCGCCTCGGTCACGCTCATCGAGGCCCACGGCACCGGCACCGCCGTCGGCGACAGCGCCGAACTGAACACCCTTAGCCGCGTCTTCGCCCCGCACACCGACGAACGGCAATACGTGGCTGTCGGCTCGGTCAAGTCGATGATCGGCCACACCAAAACGGTGGCCGGTCTGGCAAGCCTCATCAAGTCGGCGCTGGCGCTGCAACAGCGCGTGCTGCCGCCGACCATCGGAATCGAAACGCCCAACCGCACCATCGACCTGGCGCAAAGTCCGTTCTACCTCAACACGGAAACGCGACCGTGGATGGAGGAAAAGGGCGAGCAGCCGCGCCGCGCCGCCGTCAGCTCGTTCGGCTTCGGCGGCACCAATTTCCATGTCGTGCTGGAAGAATACGACGGGCCGTCGGTAGGTCCGGCGAGCCAAGCCGGACAGCCGAATTGGACGCCGCGCGCCGCCGAATTGTTCGTCTTCCAGCGGGCCAGCCGCGCGGAACTGATGAGCGACCTGCAACAGTTCCAGGAACAACTTGGCGAGGCCGCCACGGACGACCTCGCCGGTCTGGCCGCGGCCGTCTTCACCGCCGAGAGCAAACGCACGCGGTCCTCGGGCGGCAGTCGTCTCGCTCTCGTCGCCGCCTCCGTCGAGGATTTGCGGCAGAAGATCCACAAGGCGCTCGCGTTGCTGCCGGAGCGCGCGGAGTTGAACGACCCCAGCGGCATCTATCATTCGGAGGCGCCCGCTGTCCCCGCTTCGCAGGTTTGCTTCCTGTATCCAGGGCAAGGCTCGCAGTCGGTGAACATGCTGCGCGACCTGTCGTCCAGCTGCCGGTGGTGTCACGATCTCTTCCTGGAAGCGAACCGTCTTCTGAAAGAGGAATTGCCGAGGCCGTTGACGCGCTACATCTATCCGCCTCCGGTCTTCGACGAAGCCGAGCGCGAACAGCAGCGGACGGCGTTGCAGGACACGCGCGTCGCGCAGCCGGCGCTGGGCGTGGTGGAACTGTTCGCCACGGACCTGCTGGAACGCTTCGGTGTCCGCCCCGCCTTCGTGGCCGGCCACAGCTACGGCGAGCACGTCGCGTTGCAAGTGGCGGGCTGCCTGTCGCGGGCCGATCTGCTCAACGTCTCGGCGCAGCGCGGCCGAGTGTGCGCGGACGCGGCCCGCGCGTGTCCCGGCGCGATGGCCTCGGTGCAGGGCGATCCGGCCGTCACGGAGGCGGCCCTGCGCGAATTGAACATTCCCGCCCGCCTGGCCAACCTCAACGCGCCGGAACAGACGGTGATCGCCGGCCCGGTCGAGGCGATCGCCGCCGCCGTCGAGCAATTGCCGCGACGCGGATTGCGGACGCGCAAGCTTGCCGTGTCCGCCGCCTTCCATACGCCGCAATTGTCCGCCGCCGCCGCGACGATGCGCGACTTCCTCGCCGGCGTCTCGTTCCAGCGTCCGGCGCTGCCGGTGTACAGCAACACGACCGGCGCTCGCCACGCCGACGAACCGGAGAGCATCCGCGTCCTGCTGGCCCGTCACTTCAGCGAGCCGGTGCTGTTCGAGAAAGAAATTCGCCAACTGCACGCCGACGGCGCACGCCTGTTTATCGAGGTCGGTCCCGGCAAGGTGCTGACCGACCTGGTGGGGCGCATCCTGCAAGGGGAGCCGGCGACGGCTCTGTCCCTGGACGCGCCCGGCCGCGACGGTTGGACGCAGTTGGGACATTTGATCGGCCGCCTGAGTGCGCTCGGCTTGCCGGTGAACGTGGCGGCGTGGTTCGCGGATCGCGGCCTGGAGGACAACTCCGTCGCGGAGTTCCTCGAACGGGCGCGGACGCGAAACACCCCCCGGGCGACGGACTGGGTTCTCAGCCCCAACAAGGCCGAGCCAGTTACTCCCTTGCCGAAGCGTCCGGATCTCGATTCCACTGTCACGGCGCCGGCGGTTCCCCCGGCTGCCGTGCCGCGCAGCCCTGTCCCGAATGGTCGCGGACAGTCAACCATTCCCGCAAGCTCGAAATCGGAGAAAGTCCCAGCAGCCATGACGATCACCAACGGAGAACCCCGCGCCGCGGGCAACGATCTCTTCGCCCAGTTCCAGGCGACGACGCGGCTCCTGCTCGAAGCCCAGCAGAGCCAAAACCGCGTCCTGGAGCGCTACCTGGAAATGCAGGAACGTCTGATGCTGCATTTCGGCCAGGGCGCTCCGATGCCGCCGACTTCCTTCGTGCCTCCGCCGACGCTCGCCGAGCCGCGCCCGCCCATCGCGGAGGCTGCACCGCCCCCGCTTACGCCGCGCGTTCGCCCAACGTCGGCCGTCACCCGGCCGCCCGTGGTCATCCCGCGGGCGGCCGCCGTGACGCCCCCGCGTCCCGCGCCCGTTCCCGCCGCGGTGAACGGCAACGGCACCAACGGCACGCACACCGTGGCCGCTGAGAAAGCCGCCCCAGTCAATGGCCAGCCGACGCCGACGCCCACGCCAGCCGTGAACGGTGAGGGGCCGCCGCCAACCGAAATCTTCCGCCGCGATCTTCTCGACGTGGTCAGCGTCCGCACCGGCTACCCCATCGACGCTCTCGACGAGAACCTGGCCCTGGAGTCCGAGCTGGGCATCGACTCGATCAAGACGGTGGAAATCTTCAGCCAGTTGAAGACCTATCACGTCTTCTTCCGCGCCGAGGACCAGGAGGAGGAGGAACTCCTCGCGGAGTTCACCAAGCTGAAGACGCTGCGCGACATCATCGAATCCTACGACCGCCGCCGGCAAACCGTCGTCGCCGCCCCGCACAACAACGGTGCGGCCACTCCGAAGGTGAACGGCGACGACAAGGTGAACGGCTCGGTCAAGCACTATGCCGTGGCGTCCGTGGCCGCACCGATGGAGATCAACGGCTTAAAAAAAAACGGTTTCCTGACGGAGACGTCCTCCTCGTGATCGGCGAGGTGGGCGACGTCAGCGCCGCCATCGTGGCGGCGCTGACGGGAGAAGGATACCGCGTTCGGCAGGTTATGCCGGGCGCGGCGGCGCGACGGTTGGCGGGCGATCGCTACGAGGCCGATTTGTCCTCGCCGTCCTCCGTTCAAGAGTTGCACGAGTTGGTGCGGGGACCGGAATCCGCCCGCGTGGGCGCCGCGATCAACTTCCTCGGCCTGTGTCCGCCGTTTTGCCGTGGAAGCCTCGACGAGACGGACGCACCCATGACCGCCGCCGCCTGGACGTTCAACCTCGTCAAGGAGTTCGCTGGTGATTTGCAGTCCAGTGCCGACGAAGGTGGAGGATGGTTCATCAACGTGACCGGCCTGGGTGGACATTTCGGACTCGGTGAGGAGGTGTTTCCGTCGATGGTCGCCGCCGGCACGCTCGGCATCACCAAGACCCTGCGGCGCGAATATCCGCGCCTGCACGTCAAGGCGATCGACGTTGATCCGCTGTTACCGGCCGACGTGTTGGCGACGCGATTGCTCCTGGAATCGGGCACGGACGACGATCTCGTCGAGGTCGGCCTGACCGGGCAGGGACGTTGGCGTCCCGATCTGATCGCGCAGCCGTCGAGCGCATCGCCGCCCCTGGCGCTCGACCGGGATTCGGTGATCCTGGTGACGGGCGGCGCCTATGGCGTGACTGCGGATGTTGCGCGCGGCCTGGCGACGACCGCCCAGCCGCGCCTCGTCCTGGTGGGACGCTCGCCGTTGCCGGCGGAGGAAGCGGCACGGACGCGCGGTCTGGATCGAGCCGAGTTGCGGAAGCTCTTTCTCGAAGACGCCCGTGCCGGAGGCGGGCCGGTCGTGCCGGCCGAGATTGAGCGATCGGTCAACCGGCTGCTCAAGGACCGGCAGATCCGCGCCAACCTCGACGCCTGCACGGCCGCCGGCGCCACGGTGGAATATCACACGCTCGACGTGCGCGACGGCGAACGGTTCGCGGCCTTGATCGACGAGTTGTACGAGCGCTTCGGCCGCATCGACGGCGTGGTTCACGGCGCGGGCGTCATCGAGGACCGGCGCATCGCCGACAAGACGCTGGCTTCCTTCGCCAACGTCTTCCGAACCAAGGTGGACAGTGCGTTGACCCTGGCCCACAAGCTGCGCCCGGAGAGACTGAAGTTCCTGACGTTTTTCGGTTCGGTGTCGGGGCGATTCGGCAATGCCGGGCAGGTCGATTACAGCGCGGCCAACGAGGTGCTGAACAAGCTGGCGGACCATCTGCACGGACGCTGGCCGGGGCGCGTGGCGTGCCTCAACTGGGGTCCGTGGGACGGCGGCATGATTTCGGAGGAGCTGCGCCGCCTGTACACGGCCGCCGGGGTGGGACTGATTCCGATTGAGGAGGGGGTCGCCGCGTTCCTGGCGGAGATAGGCCGAACGGAACGCTGCGGCGCGGAGGTGGTCATCGCCTGCGGCGTCGAGCGGATGCAGCAAGCGAGGTGAGGCGAGCCGGGAGCGTAAGCGACCGGAGGACTTTTTGGCGAGCCGGGAGCGTAAGCGACCGGAGAATTCCGATTATGAGCAACGACAAGGACATTGCAATTGTCGGCATGGCCTGCGTTTTTCCGCGGGCGGCGAACGTGCGGCAATTCTGGTCGAACCTGGCCAACGGCGTCGATGCCATCGACAGCCCGCCGCCGAGACGTTGGAGCGAATGCTCCAATGTTGAGCTGGCCGCCGACCATGAGGCGTTTCTTCCCACCAACCGCGGCGGCTTCCTGCCCACGGACCTGCCGTTCGATCCGGTGCGTTTCGGCGTCCTGCCCAACCTGGTTCGTCACGGCGATCCCGATCAATTTCTGATGCTGCACGTCATCGACGAGGCGCTCCAGGACGCTCGCATCGCCCTGGACAGCCCGCTGCGCAAGCGCACCGATGTCATCATCGGCCGCGGCGGCTACTCGACCGGCAAAATGACCGAACTGACGCTCCGCGCGGAGGTATGCCATACCGTGCTGGAGTTGCTGGAGCGGCACTCGCCGGACGCGATCAGACCGCGCCGCCGCGACATGGAAGCGTTCCTGCGTTCGACTTTGACGCCGCGCGCGGCGGACAACGTCTCGACGGCCATCCCGAACATTACCGCCAGCCGAACGGCCAATCGGTTGAATCTGCGCGGCGCCGCCTACACCGTCGATGCGGCCTGCGCTTCGTCGCTCCTGGCCGTGGAGCAGGCGATGTGGCGTCTGCGGACGCGGCAGTGCGACCTGGCGGTCGCGTCCGGCGTGTTCCTCAACCTGACGCAGACCTTCCTGTACGTCTTCACGCAAATCGGCGCCCTGTCGCCGTCCGGCGTGATCCGGCCGTTCGACCGCCGCGCCGATGGCTTGCTGGCGGGCGAAGGCGGCGGAGCGGTGGTCCTCAAACGCCTCGGCGACGCCATCCGCGATGGTGATGCGATCTATGCCATCCTCAAGGGCGCCGGATCGGCCAGCGACGGACGCGAGGTCGATGTGCTGGCGCCCTCCTGCCCCGGCCAGGTCCAGGCGCTGGCGAATGCCTACGCCGACGCCGGCGTCGAGCGCGACACGATCGGTTATCTGGAACTGCACGGCACCGGCACCCTCATCGGCGATCTGACGGAATTGGCGACCGTCAAGACGTTCTTTGGCACCGTCCGCGAGCCGGCGACGGCGCGAGCGATGGGCAGCGTCAAGTCGATGATCGGCCACTGTATGCCGGCCGCCGGCATCGCCGCCCTCATCAAAACCGCCCTGGCCCTGTCGAACAAGATCCTGCCGCCGAGCCTGCACTGCGAGGAACCGCGCCCCGAACTCGCGGACGCGCCGTTCTACCTCATCACCCAGACAAGGCCGTGGATTCACAATCCCGCGCACGGCCCTCGTCGCGCCGGCGTCAACGCCTTCGGCTTCGGCGGGATCAATGCGCACCTCGTCCTCGAAGAAGTGCCGGCGGTCGGATCAAAGCGCTCCGTGACCGTCGCGTCGTCGATGGGTGAGCAGGTCGCCCCGGACATGCGGTCTCGACCGATTGAACCCGGTCTGCACCGGGCAAGCGAACTGGTAGTGTTTTCGGCCGATTCGGAACCGGCCCTGCGCGAGCAGGCCCTCCGCCTCGAACGCTTCCTCGACCAGGACAAAAGCTGTCCTGCCCTGGCGGATGTGGCCTGCTCGCTTTCTCAAACCATCGACGCGAAGCACCGCGTCAAGTTGGCGATGATCTGTGAAGACATCGCGCATCTGCGGAAGCTGCTCCGCCGCTGGCTCGACCACCCCGAATCGGCGGCCGTTTCCGAGGAAGTGGCCGAGATCTATTTCTCGGCGGATGTGGCCGCGCATCGCGGCAAGATCGCCTTCATCTTCCCCGGCATGGGCTTCCCCGGACTGATCGGCAACTATCCCGACCACCTCCTTGAATTGTGCATGCACTACCCGGAAGGCCGGGCCGAGTTCGACTACTTCGAGGACCGCGACCGTCATCCGGACGACAACGTCCCGACCAGCGCCATTTTTTCGCCGCCGTTGACGCTGCCGGAGGAGCATCGTCAACGGCTCAAATCGCGGCTGGCGCCGCCCAAGGTTGACGATTCCCTCCGTGAGGAGTTGCCGCCGGGCGAGCGCTACCTGGCCGCGATGGGCGTCACCCTCAGCAACTGGGTGAGCTGGATTTTGCTCCGCAAGTTCGCCATTCCGGTCGATATGGTGACGGGACAGAGCCAGGGTGAGATGGCGGCGCTGTGCGCCGTCGGCATCGCCGACTTCCACGATATCGCGCCGGGTTTCTGGAAAGTCCTCAACCTCGATTCCCGCGCGGCGGCCGGGCAGCAGCTCGCCTTCGCCTGGGCCACGGAAGAGACCGTCGCGCCGCTCTTGGCCGAGGAGCCGAACGTTCACCTGGCCATCCACATGTCGCCGCAGGGGCTGGTGCTGGGCGGCGATCGCGACGGCCTGCTCCGCATCGCCGCGAAATTACAGCAGGAACAGATCCTCATTCAGCTGCTGCCGTATCCGCCCATCCACACGCCTTGCCTGAGCCATCTGCGCGGCGAACTGCTGGAGCAACTGGGCAAAGACAAAGCCGAGCCGCGCAAGCCGCGCATCCCCTTCTATTCCTCCATCACCACGGAACTGTATCCCGACGACGCCGAAGGCATCCGCGACACGCTGATGATGAACGTCGATCGGCCGCTGCGCATCTGGCAGACGATTCGGCGCATGTACGCGGATGGGGCGCGCCTCTTCGTCCAGGTCGGCGGCGGTCACATGGCCGCGCACCTCAAGGCGATGCTGCCGGAAGGATCGGAGGTCGTCACCTGCGCCCTCGATGTCGATACGCGAAACCCTCTGACGCAGATGAATCACCTCTGCGCCACGCTGTTCTGCGCCGGCGTGCCGCTGACGCTGGCTCCTTTGTTCGAGTACCGCGGCGTGCGCGCGCTCGATTTCGACCGGCCGCAACCCGAGCCGAAACCGTCGCGGACGGCCCTTCCGCTGCGCATCGACTGGTCGCCCCTCAAGCACGAAAACGCCCAGCGCCGCGCAGCGCCGATTCCACCGGAGCCTGTCCTGGAAATACCCGCGGAGGCCCAGCGCATGCCGGTGCTGGGCCGTGTGACGCGCTTCGTGCCGGGCAGCGAATTGACCGTCGAGCGCACCCTGACGCTGGCGGAGGATTTGTACTTGCAGGATCATCTGTTCATTTACGCCGAGAGCAAGCCGCTGCACGAGCGATTGCCGATCCTGCCTCTGACGATGAGCCTGGAATTCGTCGCCGAGGCGGCGTCGCTGCTGTCGCCCGGTCTGGGCCTGATCGGCTTCGAGAACGTGCGCGGCCAGCGCTGGATCGGCCTGCTCGATTGCGAACAGGCGGACATTCGCATCGAGTGCCGCGTCGAATCGCTCGACGAGGCGAGCGGCGTGCAGCGCGTCCACGGCACGATCTTCATCGCGGAGCAGGCGAGCTTCTCGGCCACCGTTCTGTTCGCGGAATCGTATCGGCAGGATCTCGAAGGGGGGATCGCCGATTCCAGCGCCGATGGACCGTGGCCCTTCGGCGTCGAGGATCTGAGGAGCGAACGCTATCTGTTCCACGGCCCGCGCTTCTGGACCGTGAACGATTTGCATACGCTGGGCAATCCGGGGGCGTCGGGTTCGCTGCTCGCCATGCCGCGCGACGATCTGTTCGCTTCGCGGCGCGATCCGCTGCTCTTGACCGACCCGTGTCTGATGGACGGCGTCGGGCAGGTCGTCGGTCTGTGGATGCGCGTCCACGGGGAGTTCATTTTGCCCATCGGCGTGGAGAAGATCGAGTTTTACGCGCCGCCGCCGCCACCCGGAACGACTTGCCGCCTCCGCATGGAAGTCGTCTCCTGCGAAGTCGAGGTCCGGCAAGTTCGTTTCAACATCGAGTTGGACAACGAAGCGGGAGAGGTGTGGGCGCGCTTTCAGGGCTGGACGGATTGGCTCCTGAATTGGCCGACGCGCTACGACAAGGCCGCGCGCCTGCCGCAGCGCCACGTTTTGTCGGAGGAGATCGACCTGCCGGGTCTGCCTGAAGGCGCCGTATGCATGTTGGCGACGCGCGAGTGTTTCACCGGCATCGACCTGGAGTGGGCCGCCCGTTGGCTGCTGCACTCGTCGGAGATGCCGTCGTTCTGGGAGGCGTCCTCCAAGGACCAGCGGCGTCAACTTGTCGCCTCGCGCGCCGCGGCCAAGGACGCGGCGCGGGTGTGGTGGGCGCGGAAGTACGGCACGCCGATGCCGCATCCCGCGGAGCTTTGCATCGCCCACGACGCCCTCGGCGCTCCCTATCTGGAGCCGGGCGACGATCCCTTGCTG
Source organism: Gemmataceae bacterium (assembly GCA_036557825.1). GTDB lineage: Bacteria > Planctomycetota > Planctomycetia > Gemmatales > Gemmataceae > JAJPHU01. Next base: position 36,096 of record DATBGU010000102.1, read on the forward strand.
CCGCACATCAGCATCGCCCATACGAAGGGCGGCGCCGTGGCCATCGCCGCGGACGCGCCCATCGGCGTCGATCTCGAAGAGGCCGAGCGCGACACGCGCGGCATCTTGCCGGAGTTCGCCACCGCCGACGAGTGCATCCGGATCACTCAGCTTGCGGAGGCGCATCCGCACGAGGCGTTCGAGACGCGGTTGTGGTGCGCCAAGGAGGCGGCCGCCAAGGCGCTGGGCACCGGCTTGCAGGGTCGGCCCAAAGATCTCGAAGCCGTCGAGTGCGATGACGAAGGCGCGTTCCTGATCCAGCACGCGCCGACCGGCGAGCGGCTGGTCGTGTGTTCGGCGCGGGTGGATCGCTTCCTTGTTGCTTGCACGGCCCGGCCGGTTGAGGCACCCGTGTGAATCATGATTCGGTGAATCCAGAGAGGCAGGATTGTATGACGAACCCTCCCATGCAGGCGGTCGAACCGCCGGTCCCGGAGCAAATCGCGTCCCGGCTGCGCGATTTCCAGGTCGCCGACCACGAACGGCGCGGCGGCGGCCGACGCCGCAAGCGACTGCTGCTGTGGATGCTGGTCGTCCTCGTCCTCGCCGGCGGCAGTTTGGCCGGCTACTCCTACCGCAACGCCAACAACGTCCCGGAAGCCGACGTCTTCGTCTACACCGGCAAGCCGTCGCGCGACGTGCTGCTCGATCTGTCCGGCTTCGTCGTGCCGCGCACCAAGGTCGTCATCTCGCCGCAGGTCGGCGGCATCGTCTCGCGCGTCGTCCTGCCCGAAGAGGGCAAGACGGTCAAGACCGGCGATCTGCTGTTCGAGATCGACGACACCCGCTACAAGGCCGAGTATTTGCAGGCCGAGGCGTCGCTGGCCACCGCCGCCGCCCAACTGGACGAGCTGAAAAACGGACACGAGGTGGAGGAAAAGCAGCACGCCAGCGCCCTGCTCGATCAGGCCCGCGTGCAGGAGGAAATCGCCACCCGCGAACACGAGCGAGCGCGCCGGCTCTTTCCCGGCTCCATCGGACAGGCCGAGTACGATCGCGCCCTGGCGAGCTATCGGGACGCCAAGATGGCCGTCAAGGTGCAGAAGGCCCACCGCGATCTGATCCACAAGAGGACACGGGCGGAGAAGATCACCGCCGCCGAGGCCGAGGTCCAACGCGCCACCGCCGCCCGCGATCGGGCCAAGTACTTTTTCGACAAGACGAAAATCTTCGCTCCGGCCGATTCGGAAGGCCATTCGCGCGTCTTCACCATCCTGCAACGCAACGTCAATCCCGGCGAGAGCATCCAGGCCGATCTCGTGTATACGGCCATGTGTACGCTGGCGGACCTGAGCGAGATGGAGGCCGAGGTGGACGTGCAAGAACGCGATCTTCGCCAGGTGACGAAGGACGCCCCTTGCGAGGTCATCCCAGACGCCTATCCGGATCACGTCTACAAGGGACACCTCAGCCGTATGCAGCCGCTGGTCAACCGCCAGCGCGGCGTCGTGCAGATGAAAGTCGCCATCGACAACCCCGACGGCCATTTGCTGCCGGACATGAACGCGCGCGTGCTGTTCGTCAAGGAAAAGAACAGCCTCAACGGCGACGAGGACTTGCCGCGCATCCCGGTCAAGGCGCTGGCGCCCAACAGCGATCCGCCCGCCGTGTTCGTCCTCGACGGCGGCGTGGCCCGGCTGCGCACGATTCAACTCGGCGCCGTCGTCGGCGACAGCGTGCAGGTCCGCGAGGGATTGCAACCGGAGGAAAAAGTGTTGCTGCCGACGTCGCAGCCCCTGAAGGATGGCAAGCCCGTGCGTCCGCGCGGCCAGAGCAAGGACGGCGACGCCGCCCGAAAGGACGCCGTATGAACCCCGAACCACTCATCATCGTCGAGAACGTCGTCAAGGAATACGTGCGCGGCAGCGAGCGCATTTCCGTGCTCAAGGGTGTGGATCTGGAGATCGCGCAGGCGGACTTCGTGGCCCTGATCGGTCCCAGCGGCTCCGGCAAGACGACGCTGCTTAACCTGATCGCCGGACTCGATCAACCGACGACCGGCCGTGTCCTTTTCGCTGGCCTGGAAATATCCAAGCTCGACGAGACGCAACTGGCGCGCTGGCGCACCAACGCCGTGGGGTTCGTGTTCCAGTTCTTCCACCTCATCCCCGTGTTGACGGCGTATGAGAACGTGGAGCTGCCGCTGCTGCTGTTGAACATGTCGGCACGGCGGCGGCGCGAGCAGGTGCTGATGGTGCTGGACCTCGTGGGCTTGTCGCACCGCCTGCATCATCGACCGGGCCAGCTATCCGGTGGCGAGCAGCAGCGCGTCGGCATCGCCCGCGCCCTCGTGACCGATCCGAAGCTGGTCGTCGCTGACGAACCGACCGGCGATCTCGACAGCGTCAAGTCCAAGGAGATTCTCGATCTGCTTCAGTCGTTGCAGCAGGGATTGAAGAAGACGATTTTGCTGGTGACGCACGATCCGGTCGCGGCGGCGCGGGCGCGGCGACTGCTGCGCATCGACAAGGGCGTCATCGTCGAGGACCGCGCCGACTACGCCGTCGGCGGCCACCCGACCGGACGGAATGGGCTGTGCGCGGCCAACTCGGAGCACGTCCACTAGCCCGAAGCGCCAGCGAGGGCTGGTAGGGATGAGATCGCGGAGTGCATCAGTGTGCTGAAGTTTTTCATTCTAATTCTGAAAAACCTGGGGCGCAACAAGCTGCGCACCACATTGACCGCCCTGGCGGTGACGGTCATGGTGACCATCTGCGCCGAGATGGCGACCATCATCCTGTCGGTGCGGCAGCACGTCGAGGCGGAGGCCAGCCAATCGAAATTGCTCGTCACTGAGCGCTGGGTCGCTCCCAGCCGCATTCCGGCGCGTTACGTCCCGTCGCTGACGCGCCTGGAGGGCGTCGAGGACTGGACGGTGTGGAACTTTTACGCCGGCTACCTCGACGCCTCGCGGCAGCGCAGCCGGCAGGGCTTCGGCGTGGCGACGCGGCCGGACAATCTCGTCGCCATGCACAACGGTCTGGAAAAACTGGACCCCGTCGCTGTCGAGGCGCTGCGGCGCGAGAAGACGGGGGCCATCCTGAGCGCTGACATGATGCAGCAGATGGGTTGGAAGATCGGCCAGCAGTTCACGGTCCTCAGCTCCAGCCATCCCGACAAGGATCTGCGTTTCAAGATCGTCGGCGTGCTGCCGCCGGGCGAGTTCACGCGCAATTTCTTCTTCCGCGAGGACTACTACGAGGAGGGCACCGGCAACAAGGAATCCGTCAACTGCGTTTGGCTGCGCCTGGCTGACGCCAACGCCGCGCAGCGCGTCGCCGGGAAGATTCAGGAGCAGTTTCAAAAGCAGCAGCCGGAGTTGAAGGTGGAGACGGAGTCGGCCGGCGTCGCCCGCTTCGTCAATCGCGGCCAGGCCATCCTGTCGATCATCGAGTTGGTCGTCAGCATCCTGCTCATCGACATGGTTATCGTGCTGTCCAACAGTATCAGTGTGGCGACGCGCGAGCGGAAGGTGGAGATGGCGGTGCTGAAAGTGCTGGGGTTCGAGCCGGCGGCGATCATGGTGCTGGTCATCGGCGAGGCGACGCTGATCGGCGCGATTAGCGGGTTCGTCGGCGCGTTTTTGGCGTGGCTGGCCTCGACGCTGGCCGTCAGTGGCATGGTGTCCAACAACAGCGCGACGCGCATCTTTTTCATGTTCCCCATTTCGAGCAGCATGTTGCTCTGGGGAGTACTGATTGGGGCGTTCGTCGGCTTCGCCGGCAGCGTCATCCCGGCGTGGAACGCGCGCAAGGTCAAGGTGTCGGACGTATTCGCCAAAATTGCATAATTCGTCCGGAGGCCGCGATAAAGACGGACCCTCTGGTTCCCAAGCTCTGCTTGGGAACCTACGTCGCGAAGCTCTGCTTCGCGGCTCGAAGAAGGTCGGGTGCGAAGCGGAGCTTCGCGGACGGCGTTCCCAAGCAGAGCTTGGGAACGAGGAAGCAACCACGGACAACTACCAACTACTACCATGGTTCCGCTGTCGTACAACTACCGAAATTTGCGGGTGCGCTGGAAGACGACGCTGATGACGGCGTCCGGTTTCACGCTGGTCGTCGCAGCGCTGGTGGTGATGCTCGCCTTCATCAACGGCATCGAGTCCGCCTGCGCCACCACCGGCGAGCCGGAGAACGTCATCCTGCTCAGCAAGGGCAACAACGACGAGATCGTCAGTCAGATGGAGCGCGGCCTGGTTTCGCAGGTCGAGAACAGCCGGGGCGTCGCGCTCGACGCGGCCAGCCAGCCGGTCGCCAGCCGCGAGCTGTTCATGGTCGTCCACCATCAGAACGAACTCACCGGCGATTTCCGCTTCCTGCAAGTTCGCGGCGTCCTGCCGGTCGCCTTCCGCGTTCACTCGCAGCTGCACGTCTCGAAGGGCCGCGCGTTTCGCCCCAGCCAGAGCGAGGTCATCATCGGCAAAGGTGTGCAGCGTGAGAACCGCTTTCAGGTCGGCGATTCGCTGGAAATGGGCCGCAAACAGTGGAAGATCGTCGGCGTCTTCGAGGCCGGCGGCGCCGCCTTCGAGTCGGAGGTATGGTGCGACCTCAACGAACTGGCCAGCCAGTTTCGCCGCGAAGGTGTTTACAGCTCCGTCGTCCTGCGGGCCCCGTCGCCGCAAGACGCCGAGAGGTTGGCCCAGCGGCTGAGCGCCAGCCGCAGTGTCAGCGTCGAGGCGATGACGGAGCCGAAGTATTATCAGAAGCAGTCGGAGCAGACGAAGATCATGCAGACGGCGGCGTGGGTGATCGCCTGGTTCATGGGCGTCGGCGCCATGTTCGGCGTGATGAACACCATGTTCGCCGCCATCGGCCAACGCACGAAAGACATCGCCGTGCTGCGCATCATGGGCTTCGCGTCGCCCGACATCGTGCTGTCGTTTTTGCTGGAAGCGATCCTGATCGCCGCGATCGGCGGTCTGCTCGGCGTGGCGCTGGGAGCGGCGACCAACGGCCTGACACGCAGCGCCTCGATCGGAGCGCGGCAGATCGACTTCGCGTTCCGCGTCGATGCGGGCATTCTGACCTTTGCCGCCCTGTTTACTTTGGTCATGGGAATTCTGGGCGGATTGCTGCCGGCGCTGTCGGCCATGCGCATCAAGCCGCTGGAAGCCCTGCATTGAGGAGTCGCGCTCGATGAAGTCGAGTTCATCCTGGACGTTTCAGCGCCCCCATCGCTCGCTGGGGATGCGCTTGTTCAATTCGATTGGCTGCCAGCTGCGCCGCTGGGGTTGGCGTCGCCGTCTGTCGGCGTCTGCCCTCCTCGAATCGGCCGCGCGCTGGACGAAGCTGTCCGATTGGGGCGACGAGTGCTTTCGCGAGCCGTTTACGGCGCTGGTCGATTCGATGGAGGAGGATGCTCGCTTAAGTCCGTTCGGCCGGTTGCTGACGCGCTTTAACCTCACGCATTACGCGGCGAACCGTCTGCGCGTGCATCACGTCATCAAGGTCCACCCGGAGATCCTTGAACAGCCCGTGCCTCGGCCGATCTTCGTGGTCGGCCTGCCGCGCACCGGCACGACGCTGCTGCACAATCTGTTGTGCCAGCAGCCCGGTTGCCGGCCGCTGCTCTTCTGGGAGGCGCTCCAACCGGCCGCGGACGCGCGCGGCAAGGACCGCCGTCCCGCCAACGCGCGCCGTCTCCTCAATCTGCTGACGCGCTGGGGCGCGCCGCAGCTGCGGACGGTACATCCCATCGACGCCGACGGGCCGGAAGAATGTACGTGGATGCTCTTCAACACCTTCGTGACGCCTGCCTTCTTCCTCAACGGCAACGTCCGCGGCTACCTCGACTGGTTGCGGGAACGGGGCCGGGAGTTGCTGCCGTGGGCCTATGGGGAATACCGCCGCTATCTGCAAGTGCTGCAATGGGGCCAACCGCGCGGACAATGGGTTCTCAAATCGCCGGTCCACTCGTTCGGATTGGAAGCGCTGCTGGAACAGTTCCCCGACGCCTGCGTCATCCAGACACATCGCGATATCGGCAAGGTTCTCCCCTCGGCGTGCAGTCTTTTCGCGGTGTCGCAGGGCATTTATTCCGACGAGGTGGATTGCCGGCGACTGGGGCCGGAGGTTGCCCGCTTGCTCCGCACGCACTTGCTGGAACCGGCGATGAGCGCCCGCGCGGCGGACCCTTCACGCATCCTCGACGTGCATTTCCACTCCCTCGTCGCCGACCCGATCGGTACGGTGCGCGAGATTGGTCGCCATTTCGGAATGGAAGTGGACGAGGCGACGGAGCAGCGGATGCGGCAGTGGCTGACGGCCAATCCCGCGGACAAGCACGGGGTCCATCAGTACGGCCTGGAACAGTTCGGTCTGACTCGGGCCGACGTGGATCGGCTGTTCGGCGACTACCAGGGACGGTTCGCCCTCCCCGGCGAGCGCGTGACGGCGGAGGCGGGTTGAGCGTTCCGACAAGGGATCATACCATGAACACGGAATCATGGATTGCGTTGAGCAGTGTTGTCGGGATACTGGCTGCGGCGCTGCTCGGTTTCTGGGGATGGAAACGAAGGTTGCTCGCCTCTCTGCGGGCCGGCAGCCGTATTGCCGAAACGTCTCGCGGTTCGGTGGAATATGCCCTGAGCGGACAAGGTTTCGTCGTCCTTTATTTCCACGGCACGGTCGGCGGCTACGATCAGGGGTTGGCAGCCGCGAGCTTTATCAATGGTCGGGACGAAGAGGCGCAGTTCACAATCCTCGCGCCGTCCCGTCCCGGCTACCTGCGAACGCCCGTGGAGACGGGACGCACGCCGGAGCAGCAAGCGGATGCGATGGCGGCGCTGCTGGACTATCTCGGTATCGACAAGGTCGCCGCGATCGGCGCTTCCGGGGGCGGGCCATTCGCCTTGCAGTTCGTCCTGCGCCATCCCGAGCGCGCCTCGGCCCTGGTGATGTTCTCGGCGATCGCGCGCAGGATACCGCCGCACAAGCGGGCCGGGGTGCGTAAATGGTTCCTCTCGTCGCGCGGCGGATTGTTGTTGTTGGATTTGTTTCTCAGCACGCTCATGCACCTGATGTTGCGGTTCCGGATCGGGCGGCTGGCCCAGCGGCTGTTCCGTGGGATGACGGTGCGGACGGTGCCGGACTCCGATATCCGCAACCGGGTCGCGGCGATGCTCGCCAACCTCGATCAGGTCCGCTTCTTCCGGGCGCTCGTCGGCTGCATGTTGCCGCTGTCCGCGCGGGCGGCCGGCGTTTTGAATGACGAGGAACAAATCGCCCTGCTCCCCGACTATCCGTTGGAGCGCATCCAGGCGCCGACCCTGATCGTCCAGGGACTCGAAGATTGCGCGGCCTCGCCCAGTCATGTGAAGTTCGTCGCGGACAAGGTGCCCGGCGCCGAAGTGTATGCGATCGAGCGCTGTGGCCATTTCATCTGGGTGGGAGAGCATTCGCAGCGGATGAGGGCCGCCCTGGTGGAGTTTCTCCGCAAACACGCGGCGTCAGGCCTCGGTGCGATTCCCAACTGACTCGGCGTACAGCCGCTCCAGGGCGTCGCACGCCTTCTCCACCGCGTTCTCTTCACGCAATCGGGCGGCGAAAAATCGGCAGCGCTCGGCCACGCTGGGCGAATCGAGAAGCTGCCGGAGTCGGCGGGCGATAAGGCGCGGACGGTAGGCGCTCGGCCGAACGGTTGCCGCCACGCCCAGGCGCCGCAGGCGGCGGCCGTTGTCCGGCTGGTCGAGAAACATCGGCACGAGGAGTTGCGGGATGCCAGCCGCCAACGCTTGACCGGCGCTGTTGATGCCGCCGTGATGGACCAGCGCGGCGGCCCGCGGCAGCAGGCGGCTGTGCGGCACGAACGAAAAATGACGCACGTTCGGCGGCAACGGTTGCGGCAGCTGCTCGCGGCGGGGCGTCAGCAGGATGGCGCGCCGGCCCAGCCGCTCGGCGATGGCGGCGGACGCGGCGAAGAAGAAGGGGGCGTCGGCGACGGCGGAGCTGTGGCTGAAGACCAGCGGCGGCTCCCCGGCCGATAGAAACGCCTCCAATTCGCGGTCCTCGCCAAACGCTTCGAGGGCGTCGTACCGCGCGAAGCCGGTCAGCACCGTGTTGGCGGGCCAATCGCCTTGCGGCGGAGACAGCCATTCCGGGAACAGGCCGAGGACCAATTGGGGCGAGTGCCACCAGCGCAGGAGGGACGCGACGGGCGGCAGTCCCAGCCGGCCCCGGAAGGCGTTGATCCCTCCGCCGAGGTGCCGGTGGATGACGCGATCCGCCATCCGCAACCAGAGCCGGCGTATCGGCCGCGGCAGCCAGCGCGGCCAGAACAGCGGATCGTCGAGGCTGCGGAAGCAACGGGGATAGAGATGAACGGTCGCCAGCGGCAGGCCCAGCTTTTCCTGGGCGATGCGCGCCCCGAACATCAGTCCCGACGCTGCGACCACCGTTTCGCCGCGGACGTAATGCGCCGTCACGGCGTCGTAGACGCGCGGCAGATCTTCGAGCAAGTTTTGACCGCCCTCCCGCGCCGCCCGCAGTCGCGTCCAACGACTTCGCTGCTGGGTGCGTTTCCGATGCTCGTCCGCCGAGCACAAGTCCACAAAAGCAAGCCCCTCCCGCAACGCCGTCTCGCGATAGTAGCCGTTGCCGAGGACCGTTACATCATGTCCGCGTTCGCGCAGTCCCTTTCCCAGCGCGAGAAAGGGAACGAGATCCCCAGCCGTCCCGAGTGTAACGAGCAGCACGCGCACGATCGTTGACCTACCCTCTGGAAACCTCGTGCAGTTGCTCCAGCGCCCGGCACGCTTCCTCGAACGGTTTTTCCTGGCGGCACAGGGCCGCATAATGGCGACAGCGTTCGGCCACTGTGGGCGAGTCGAGCAGTTTCCGCAGGACGCGGGCGACCTTCGCGGGGCGGTAGGAGAAGGCGCGAAGATGGGCCGATACGCCCAGGCGGAGCAGACGGCGACTGTTGTCGAACTGATCGAGCAGGCGCGGCACGGTCAGTTGCGGCACGCCGGCGGCCAAGGCCAGTCCGAGCGTGCCGATGCCGCCGTGATGGACGAGGGCGGCCGACCGCGGCAGCAATCGACTCAAGGGCGCGAAGTCGAAATGGCGGACGCCGGGCGGCAACCGCGCGGGGACTTGCTGGCGGTGCGGCGTGAGCAGGACGGCGCGCCGTCCCAGCTTCTCGGCGACGGCCAGCGATCTCCGAAAGTATTCGGGCGCATTCTTCACCAGCGACGCCTGGCTGAAAATCAAGGGCGGATCTCCTTCGGCGAGGAACTCGTCCAGATCCGGGTCGGCCTCGGCCGCCTTGGCGGGTGTGTACAGGGGGAAGCCGGCCAGACTGGTCCGCGCCGGCCAATCCGGCTGCGGCGCGGAGTACCAGGCCGGGAAGAAGCCGATGGTCAGCTGCGGCGACCGCCACCAGTTCAGGACGTGCCGGCCGACCGGCGGCAGGCCCAACTCGGCGCGGAAGGCGTCGAGGGCGGGAACCAGCGCGCGGTCCACGTAGCGGCCGACAAGCCCGCGCAGCAGACGCGGGAACCATCGCGGCGTCCACCGGGGCAGGCCGGGAACGTCGTATACGCTGCCGAGCATCATCGGCTGAAGGTGGACCGTCGCCAACGGCATCCCGAGCTTCTCCTGGGCCAGCCGTGCGCCGAACAGCCAGCCCTGGGCGGCGATCGTGGTTTCGCCGGGCACGCGATGCTCCGCCAACAACCGATACACGCGCTCCATCTGCCGCAGGGCGAATTTGCGCAAGGTGGCGAGAAAGCCGCGCCGCGCCGGGTCCGCCTCGGCGTCCAGGGGATCGCGCGGGCCCTCCGAAGCGGAGAGATCGACGAACGACAGTCCCCCTCGCCGCGCCATCTCGGCGAAGGGGCGACTGCCGAACAACGTCACTTGATGGCCCCGCGCGCGCAGGGCTTCGCCAAACCCCACGAAGGGAAGCATGTTCCCGGTGGTCCCGATGGAAACCAGCATGGCGTGCATGGGCGCTCCTCGGCGACCCAACGATTGGACTTCACGCCTCGCCGCCGCCGAAGCGGTCCCAGTAGGCGGCGAAGCGAGCTTGAAGCGCATCGCGATCGAGTCCGAAATCTTCCAGGCTGTATCGATGGGCGCCGTGCTTGTGTTGGGGGTTCTCCGCCAGATAGGCCGCCAGCTTGTCCGCCAGGGCCGGCCGGAATTCGTGGCCGAAATAGTGGTAGATCTTCCGCACCGCGGCGATCGGGTCGGCCACGAGTTCCTGGTATGGGAGGTCGAAAAAGCGACCGGGACCGGCCGACTGGCGGGCCTTCATGCCTCGGTCGAGATGTTCCTCCAGCATGGCGGTGGTGCGCCGGCCGATCTCCTCGGCATCGACGCGATCGTAAAAGATCTCGTCCAGGACCGACACAAGACTGCACATGGACGGTACGCACTCCAGGGGGTTGCGATGCGTCTGGACGATGCAGGCATCGGGGAAGGTCGCCAGCAGGGCGCCGAGGCCGAACAGATGCACCGGCGCTTTGAGTACCCAATGGTCGCCGGGGCAGCGCCACTGCAACAGGAGCAACTGCTCCCGATATTCCTCGTAAGCGCGCCGAACGTCCTCGGCACTCAGCTCCCAGAGCCAGCGTTGGAAGGTCGGCGTGCGGATCTGAAAATCCGCGATGAAGGCGTTGCGGAGCAGCAAAAGGCATTCTTCCGGCCCGCGCGGATCGACACGGTGGATCGCCGACAGTCGAGGCACGTTCCGATACATCCGGGCAAGCATCCGTTCGGCCCTTTTGATGCGCGGATCGCGGTCGCGCGTTCGTATGTCGGGAGGAGGAGAGGGGGAGACGCTTTCCCAGAACAACAACGGCCGCGCTGCGGAATCCTGGGCCAGGAGATGATGCAGCAGCGTGGTCCCCGTTCGCGGCAGCCCCACGATGAAGAGCGGGCGACGAATAACGCCGCGGAGGATCTCCGGATACCGCTGCAAGTCCGCGCGGATGCGCAGCCGATTGGTCACGTACTGAATCAGCATCGAGCGCGCCATCGCGCGGCCGAGAAAGGTCAGCCGCTCATCGCCGGCAAAGTCCTCAAGCAGCGCCCGCAGCGCGACACGGTAATGATCGCCTCCCCAGTCGTGCAGTCCCGTTGCGCGATGGGCCGCACGCAGGACAGACTCCTCCGAGAGATCGCTTATCGGCAACCCGCAGCGGCGCAGCCAACCCCCGACGCGGTTGACCATCCGGAGCCGGCGCGGCAAATTCGGCCGGCGCGCTTGACTCGTTACCGCGGACATTACTTTTCAGGCTCCCGATAGTCGCTCAACTCGGTTTCGGAACGAAAATGCCAGGACATCAGAGCGAACCCGCCGGCGGCCTCGATGGTCAGACGGCGAAGTTGGTTGTGGCCGTTTTCCGAAGGGCCGTAATCCAGCATCATGTCGAAGCGATCGACGCGCACGCGCGGCTTCACCGGCGAGCCGACCATGCGAACCGCCTCGTGCGTGGTCGGGTCGATCCAGGCCCAGCCTCGAAACGAGCGCTCCACCGGCGACACCGGCTCGAAGTGAATCCGCAGCAAGCGCCGACCATTCAACTCCTCGACGCCTTCCAGGCGGTAATGATACACCCCTTCGGGCGTGGTCTTCGCGAACGGCGACAGCACTTGCGCGTCGGATTGTTCGAGCTTGAGCTTCTCGGGGTCGAAGAAGGACGGTTTGCCGAGCAACTGGCGATGCTCGATCTCGGTTTTCCGCTCCGCGCCGTCGCGATACTGAACGTGCGAGATGGTTTCCGTGACGGCGCTGGGTTGTCCTTTACCATCGTAGCGAGTCAACCGCGCCGTGCGCGTGTGCCGCGCCTCGAGGTAGCGTTGTTGCAGGGCGTGCATGTGTTCGCGAACGTCGGCGATCGCGCGGGCGAAGGTATCGGGATCGCGATATTGTTCTTCAAGCTCCTTCGCCGGCACGGCCGTGCCGGAGCCGTCCAGCGCCGGCGGCGCCGCCTCGGCCTGTCGCCGCCGGCCCCATTCCAGCAGAGTCAGAGCGCCGGCGGCTACGAGCAGGAACACGCCGCAGCCGAGCAAATAGCGTTTTCCGCGTACTATCATCGGCCCTCCCCGGCGCTGGTCTGCGGCCTGGCCGTATCGCCCCCATCTTATACTTGGACGCGCGGGAATTGTGACAAACGAATTGCATCGAGTTGGCCGTGAGACGCCAGCGGGATCATGGGGTCGGATGCGTTGCGGTGTACTTCAGGTCATCGAGATAGATGCGCACCAGTTGCCCGCCGATGTTCGAGTTAAACAGACCGAAGCGGTCGAAGTGAGCGCCCTCCGCCTTCACGCCCTTCTTTAAGGCGAGCGTCGCGGTTTCTTTGCCCAGGGTCACGCGCAGCGCGCCCTGGCCGCCGTTGGCGGCGGGGTCGTACACCAACGACCAGTCGAAGACCTTGCCCGGCGCGAGGATTGGACCGCTTTGCACTTTGGCCGTCGTTCCCTTGCCCGTCGTCAGCCGGGGGATGAAGTAATGGCCGACCCGCGTCGGCCCGCCGACGTGAACGCCGAGGAAGTTCCCCGACTCGACGGGCGGCCGCTTCTTGTCGGCGCTGCTGAACCAGCCGAGATACACGTCGGAATCCGGTGCTCCGACTTTCAGCACCACCTTGCCGCTCGCCTCGAGCCGATCGTCGAGGGACAACGGGCCGATCCGGTCGGCGTAGTAGCCGTACTTGCCGCTGCGCCAGAGATCGCCGCCGAGTTCGCCGGGTTTGCCGCCCGCGAAACTCGTCTTCGGGCTGAAGCCGAAGTCGTGCGCCCCGACCAGCGGGCTTTCGATCGTCGCCCGGTCCTTAACGCCCAGCCAGCCGGGGTCTTTGCTGAAGTCCTCGGCCATACCGTCGTGCTTGAGGTCGCCGAAGTAGATCGTCATGGCGTTGCCCGGCTTGGTCATGTTGAGCAGGCCGAAGCGATCGAAGGTCGCGCCTTGCTTCTTGAAGCCGGCGGGCAGATCGACGGAGAACGCGGTCGTATTGGGAAAGTGACGGAGAGCTTCCTTCCGGTGGGCTGCGGGGAGATCGGCCGGCAACCGCTTGGCGTCGAGCGGTTCCGGTGCGGTGCCGTGGCTCTTGATGGTGAAGTGAAAGCGGCCGTTGCCGTCGTTCGCGTCGGGGTCATAGCTTAACGCCCACGAGTAGCGGGTGCCGTCCAGCTTAAGCGGCGTGGGGCGGAACTTGCCGGGAATGAACGGGGTGATGAACGTGCCGCAAGCCCGGTTATCGCTGGCGATCATGCGGACCGCCAGCCGGGCACCCGCGGGTTCTCCGTCGAAGTTCATCCCCAGCGAACCCACCGGGCGGCCTCCACCGCTGGGTTGTTGGGAGTTGAACCAGCCGAAGAAGACGCCGCTGCTGCCGGCCGCTCCTTTCAAGGCGAATGTCCCCGAAGCGCTGAGTTTATCTTTGAGGGTCTTTGGTTCGATCTTGGCCGCGTAATAACACGGCGTCATGCAGCGAACCACCTTGCCGCCCAGCTCGCCCTTCTTCGTGCTGGCGAAATTGGTTTCGCTATAACCGAAGTCCTGTGTGATGCTCGGCAGCACTTGAGGCAGGAGCCGATTGTTGTGGCCTTCCCATCCGGGGTCTTTGTCGAAGGATTGGGTTTTGATGGACAGCTTCGACGCCTCCTCCGCCCCAGCCGTTCCAAGAGCAATGGCGAGCACGACAAGCAGTGCCCCACTCAATTGTCTACGAGTCATCGGCATTACCCCTTGTGGCCGAACGCCCCTGTTCAGTGGCCGGCTCACGCGGAGAGAGGCGCTGTAGCTCGGTGAACCTCATTCGCGTGGCCGGTCTGCTTCAAGGGACTGGTTCGGCATTAAACGCTACGAGCCCGGGGACAGCACTCCGAACGTAAGGGTAATCTGCCAGGAGCCGCTGCCGCCCTCCTCAACAGGATATTGATCCATCGGCTCTATCTCACCCCAATACTCATCCACATATGCGAACCCGATCACCGGCCCGCCCCGCTTCCGCTTCCGGTTCCAGCCAACGACGCGGAACAACATCGTCGGGATGCCCTGAGGATACAGGGAATCCTCAAGCCACGCGGGGGCATTCTTCGCAGGCATCATCTGGTCTCGCTTGGCCCGTTCAAACAGGTGATCTGGCTCGCCCCAATGGTGGCGGCCGAGCACGCAAAGCGTGTCGCAAAGGCTAACCATGAACCGGAGTGCTGGAGCGTGGAGCGTGATTCCGACTCCTTCCTCGTTAGCCAGGTTGTCCATTGACGCGACCTGCTCGAACGTCCCCGGCTCCTTCGCGACTACAAACTGAGCGAAAGTGTCCCACAAGGCTTGCGGCGACAGATCGTTCAAGTCAAGAGCCATCGTTCCTCTCTCCGTGGCTTGGACGAGCGTGGTGTGCTTCGCCGCCGAACTACTGCTTAGCAGTACAGCGCGGCTTTAGATGACGCATCTACGCCGCCGTTTCTTGTGGGATTTTGTTGCTTGCTCGTTCCGCCGCTGGTGGTAGCCAATGACCTCGCTGACATGCCGCACCTGCGGAACCCTCCGACGACGACGCA
>DATBGU010000103.1:0-11729 GCA_036557825.1 Gemmataceae bacterium
TCTTATCGCCTTTGAGGGCGGCCAAGGCGACCTGGGCTTTGAAAGCCGGCGTGTACTGCTTCCGTTTACCTGCCACGAGTACCCCTTTCCTGGGCCACCAGAGTAGCTTAGCTGGTGGTCCAGTTTTCGGGGTCCACTATATACACCTCCCACGCACCGTGGCCTGACCTGTCGCGGCGCCCCCGAAAGCCCCAAGGAGATGATTCGCCTGGCTCGAAAGATTTGCAAGGAGGACTTCCCGAAGCTGCGGCTTGTCGAGGAAGAGGTCCAATACCAGACCTGGAAGGCTGCGAAACATGCCTTCCGATACTTCAACCCAGAGGTCGGCCAGCAGAGCATCCCAGTTCAACGACGGTTTTTCCTGTTGTTTCGGGACCAGTTCCTCAAGCAGTTGAGGAAAGAGAATCGTCGATGGCGACGTACGATGGAGAAACGGTTGAACGCAGAATTGGAGGCCTTCGAGCATCCTCCCAAGTTGGAAACGGTGGACGCGGCTGTAGGCGAAGAATGGCGTCTGTGGTCGCAACGATTGCTGCGTGAAGCTCTCAAGCGCGTTGACCAGCGGACATGCACGATAATCCAACTGCGTCAAGGCGGGATGACTGTCAGGGCCATCGCCCGGCGTCTCAGGGTATCGCCCAAAACGGTATCAAACCGCTACAGCCCCACCCGTATCGGGGAACTTGTAGGGCGAGAGGTTGGTCGGCTGGTACTGGCGTTGCCTGCTGGCCATCTCCAAGGCATCGTGGCGCACCTGCATCACGAAGTCGGTCTGGCTCCAACCCGCATCGCACAGCTGTTGTGTTTGCCGCCGGAAGCACTGACCGAACCGCTGCGTCGCGCCTGTGCCGGCATCGTGCCTATCCGTGGACGAGAGGATGCACTGAAGCTACTCGACGCGGCACTACCTCGACGCCGTGCGGCGAAACTGGAAAGAATTTTGTCATAGTCAGTAAAGGACTTATGGCCAAAAAGTGGGAAGTGAATGGCCAAAAAGTGGGAAGTGACCCGATGACAGGTCCATATCCGCTAGGTAGACGCCTTAACACGAATGGACAGATAAACTTTATGGAGACGCACACACCAATGAAAAAGCTGAACCATCAGGCAGGGCTTGAGCAAGAGTTGTGGCAGGTTTGCCGTGACTACTACCGTGAGGAAATGAACGGTCCGAAGTCCTTGAAGAACACCACCGGAGACGTAATGGGCGCAGTCATTCTCTACGAAATCCGCTCGGCGTTGCTGAAAGTGGAAGAGTGGTACGGCAAAAAGGTTGAGGGTGAGGATTACACGAACACTCCGACACGGAGGGCATCCGTTAATCCACATTTACCGATGTAGTCAGACTTCTCCCCAGGCGGGGGTGCCGATGGTCGGCACCCCCTCATTTACCAGCGAACAAAATGGTGCGAACCATTTTGATGCCGAGAATGGCCAGCTCGCCGGGTTCCTGTTGGGCGTGCTTTCTCACTGACCGAAGGAGACGAACCTATACTGGTTCTGGATGGCACTGGCATTGGGCCGGTACCTTTTCAATTACATCCACGATGGACCCGGTACTCCGGGAAGACAACCATTCAATTTGACCTAGTAGGAGAGACGAAGTGAAAAGATTGTCTCGTGACCAGAAGCGAAGAAAGAAGCTGACTGAGCGAGGACGACGGCGGCCCCGGTTCATATCGAAAACCGAGAGGCTCGTGGAGGAGATGATTGAAACACTGACCCAGTCCAATCTCGAATCCGAGCGGCTTCCGAAGGAGAATTCCATAACACAGGCCCCTACTACTCCCGAAATCGAGGGACTACTGGCGATGATGCCCGCAATAACGACCGAGTTCGCAACGGAAATGGGCTGCGAACCTCCTCGGCCTATTGAACGAATGCCGGAACCGAAGTATCAAGTGGCCCAGTGTCACGCGAACGTTCAAAGAAAAGTTTATTCGCATGGCGGGCGGGCTGTATGGGGATGGCATTTTACCTTGAACACAGCCGACACCAATCAACCCAAAATGGATGCGGCATTTCATGCCGTGTGGGAGTCTCGGCAGGGCGAATTGATTGATATTACGCCGCAGTCCGAACGGGTGGTGGCTGGTTGGAAGGCCGGTGTGTTCATGCCGTTGCCCTTCTTTTGTGAGGACAAACGATACTTCCAAGAATGTGAAGTTGAGAAGCTAGATAAGGGTTTGCTCCGGTTCCGAACAGTGCGACAGGTTTTTCCACAGCATGAGTGCTTCTCCGGGACCCTAGTTTAGCCTTCTTGAGGAGGTACTCCGGCAAGTTCAGGTAGTGGCCGGTAGCTATCGGAGCCTCGAATGCCTCGTCACACGCCGGGCGGTCACCGCAGTAAGGGTGAGCGGATGTCCAGACAACTCGCGGTCAGACGCCAGCCCATCTGCGGCCCGCTCGGCGATTTCTACTCCCATCGGTGCTCTTCGGCCTCGCTCATCGGGACACACCTGCTTGAGGAGAGTGGTGGGCATCAATGTAGAAGCGATACAGTTCGTCGGTTCGTCGTCCACTCTGCCATCGTACTCGACTTCCTTGGAGGGGGCGAGCATCACTGCGATGAGCAGGAGGGTAGGTCAGGTCCGTCCATGCTCAAGGAACGTCTCGCTCTGCGATGGCTGAACGGACACGGTCGAGCACATCCGCGTTACCAAAGCCAGGTACAACGAGGCCGTTTCACTCTGCAAAGTGAGCGCGCTGAGAACAAAATCCTTGCCCGAATTACAACTTTTCACCCCCTTGACAATTTGACAATTTATGGGATATTCGGCCTACCGAAGGGGCGTCCTGCATCGCTCCTGAATACTTGCCGTTGGCCAACCGAAGACTTGATTTGCTATTTGGTCACGACACCATGCAGGAGCGAGAAGTGACCAAGCATCATGTCCGACTGTCTCAATGCGCCGAAGCGGAACCGGCATGACAAGGCTCCCCGCGCAGTCAAGTTCAACATCCGCAACCCTGAGGCTCTTCTCCGCCCAGAAGTTGCCAGGGCAGTCGTTGAACTGATTCGCGCACCCAATCATCAGCAAGAGCCAGAGCAGGCAGCCCAGGCGGGCTGAATCCCGCCCCGACTTCCCGCGTCTGCTCACGGACGGCCACGCCAGGTCGATGAACGGGTGGCCGTCCTGGGCAGTCTGCTGCCGCTACTGGCCTCGCGCTCGGCTCTGTAAGTCGTTACTCTAATGTTGGATAGACGTGACAGGTGGCGAGATTCGTCCTCGCCGCCCGCCCGTGAAGATGAGGAGTTGAAAACTATGACCAAGCTCGCAGCAATCTACATCAGGATGTCCACCGACAAGCAGGAAGACTCGCCGGAGCGTCAGCGCGCCACCACGAAGCAGACCATCGAACGGGAGGGCTTCAGGTTCTACCGCGAGTACATCGACGAGGCGAGGCGTGGCTGGGACGACACGCGGCCTGGCTTCCGGCAGTTGCTGGCCGACGCCCAGGCCAAGAAGTTCGACATCATCGTGGTTGATGAGTGCTCGCGGCTCTCGCGTGATGAACCACTCGACTTCTTCGCCGAGGTCGCTCACCCGCTCAAGAAGGCTGGCGTCCGGCTCTACTCGGTCGCTGAAGGCGGTCTGCAAGACTGGAACAATCTGCCGGGCGTCCTGCTCAGCGCCGTCTACCAGGACCGCTCCTCCGGCGAGTCGAAGAAGACCGCCTGGCGCGTCACGACGAACTATCTGAAGTTGTCCGCCGAGGGACGCATCGACCTGGGGAAGCCGCCTTACGGCTACAAACGGGTCTGGGTAGACTCCTCCGGCAGGGTCGTCCACGAGGGAACTCACCCGCCCGAGCACGTCCGCCGCATTCGGCCGTCTCCGCGGTTGGAACGGGGTGACCCCGCTGAGGTGCGTGTCGTCCAGTTCATCTTCGACGCCTACGCCAACCGGGACATGAGCCTGCGCGACATCGGCCACGACCTTGAGCGCCGGGGCATCCTGACCCCTACTGGCAAGCGAGTCTGGTCCCAGAACTGTGTCGGTCGGATTCTGCGGGAGATGAAGTACGCCGGTTACTACGTCTTCAACCGGGTCCGGCAAGGTGAGTTCTACCGGCTCGGGGCTGAGGTTGTCGAACTGGCAGGCGGGTTCGAGACGGAGACCGGCATGAACCCAAGGGAAACGTGGCGCATCATCCCCAATCACCACGAGCCTCTCGTGAGCCCTGAAACCTTCGCCCGGGTGCAGGAACTCCTCGCCGCTAACAAGACGCGGACTACTCCCGCTCCGAACCGGGGCGACTTCCTTCTCACCAAGCTCCTCTTCTGCGGCGCCTGCGGCGGCCCGATGGTCGGCCACCGCAACGGTCCCGGCAAGCCGGCCTTCTACCGCTGCCAGCGGGCGATGGACACTGCCCAGCACCATTGCCAGAACAACCTCGTCAAGGAGTCGGAGGTACTCGACAACATCCTGGCGGCCCTGGAGGAGCAGTTTCTCGACCCGCGCTTCCTTGACCTGTGTGTCAGGGAGGCCCAGAAGATGGATGAAGAGACGATGGACAGTCGCCGGGTGAACGCCCTGCGTGCAGAGTTGACCGCGTTGGACCGCGACATCGACCGCGCTCGCAGCCGTCTCGCCAAGGTGGACGACGAGGAGTTCGAGTTCCTCAACGGCCAGATTGCCGGGTGGAAGGCCCGCAAGAAGGAGGTCGAGGCCGAACTCCATCAGGCCGGCACACCCTGCCTGAAGAAGCGCACGGAGGAACTCCTCCATTGGCTTGAAGGGGAGATTCGCCGGCTGCGGGTCGCCGTCCAGAGCAAAGACCGGCAGTGCGTCCGGGCGGTGATTCGTCGCATCGTGGACTTCGTCAACGTCGGGGTCGAGTGCCGGCTGGTCGGCAAGGTAAAGAACCGCTACTTCCTCGTCGGCGGCGACATCGTCGTCGAGGACGGGACAGGGAAATCGGCATCCCGCTCGGCCCGCAGGTCGCGTTGTGGGCGGGGTGATGACGGGGCTGTGAAGTACGTCTCGACGAGCAGCGTGGGAGCGGGTAATGGGGAGGAGGCCGGGGCAACTGTTAGCTTGTCCGCATCTGGACCCACAGTTTTCCCCAGGTGACGTTGAGGTCGGGGTGGTGATACGCCGCCTCCGCCAGGTAGCCGATGGCGTTGACCAGCATCAGCGTCGTCGGCCAGCCATCGGTGTTGTATTTCCGCCTCAGCCAACCGTCTTCCATGTACCAGTCCGTCAAGCCGTGTTCAGTCAGCTTGGCGGAAATCTCGCCCTCGGTGTAAACCCGTAGCTTTTGCTCGGACATGGCAACCTCCAGGGAAAAAGCCGGATCAGTGCAGCTCCGCATTGACCTCGTCAAGATTGAACGCTTCCGAGTCGAACTCGCCACCGATCCACTCCAACCTGTCCTCGTGCCGAGGATGTTGGGGATCCTGGAGGGCTTCCAGGAAGTCGCCGTAGCTCCACGGCCCGCCGCAGTCCTCCGGCGGACATGCTCGCTTGCCATCGATGCAGCGAGGATATTGAACACCCGTTTCCGCCGGCAAGGTCTTCTCGATCTGGATGGTGTGTTCCCAAGTATCGCCCATGTCGTAGACGTAGCGGAACTTCTTGATGCCTTGAGCGACCAACTGGCTCAGCTTGATCTTGCGGCTGTCGCCGACTTCCGGCTCGCCCCAGCCTCCTGGCTCTTGCCACTGCTCCGGCAAGCCGTATTGCTCGCCGCCAATCTTGAAGACGTGCAAATGGTAATCGTCCCAGCCCATGCACGTCTGAATGATGTCGTGCAATTCCGCCAGCGAGCCGTCCTTGACCTGCACCCGGCGCCAGATCGGCGGCTTGATGACGTTGAGCATGATTTTCACCTGGAAGATGCTATCTCGTCCTCGGCGGGCCGATCGTTCTTTCGATACGGCCTTGGTCCGAATCTGTTTCTTCTCGCCGGATCCCTTGATGGTACGACGCGACACGGTCAGACTCCTGGAGCGAATACGCCGTCATTCTATTCGGCCCTTGACGGCGGTGTTACCCAGACGTTCCGCGGGGGCTGACGTTTCGCTGCTTCTGCGCTGGCTGCCGTGGAGCCGCCGGAAGAGACGTCACAAGAACTCACCTCGGTTTACGGCGTAGCGGCAACGAATGGGCGAACTTATCTGCCACGTTGAACTGTGGATCTGGAATCGCCATCAGGGTTCGCCTATCTTCCGCTCCAAGCGGTAGCCAGAGGGGAACCGCTCCCACCAGTAGACACACCAGGGACCGACGGGCGCCACTTTGCTGCTCTGCACCACTTCTCTTCGGGGCGGGCGATATTGTTCGTTTCTCTGAAAGCCCTCCTCAGTCTGGCAATATTGATGTTCTTCGCGGTAGGATTCCTTCCAGACTTGGAGGTCGTCCTCCCAGTCGGGGCCGAGCCATTCGGCCGCAATCATCCGATAGAGGGTAGCTCCAGCCGGAGTGAAGTCGATCTCTCCCCAGCTGCTCTCTACATCCCTTGGCACGGCCAGCATTACCCGATCGCGCCCCAGCAAGGCATAAACCTCATCAACTGCGTATCGATCCACCACTCTCAACCACCCGTACCGGAGGCAGGTTTCCAGTGCGGTGCGGCATTTCTTTTCCGAAGTCTTCACACCGAATAGCTGGTCTGCTGACTCAGCGGCCCACCGAGGGAGGTGGGACACCGACCTCTGGGACAGAACATCCATGACCGCGAGCATTAGCCACTCGGCGGGCGTGATATTGTGGCAGTCGAGGACACGCTGCAATCGCGGCGGATCGGACTTCCAACGAGAGCAATCCAGGAAACAGCCCTCGCCGTGACCGCAGCGGCCTTGCCAGTGCATCCTCTCTTCGACGTCAATTCGGTAGCCTTTGGGGAACCGCCGCCACCACTGAACGCGCCACGGCCCGATGGGAGAAGGACCAGTGATGGAGACGGGATCATCCGGATTGCGAATCTCCGCGATTCCCGTGAGAGCGGCCGCCTCCGTTCTGAAAAACCGACTGTACTTGCAGTGGACTACATCGGTGAAGACGGAGGATCTTCTGACATCGGGCCTACGCCAGTCGCAGAAGCGTTGCCATAGTTCCGCACCGGCCGGAGTGAAATCGACGCCCTCGACTTCGGGGAGACCGTAGATGGGGCCGAGAAATCCGCCCGCGCGGAGTTCGTCAACGATGCGGGCGAGGGCCGCATCGTCAAGGACTCGCAGCCAGCCTTTGGCAAAACAAGCGGCGAGCGCGACCCGGCATTCCTCCTCGGTCACCTTCGCGCCATCCGGGTTGTAATCCTCGGCTGCGGCAATCGAGGGCATGTTGGCAGGAGGGGCCGTCAGACCATGGTAGACGGCAACGAAGAGGGCTGCTTCTGGGGGTGTCAGGCCAAAGGCAGCGAGGGCTTTGGCTCGATTGGTTTTTTTGACGGTCAAGGTAAAGGATGTGAGCCAGGTAGCGTCAATCGTCGGCGAATGCCGCACGGTCAACCGTGTTACCGCGGGGGCCGAGATCACGCAACTCACATCAAGGAGGATACCCAGCGAGAGCAACAACAGCAAGCGATGTCCCCTCCTCGTCTCAAGCGCGGCGGAGAATCGTCTGCTCCGCCTCTCAGCACCGCCTCTTGCTTCCGCGCCCATCTCTGGGATAATCGGTGCCTCAACCTCCGGATCGGCCGGAGAGCCTCGCCTACACACCCACCATAAGGAACATCTCACATGCTCAAACACCTAGGGACACTCGCCGTTCTCGCCGTCGCCGCGCTGCCGGCGCTGGCCGACGACAAGCCGAGCGACAAGATTCGCGTCATCCTGATCGACGGACAGAACAACCATAATTGGCGCGCCACGACGCCGCTGATGAAGAAGGAGCTGGAGAACTGCGGCCGATTCACCGTGGACGTGGCCAGCGATCTCGGCCCAAAGGAAAAGGACAAGTCGCCGACGGCCACGGTGCCCTTTCCGCCGGACCTGAGCAAGTACGACGTGCTGCTGAGCAACTTCAACGGCGCGCCCTGGCCGAAGGAGTTTCAGAAGGAACTCGAAGACCGCCTCCGCGACGGCAAGATCAACCTGGTGATCGTTCATGCCGCCAACAATTCGTTCGGCGGCTGGGCCGAATACAATCGCATGATCGGCATGGGCTGGCGCGACAATAAATTCGGCGATCGGTTGACGCTCGACGCCGACGGCAAGGAAGTTCGCGTGCCCAAGGGCAAGGGACCAGGCGCGGGCCACGGCGCTTACCATCCCTTCGTCGTCACGCTGCGCGACACGGAGCATCCCATCACCAAGGGCATGCCACGCGAATGGATGCACGCGGGGGACGAACTGTATCACGGCATGCGCGGGCCGATCGAGAATGTTCATTTGCTGGCGACCGCCTACGACGACAAGACGAAGGGCGGCACCGGCGAGCACGAGCCGATGATCTGGACCGTGACGTATGGCAAGGGCCGCGTCTTTCACACACCGATGGGCCACGACGACCGATCCATGCGCTGCCTGGGCTTCGTCGGCACCTTGCAGCGCGGCACCGAATGGGCGGCGACCGGCAAGGTGAGTCTGCCGCTGCCGGAGAACTTCCCCACCGCCGACAAGACGAGCACGCTGCCGGCGAAGTGAGGGAACGTACCTGCCAGCCCGCAGCGCCAGCAAGGGCATCCCTTGCTGGCGCTGCGGGCTGGTTTCCGCCGCGCCGGGTCGCTATGCTGGACATACTCGGAATCGGTCCCACGGATTGGGAGCCAGCCCCAACGTGAACGAGCGGAAGAGCCAGTCCCACCGTGCTGCCCGGAGGTAGGTAGCCGTGTCCCCCCTGGAACCCATGAGCGAGCCGCTGCCGCCCACGGATACACCTTCTCCTCCGATTGCCCCCTCCGATCACGCCGCCAACGGCGAGGACGAAACCTCGCTCGCTCGCCTGGCCGACGATGGCGGACCGCCGCCGTCCGAACCGGAGGACAATTCTCTCGCGCCCAGGGCCGACGATCCGGTTCACCTGCCTCCGCAGCCCCCAGTCCTTCCGCCGACTCCGCCGGTCGCGGCGATCGCCGTCGATACCCTTTCGCTCGAACAGCGGGTGCGCCGGCTGGAGGACGCCCTGGCCCAACTCCAGCAGCAGCGCGGCATCGAAACGCGCATCGCCACGCATGTTCCCGCAGCGCGTCCGGCCAATCCCCCGCCGCCGGCGCCGGCGGCGGCGACGGCCGCCTCGGCCGCGATGCTCTTCGACGTGGGCAAGCGTTTGCTGGGGGCCGCGAGCAACGCCGTCACGCAAGCCCCTCCGCCCTCGCCGGCTGCTGCCCCACCGTCGGGCGGCAGCGGCGTACTCTGGTTGCTGCGCGACACCTGGGCCGAGGCACGAGCCATCGTGCGCATGTTCCTCGATCCGCGCTATCACCTGCCGCGATCGGCGCGCCTCGTGTCGCTCGTACTGCTCGCTGCTATCCTCACCTCGGGTTTCTGGCTTTCCTGGCTGCCGGGCATGGGAATTTTCTTGCTCGGCACGTTGATCAACAAGGCCGTCGATCTGCTGCTGGCCCTCCTGCTCTTCAAATGGCTGGGACACGAGGCGCGGCGCTACCGGCAATCCTCGCCGGACTTGCCGCCGAATTTGCGACTGTGATACGCTGACCGCAACGGCAACCCACGGAGGAGGGACGGTCATGATTCGTCTCGGCGTCAACATCGATCACGTGGCCACGCTGCGTCAGGCGCGGCGAGCAGTCGAACCCGATCCGGTGGCGGCGGCGGTGCTGGCCCTGCTCGGCGGCGCCGACGGCATCACCGTCCACCTGCGCGAGGACCGTCGCCACATCCAGGACCGCGACGTGCGCGCCCTGCGGCCGATCGTCACCAATCGTCTCAACCTGGAGATGGCCGCCGTGGACGCCATCGCCGACATCGCCTGCGAGGTCAAGCCGGACGAGGCCACGCTCGTACCGGAGAAACGGCAAGAGCTGACCACCGAGGGCGGACTCGACGCGGTCGCTCACGAAAAAGCGGTCGAGCGCATCGTCAAGCGCCTGCACGCCGCCGGCATCGAGGTTTCGCTCTTCCTCGATCCCGATCCGCGCCAGATCGAGATTGCCCGCGTTCTCGGCGCTCAGGCCGTCGAGATTCAGACGGCGCGTTACTCCGAGGCGCGGACGCCGGCGCAGCGGCAGCGCGAACTGGACGCGCTGCGCCAGGCCGCCGAGTTCGCGCGCGAGCGCGGCTTGCACGTTCACATGGGACACGGGTTGAACTACGCCAACGTGCAGGCGATCGCGGCGATCCCCGGCGTCGAGGAACTGAACATCGGTCACAGCATCGTATCGCGGGCCGTGCTGGTGGGCATGGAACGTGCGGTGCGCGATATGAAGCAAATCATCTGCCCCCGACATTGAGCAAGGGCTTCCGGCGACGGTTCCAGTGGCGTCAAATCGGCATCTTGGCTACGATGGGCAAGAAGTAGGCCCGTAGTGCGACCCGAAGTTACGGGCCGGCGAGCCTTTACCAACCAGGGCCGAAGCGGAGAGCGAACGATGCGAACCTTGCGGACGGAATTACGATGGGCGTTGGCCGCGCTGGTCGTGCTGGCGTCGTTGACGCCGGCCGAGCGACTGCGGGCCGAGGAACGCGATTCCAGCGTGCGCGCCAAGGCCATGAAACTCAACGACGTCACCGGCATGGACCCGCTCCGCGGCGAAGTGCTGGCCCTGCTCGATGACAAGCCCGCCACGCGGAAACTCGTGGCCGAGGCCGCCCGCATGGCCAAGGACAAGTCGCAGCCGTTCACCTACAACGCCACCCTCATCCTGGCCACCGCCGCCAACCAGGTGAAGGACTATCAGGCCGCCGAGACCTTCTATCGGCTGCACCGCGATCAGGCCAAGCAACTGGGCAGCGCCAAGGGCGTCATCACCGCCTACAGCGGACTCATCTCCGCGCTCTTCGAGGCCAAAAAATACGCCGAGGCCGAAAAGATTTGCAAGGAAGCCATCGACCACGATCTCATCCGCGGCACGCTTGAGCGTCTGGGGCGCGAAACCGACCGCGACTCGGAAGCGGAACGCAAACCCGTCGAGCGCTTCCGCACACTGGTGATCGAGGAGATGATCCTGTCCATCGCCCAGCAGGGCGACGACGACCGGGCCAACGACACCATCGACCGCATTTTCAAGGATCAGCCAAACAACTGGTTGTCGCTGGACCTCAAGGCGCGGGTTTACCGCATCGTCGGCAAGAACAAGGAAGCGGTCAAGACCTACGAGGACGAACTGGACCGCATCAAGAACGACAAGGATCTCAAGGACGAGGCCAAGGAAAGCCTTCTCGACGACATCCGTTACTCCCTCAGCGGCGTGTACGTCGAGACGAACCAGATCGACAAGGCCGCCGAGCAGCTCAAGGCGCTGCTGAAGAAGGAGCCGGACAACCCGACGTACAACAACGATCTCGGCTACATCTGGGCCGACCACGACATGAACCTGGCCGAGTCGGAGAAGCTGATCCGCAAGGCGCTGGAAGAGGACCGCAAGCAGCGTCGCAAGACCAATCCCAAGGACGACAAGGAGAACGGCGCTTACCTCGACAGCCTGGGCTGGGTGCTGTTCAAGCAAAAGAAATACGAGGAAGCGAAGAAGTATTTGCAGAAGGCCGTCGAGCTGGAAGAGGGCAAGCACATCGAGATCTACGACCACCTGGGCGACGTGCTGATGGCGATGGACCGCAAGGCCGAGGCCGTCGCCGCCTGGAAGAAGGGCGTCGAATCGGC
>DATBGU010000104.1:0-16107 GCA_036557825.1 Gemmataceae bacterium
TAGACGATGGGTTCGTCGGAGCGGTTGCCACTGGTCATGACGAGCGGAATGCCTTCCACAGCCCGCAAGAGGAGATGATGCAGCGGGGTGTACGGCAGCATCACGCCCAGCCAGGGGTTGCCCGGCGCGACTTCCTCGGCACCTACCCGGAGCGGCGCGTTTGCGCAGCAGGACGATGGGACATGCCGGCGAGGATAACAGCGCGCGCTCGGCCGGGCCGACCTCGGCGAGCATCTCCGCTGCGCCGACATCCATGACCATGACGGCAAACGGCTTCTCATCGCGGTGCTTGCGCCGCCGCAGTTCGGTGACGGCCAAGCTATTGTGTGCCGCACAAGCCAGGTGATACCCGCCCAGACCCTTGAGCGCGCCGATCTGACCGCGGCCCAGGGCGGCGGCGAAAGCGGCGAGAGGGTCTGATGTTGGCACCGGTCGGCCAGCCGCATCAAGCAGTTGCAGACGTGGGCCGCAAGCGGGGCAGGCCGTCGGCTGAGCGTGGAAGCGACGGTTGCCCGGATCGTCGTACTCGGCGCGGCAGGCGGCGCACAACGGGAAGCTTGCCATCGTTGTCCGCGCGCGATCGTACGGAGCGCCGGTGATGATGGTCAAACGCGGCCCACAGTCGGTGCAATTGAGAAATGGGTAGCCGAAGCGACGATCGCCAGGGTCGAACAACTCCGACAGACAGGCCGGACAGGCGGCCACATCGGGAGAAAGGAAAACGGGGCTAGCCGCATCGGCCTCACTCGAAGCGATGCGGAACTGTTGTTCGCCTCGCGGCGTTTGGGGTTGCCAGGAGAGGCGCTCGATGTACGCCAGCGGCGGCGGCCGCTCGGTCAGTTCGGCCAGAAAACATTCCAGGACTGCCGGCTCACCCTCGACTTCAATTCGGACGCTGCCCGTCTGGTTTTGGACCAAGCCGGCCACGCCCAGCCGCGTGGCGAGGTTGTACACGAACGGGCGAAAGCCGACCCCCTGGACGATGCCGCGGATTGTAATGGTGCGTCGTTCCATCCGCCGAACCTCAATGTTTTGGCGACGCTGCCAGCGGACAGCGATCTCTGGGACGGTCGGAGAGAGTTGAGAATGCAAATACAGTGCCGCGAGGGAGTCGGCCATCCAGGATAGAGGTCACGATGTCATCTCGTTCTTTTTTTTCGCTGCGGCGGACTCCTCGGGCGGCGGAACATAGCCGGTGGTTAGCTGGGAACCGGCATGGCGCCATGCCGGTTCCTTGTTGTGCGATGCCTGGGTGAAGTTGCGCAGAGCGCGTACGACAGTGCCATACATGAGTATGGCCGCCGTGGACAACTTCGCCCCTGGCGGCTCGTTCATGAAGGGCATGAACTTGTCGGGGAAGCCGGGCATGGTGCAGCCGATGCAGATGCCCCCGACGTTGGGGCAGCCGCCGATGCCCGCCATCCAGCCGCGCTTGCCGACGTTGCAGTTAACGACCGGACCCCAGCAACCCAGCTTGACGATGCACTTGGGCGAGCCGTAGTGCTCGGCGAAATCGGCTTGCTCGTAGTAACCCGCTCGATCGCAGCCCTCATGGAGGGTGGCGCCGAACAGCCACGTCGGCCGATTGGCCTCATCCAGGGGAATCATCGGGGCCAGACCGGCGGCGTGGTAGAGAAGGTGGAGCAGCGTTTCCATGAAATTGTCCGGCTGCACGGGACAACCGGGCACGCAAACGAGCGGGATGCCGGCGTTGGTCGATTTCCACTGCCAACCGAGGTAGTCGGGAAGGCCCATGCAACCCGTCGGGTTGCCTTCCATGGCGTGGATGCCGCCGTAGGCCGCACAGGTGCCGGCGGCCACCACGGCCCACGCGCGCGGCGCCAGCCGGTCGATCCACTCGCAGGTCGTGATGGGCTGGCCGGTCGTCCGGTCCGTCCCAAACGCCGCCCAGTAGCCGTCGTTCTTGATCTTCTCATTGGGGACGGAGCCTTCGACCACGAGGATGAATGGTCCGCCCTCGCCCTCGGCGGCGCGGTGCCAGCGGCGCAGGAACTCCTCGCCGTTTTCCTTCGCCAGCACGGGATTGTGCAAGTTGACCTTCGGGAGTCCGGGAAGGGCGCCGAGGACAATGTCCTCGATGCTCGGCTGCGTCGCGGCGGTGATGGAAACCGTGTCGCCGTCGCAGCTGAGGCCCGCCGTCAGCCAGAGGATGTCGATTTCCGCGAGGGCAGGTGTCCGTTGCGTCTGCCGGCTGTGAGGAAGGGAAGTTTCGCTCATGGGCGGTCCCTGCGTACAAGATGAGGGCATTGGAATGGCGGCATTCTCGCATTCCGGCGATGCCGCCGCAACCATTGATTTTGCCGAGCCGTAAAATCTCGCCGACCTGCGAGCATTGGCACTAAATCTGGATTGACCTGTCGTCCGATCCGTGCCACAAAAGAAGCGGCCATTGGTATCCGTCCATTTGGATTGGGGAGCGTCATCGCTCCTTGTCGGCCTTCGGCCGATCGGCCGCAAGCGTCGCTCCCGCCCCGCCTTAGAGGTGATTTATGGCCCGCCTTCTTCTGATCGATGACGACAGCCGCTTGGCCTCCTATCTCCAGGCCCAATTGACGCAGAAGGGCCATTCGGTGCGCTGCCTGGAAGAGGCGGAACCCGCTCTCGCTCTCCTTGAGGACAGCGAGTGCGCGTTCGATGTGGTGCTGGCCGACTGCTGGCTGCCGGGCATGTCCGGCCTGGAGTTCCTCGCCGACCTGCGCCAGCGCGGCATCCTCGTGCCAATCCTGCTCATGACGGGGCAAACCACCCCGGACACGGCCATCCGGGCCCGCCAGCTGGGAGCGTGGGATTATGTCGTCAAACCGCTGGACGCCAAGCAATTGGTCAATACCCTGGAGCCGCTCATCGAGGAGATGCTGAAGATCCTGCGGCTGAACCGGGAGCGCGTCCACCTGCCTCCGCCGGACATGACGGTCCCACACGATGCCTCAAGCTCTCTTCTTTTGGGCAACAGCGAGCCGATGCAGAAGGTCTACAAGCGCATCGGCGACATTGCCCAAAGCAACCTTTCCGTACTCATTCGCGGCGAAAACGGCACCGGCAAGGAGTTGATCGCCCGCGCCATCTTCCACTATAGCAACCGCTCCGCGAAACCCTTCGTGGCTGTCAACTGCCCCGGCATCCCAGAGCAGCTGCTGGAGAGTGAGCTGTTCGGACACGAGAAGGGCGCCTTCACGGGGGCCGACCGCCGCCGCGTCGGCAAATTCGAGCAGGCCGACGGTGGGACCATCCTGCTGGATGAGATCGGCGACATGAGCTATTCCACCCAGGCCAAGATCCTCCGGGTATTGCAGGAAGGGGAGGTGGTGCGGCTGGGAAGGAACGAAGTTTCGACAATCGACGTGCGCGTGATCGCGTGCACCAATCGCAACATCGAGGTGTCCTTGCGCGACTTCAAGTTCCGGGAGGATCTCTATTATCGGCTGGCGGCCGCGGAAATTCACCTCCCTCCGCTGCGCGAGCGGAGTGCGGCGGACATTGACCTTCTGGCCAATTGGTTCCTGAGCCCGCAGCCGCGCGGCGAGGGCCAGCCTCCGCTGACCTTTCACGAGACTGCCCGGAAGAAACTCCATGCCTATCCCTGGCCGGGCAACGTTCGCGAACTGAAGAACGTCATTCGGCTGGCCGCGCGGGTTTGCCGGGGGCCCCAGATCCTGCCGGAAGACCTGGAATTGCGGCCCTGCCCACTCCGCGACAAAAAGAGTATCCGTCGCGAGGATGCCCTCGCGGCTCTGCGCACCGCCATCCAGTGGGCCTGGGACGGCGGGCAGGACAATCTGTGGGGGATGCTGAGCGATCGCTTGAAGCATGAAATGGTCCGCTTCGCCCTCGCCGAACACGACGGCAACCAAGTCCAGGCGGCCAAGCGCCTGGGCATCTCCCGGACCACACTCCGCGACTGCTTGGACGAAGAGCGGCGATCGCTGGAAACCAACGCACCGACTTGAGTGCGCGAAGGAAGTGCCGGCCGGGACAGCGCGGATTGTCCTCGAACTGGACATTCGCCTGTCCTGGAAATGGACAGCTTTGCTGGTGCGGAGGGAGAATCACGTCCGGTGAAGGCGGATGCTTTTTTCCCCTGCCTTGTTTCCGCGGCGGAAGTCGCGGAAATAAAAGAGATTACAACAAAACCTCTCCGAAATGCTTATCATCTCCCCTCTTTGGCGCGGCGCGTGCTATTAACCTTCTCCGCATCCATGTATCTCAACCACTCATCCCAAACGGCTTTCAGCCTGTGGAGGACGCTATGCTCGCCTTCGTGGCCAACACCACCGCTTCGTGGGGGACCCTCATGAACACCACCGACCGTGTGGAGCAAGATCACGCCCGGGATCTTCTGGTCGTCGCGGAGTCGGCCGGTTCTGCGCCCCACTCCGTCGAGCGACTCGCACTCCTCGGCTCAGGACGACCCGAGCCGACGTGCGGAGCGAAAGCGGTTTTCAGGAGCCAGTTCCTCACCGTCCTGCTCCGCGCACTGTCCACCTGGACGGCGTAAGCGGTTGATTGCTCGTTCCTAAGCGCTGTTGCCTCGAACAGCAAGGAGGCGATGACGATCGTGAACGAGGAACATGATGTCGCTGACCAACGCCAACTTCTACAGGAGCTATTGCTGAGCCATTTGCGCGCGGCCGATGCTCCGCGGTGGCCGGGAGCGGATGGCATGACCGTGAAGGACGTCCTGCGCAGCTATCCGGAGGCCGCCGCGGCTGGCCTCGTTCCCAACTTGCCGGCGCTGCTGACGAGCCACCCCGAACTGGCCGATGCCTTACGCGATTTCTTCGCCACTTGAGCAACGCTGGTCGAAGCCTCCCCAGCGTCTGCAAGTCAGCAGGGCGTTGAGGATGATGGTGATGAAGAACCAGGAAACTACTCTTGCTCGCGGCACGCTCCGGTGACGAAACAAACGCTTTGTAACAGGGGCATCCAATGCCAACATTCGGTTCCACGCTTACAGCGAGACCCCATCAAGGGGAGTATCCCATGCTTAGTACAGACTTTGGCCGGCCCATTGAAATCCTGCTGGTGGAAGATAACCCGACCGACGCGCGGCTGACCAAGGAAGCGTTCTGCGAGGGCAAGCTGCTCAACAACATACGGCACGTGGAGGAGGGCGAGGAGGCGATGGCCATCCTCCGCCGCGAGGGCAAGGAGGCGGGGGCGCGGCGGCCGGATCTTATCCTGCTCGACCTGTCCCTGCCGGGAATGGACGGCAAGGAAGTGTTGCAGGAAATCAAGCAGGATCCCGACCTCAAGCGCATCCCGGTGGTGGTCATGACCAGTTCGCGAAGCCAACGCGACATGCTGGAGGCTTATAACCAGCACGCCAACTGCTACGTAACCAAACCGGTTGACATGGATCAGTTCATCGGCGCGGTCAAGAAGATCGAGGATTTCTGGTTCACGGTCGTGAAATTGCCGGCTGCCTGATGGCCCGGCTGAGGGGAAGCCCTCTTCGCCCAGGAGGGCTTCCCCTCAGGATGGGGGGGCGGCCGGCAGGGTGAACCAAAACGTGCTGCCCTGGCCGAACACGGATTCGACCCCAATCGAACCGCCGTGACTGTCGATGATCTGCTTGCAGATCGCCAGGCCGAAGCCGGTGCCTGGAATCTTGCTGCGCACGTGGAGGCGTGACCTCTGGCCAATGCCGAAGATCCTCCCGTCCAGGTGCTTCTCCTTGATGCCGATGCCATTATCGCCCACGGAGAACCGCCAGGGGTCTCCTTGCCGCTGGCAGCCGACGTGGATCTGAACCGGCTGGTCGCGCTTGCGGAACTTGATAGCGTTGTTAATGAGGTTCTGGAACAGACGCACCAACTCCCTTTCTCTGCCGAGAACCACTGGTAGCGGCTCGGCGGTCACGTTCGCTTCGCTTTCTTCAATCAACGCTCGCAGGATGTTGCAAGCCGCCTCGAACACCCGCGTACAGTCCACGGCCACCATCCTCTCCTCCTGGCCGACCTGAGCGTAATCGTCCAAGTCTTTTAGGAGACCGTCCATATAGCCTGTGCTCTCGATGATGTATTTGAGAGACTCCTGACTCTCGCCCTCCTGGCCTTGCAACACTTTCTGTAGTTCGGTCCGGATCGTCCGGATGGGTTCCTCCACGTCGTGCTTGTGATCCTTAATGAATTGCTTCAAGTTGTTCAAAGCTCCTTCGAGCCGTTGGGTATAGACGCGGATCGCCCGGAGAGGTTCCTTCAGGTCGTGCGAAGCCGTGTAAGCAAAGACTTCCACCTTAGCCTTGGACTGCGCCAGTTCCTGAGTTCGCTTCTTGACGCGCTCCTCCAGTTCCTGCTCGGCCTCCTTGATGGCCGTGATGTCGAAGGCCATGCCTTGCAAGAAAAGAGACCGGCCGTTGTCATCGCGCACTACCTTGGCCTCGCCGTGGACCCAGACCACCCGCCCGTCGCACGCCCGAAAACGATAGACGGAGCGGAATGGCTCGCCGGTGGCGACGGTGTGGGCGAACTCCTCGTGCCAGCGCTCGCGATCGTCGGGGTGGAGCTGCGTGTGCCACAGCACGGGATCTTCGAGCCACTCTTTCTGAGAGAAACCCAGCAGCGCCTCGATCTGCGGGCTGACGTACAGCTCGCGTTCGCGAACCCCCTCGTCGAGGGAGGCCATGAAGGTGACGGCGGGAATGCCTTCCACCAGCGTGCGATAGCGTTTCTCCAGCTTGTCCAGCCGCTCCTTGGCTCTGCGCCGCTCGCTCATATCGCGGATGGTGCTGACGACGAAGATGTCCTTCCCGGTCCTCAGAGGGCTGAGGCTGATCTCGACGGGCACTTCACGCCCGTCCTTGCGGCGGCCGAACAGTTCCAGATCGACGCCCATCGGCCGCACACCCGGCTTGGCGAAATAGCCATCGCGGTCGGCGACGTGCTTGGCGCGAAAGCGCTCGGGCACCAGCAGCTCAATGGGTTGACCGAGCAACTCGTCGTTCTCGTAGCCGAACAAGTGTCCCGCATGTTTATTGACGTGGACGATGCGGCCCGCCCCATTGACAATGACGACAGCGTCGGGCACGGCTTCCAGAAAGCTGCGAAAAGTCTCGGACTCCAGGACAAGCGGCTCGACCGCCGGTGGTGCCTCGCGCCGGTCGTCGTCGGCGCTCCGTTCCGCGGAGTTCCGGGGAGGCGTGGAGACGAGGAGCGGCGAATGGGTTACGGGATCGAGATCGCCCGCCAGCCGCCGTAGAGCGGCTTCCGCCTCCTCGTAGGTGAGTTCCTTTCCCGCCAGCGGCGCGGGAGCGATCGCCGATGACGAAGGGGAGTGGGGCGTCACAATTCCACCTCGGCCCGTGCTGGAGGAGGCTCGCCGTCTTGGCCGCGCGGCTGTCGTGGCGAGTCGAATTCGCGATATCATCCTATCGGATTTCGTACTGGATTACACGAGTCGGAGGTGCCTACCCGGTATCTGTCCTGCGACGCGGCAAGAGCCTACTCTTCTGGCCATTTTACGGCGAAACCTAGCCGCGCCACGGAGCGTGCATGGTCGCGCTCCGTGGGTACATCGCGTCGAAACGGGGGTCAATCGGGTGTCTGATGATGGTACATTGAGGATAAGGGTTCACACTCCAGACAACCCGATTGCCAAGTGGATAAGTAGGCAATCATGTCCGGCCACGTCAGCGGCGTGCGCGCCCTGGCATTTGCCCCCGACGGCAAGACGCTGACCTCGGTGGGCGGTTACTGGGAGAACGATGTCCGCGGTCAAACCGAGTCCGGCTCCAAGCTCCGTCTCTGGGACGTGGCAAGCGGAGCTCAAATCCACGCGCCCCGAACAATGCCGGTAGGGAGTGGCTCGCCCTCCGGCTCATCCCTTCCGGTTCTCGCCTGAATGCGTTGGTGGGCGACTTCAAACTTGCAAGAATGCCTTGCAGCGACTCTAATTCGAGTGTCGGCCGTGTTCGAGCGCCCTCCCTACCTGAACCTTCCCATTTTTTCTCGGTTGAGGCGAAGTGACATGAAGCGATCGATTCTTCCGCACGATGGCGAAATGCGCTTCACTCGCCGCCGCTGGCTGCATGGTTGCGGCGTGGGCTTGCTCGGTCTGTCGTTGGCCGATTATCTTGGTTTTCGCGCCGCCCGCAGCCGCGAGGCAGAGAACCTCCGCGACGGCTTCGGCCGAGCCAAGGCTTGCATCGTTCTTTATTGCTGGGGTGGCGTCAGCCAGCTCGATACCTGGGATCCCAAACCGGAGGCGCCGGCGGAAGTTCGCGGCGAGTTCAAGCCCATCCCCACAACGGTCGCCGGCATCCGCTTCGCCGAACACTTGCCGCATTTGGCTGGGCAGATGAAGCGCTTGGCCGTCGTTCGCTCGCTGCATCATACCTGCACGGCACACGGCAAAGCGATGTACTGGAACCGCACCGGGCATGTACCCCCGCAGCCCGAAAGCGCGGTCAACCTGCCGCCATCGCTCAACGATTGGCCGACGCTGGGAGCGCAGGTGGCCAAGCATCGGCGCGCCCCACGCGGGATGCCGGCCGCCGTGCAGGTTCCCTATCCGCTGGTGGACAACACCACCTTGCAGGCTGGCGACACGCCGGGTTGGCTGGGCAACGCCTATGCGCCGGTCGTGCTCCATCCCCAGTGCGGCAAGCCGTATGCCGGCGTCTCGCGCAGTCCGGGAAGTGCCCTCTTCCATCTGCCGGAGGACGTGAATGCCGCGCGTTTGCAGGCTCGACAACACTTGAGCCGCCGGCTGGAACGCTTCGCCGCCGACCGTGCCGACGTGCGGGGTTTGACGCGTTTCCAGGAGCAAGCCGCCGACCTACTGAGCAATCCGCGCGTTCGACGTACCCTCGATCTCGACCAAGAACCCGATCGCATCCGCCGACGTTACGGCGAACATCTGTGCGGCCAAAGTCTGCTGCTGTCGCGCCGACTGATCGAGTCCGGGGTGCCACTCGTGACCGTCATCTGCTCGGCCGGCGACCTCAACGGCGGCAGCGGCGATCACTGGGACACACATGGCGACAACTTCCCGCGTCTGAAAAACGCGCTGCTGCCACCGCTGGATCAAGGCTCGTCCGCCCTGCTCGACGACCTGGCCGATCGCGGCCTGCTGGATTCGACGTTGATCGTGTGGTTGACCGAGTTTGGCCGCACGCCGCGCATGACGGGAACGGGACGCAATCATTATCCCTTCTGCTATTCCGTCGTCTTCGCCGGCGGCGGCATTCGCGGCGGTCAGGTCTACGGGCGCTCGGACAGCCAGGCCGCTCGACCGCTCGATTTCCCTTGCCAACCCGACGACCTCCAGGCAACCATTCTCCACGCCCTGGGCATTCCCCTCGATTCGACCCTAATCGACGTGCAGGGCCGTCCCCTGACAATTAGCGACGGCCAGCCGTTGCCGCTGTTCGTCTAGTTGCGTGCGGTGCGCTTCGTGATGGGCGGGCGCCGAGAATGAAGGCGCAGAATTGGGTTGCAGGAGAAATTCCGGAGTCGTCGCATTACCGAACGTGGTATGCGCCTCACCTTGTCAGCGACGAGCATCGACTTCCCCTCCAACCCGGAGAAAAAGACCATGCGATTTGCGCCTGTGTTCGTTCTGCTTGTGACAGCCGTCGCCCCCGCTGCGGACCTGGAACACCTACCCGCAAACACCTGGGTGGAAATCAAATATAAGACCATACAGCCCGCGGATCCCACGGAGAAAGGCAGCTTTGCACGCCAGGGCTGGAACAAGATTGTCTACGACCCAGACGGCAAGCGCGTACTTTTCTACGACCGCTGGATCAACAAAAAGCATGGCGGCTGGACCATCTACGGCAACTGCCTTTTTGGTTTCGACCCTGCCGCCGGCCAACTGACGCCGATCAAGATTGACAACTGGACCAAGATCGATCCCAGGGGCGGTGGCTACCGGACCCTGGCCTTACCCGAGAACGACAAGGAGCCTACCCCTTGCCCCCGTCACGTTTACCACGCCTTTGAATACGTGTCCGAGTTGAAGACCGTCTTCATCTGCAACGGGGCGAATCAGACGGCGCTGGATAAGGAAGGCAAGTTGGTTGGCCATGATCTTTGTGACGGCGCCTGGCGCCTCGACCTGAAGACGAACCGGTGGACGAAACTCGACGCGACGCGGAATCCTCCAAACTTCCTCGACGACGCCATGGCCTACTGTCCGGATACGAAAACTCTGATTTATTCCGGCAACAATCGGCAGTTGTGGATCCTCGACCCCGCAAAGGAGGAGTGGCGCAAGGCCAAGCAGAGCCCACCGCGGCGTCCATCGTGCGGCCAGACCATTTTCTATGACCCCTTACAGCGGCGCATGCTGTTGCTGGGTGGCGGCCCGCTCGACGGCTGGAAGAAGGAAAAGGCGGCAGGCGCGTTTCGCGAGTTGTACGCCTTCGACCCGAAGACCGAACAGGTGAAGAAACTCGCCGACGCCCCGACCGCCTTTTACGAGTCGCACCTCGCTTACGACCGCAAGAACAAGCGGTTTATTGCGGTAGCAGTCTTCGACAAGGGCGAGCATCCTTCTGGCATCTTTGCCTACGATTCCCAAAAAGACGCCTGGCACGAGATCAAGTCGGCAAACCCGATCCCGCCGCACAAGAACTGGTTCGGCTGGATGCAGTTGTGCTACGACGCGCACAACGATTGCCTGATCGGGAAGGTGAACGATCAGTTCTTTGCGTTTCGGCATGTGCCAGGGAAGTGAGTCGTAGCCCGCCTCGATCAGTTACCCGACGCGATATTTCGCCACGGTTGCCTCGTTCAACTCGATGCCGAGGCCCGGTTCTTCCGGCACGGAAATGTCGCCGTCAACCACGGGAAACTCTTGTTTGGTAAGGTATTTCCGCAAGTCGCCCTGCTCGACGCAATACTCGAAGTAGTGGGTGTTGGGCAGGGCGGCCACCAAGTGAAGACTGGCGGCGATGTTGACGCCGGTCTTATAGGAATGGTTGACGCACAACCGATGACGCTCGGCCGAGTCCCAACCGATGCGCTTCGAGCGCGCCAGGCCGCCGACGCGCGTCACATCGACCTGGGCCACGTCGATGCCGCCGACGTCCATCATCTGCTGAAACTCTTTGATGTCGCAAATCTCCTCGCCGGCCGCGATGCGCATGGGGGCGCGAGCGCTCAACCGAGCGTACCCCGCCAGGTTGTCCGGGTGCAGCGGTTCCTCAAGCCAGGTCAGGTTGAACGGCTCAAACTGTTGCGCGCGGCGGATGGCGGTGGCAGTGTCCCAGCACAGGCCGGCGTCAACCATCAACTCGACATCGGGACCAATTCCTTGCCGGGCCGCCCGCACATGGGCGATGTCGCTGTCCTCGCCCTGTCCCATCGGGCCCCAGCCGAACTTGACGGCACGGTAGCCCTGCTTCACCAGATCGCGGCCGATGCGCTCGGTCTCGGCCGGCGTGTCGCCGAATAGGATGGAGGCGTAGGCGCGGAACTTTTTGCGGAATCCGCCGCCCAGGAGCTGATACACCGGCCGTTTCGTCGCCTTGCCGACAATGTCCCACAGGGCGATCTCGACGGCGCTCATCGCCTGGATGGCCGCGCCCTGCCGGCCGAAATAGATCGATCCCTCATACATACGGTGGAGGAGGCGGTCGATCTCGAAGGGGTCTTGGTCGGCGACGCACTCGGCCAGGCCGCGACAGATCTTGTGCGACAGCGGCGCTTCGACGATCGCTTTGGCCACCAGCGCGGACGAGTCGGTCTCGCCGACGCCGACAAGGCCGATGTCGGTGTGGACCTTGACGAGCAGCGTCTCCTGGCTGCCGTCGCAGCGTTCGTTGACATCGGGCAGACGGAGATGGATCGCCTCGACGCGCGTGATCTTCATGCAAGTGGCTCCCGTTCATCTCGTTTAGCCGCGACGCGGAGCGGAGCGCGACCGCGCTCCGCTCCGCGTCGCGGCTAAACGAGTTCCGATTGATATAGCACTGCTCGTTGGCCGCGGACAGGCGCTATGTCCGAGTCCTCCTCTGTGGTAAACTGAGGCTGCTTTCTCGACCCCACCGCGAAAGGACAGCCATGCGTTTTTCTCCTCCGGGCATCGCTGTTGTCGTAGGACTGCTGGCGTGTTCGCCGCTGCGCGCCGGGCTGTACTACTCCGGCGAGAGGTTCGCCGAGTTGCCGTCGCAATGGCGCGGTTTCCTGCTCGATCAACGCGGCCTGCGCACGATCGCCGTCAAGCCGAGCGCCGCCCCTGCGGGTCCGATCCGCAAACACTACGAGGAGGAGTCGGCCAAGTTGGCGAAGCTCGCCACCGGGCGAAAATTGACTGCCGACGAGTCCGCCGATCTGGGGGCGCTGTACGTCCGTCTCGGCAACCCTGCGCGAGCGGTTGAGGTGCTGCGCGCGGTCCAGCGCGAGAACCCCAAACACTTCCATCTGATCGCCAATCTCGGCACCGCCTGGCAGATGCAAGGCGATCTGACCCAGGCCGCCGCCTGTCTGGAGCAGGCCGTCCGTCTGGCCCCCGCGAAGCTGCGACCGGTCGAGCAACTGCATCTCAAGTTGGTGCGAGGACGCGCCTCGGAGCCGCGCGACGCGCAAGGGCTGGACGATCTTTTCGGCATCCGGTACGTCGGACCGAGCGGTGAGTTCGAGGCGGGCCGCCTCGCCGAGACGCAGCGTAAACGCCTGCCGGCCGATGTGATGGCCCTGATGCAGCAGCTGGCGCTGTGGCTGCCGGCCGACGGTCGGCTGCTGTGGCAACTGGCTGAGTTGGCGGGGGCCAACGGCGACGTCGCCACCGCCGCCGCGATCATGGACGGCTGCGTGACCGAGTTCGGTCTGCGTTCCGACGATCTGCGTCGCCATCGCCGCGCCTACCGCGTCGCGGCCGACGAACGCGCCAAGAAAGAGGGCGACGCCAAGACGTTGCACGAAGGCCATCTCGGACTATTCAAACCGCGCTCGCCTCGGCCGCTGGTGCGTAAACGCGATCAATCGCCCCTGCCGCCCATCGATCCCAAGGGCGTCAACGGCCTGCCGTGGTCCGTCGTCACCGAGACGACGCTGGACCGTCAGTATCGTCCGACTTTTCCGCGCTATCTGAAGGAACTGGACGGCAAGAAGGTGATGCTGAGCGGTTACATGCAGCCGCTGGGCGAAGATGCCGATCAGGAGGCGTTTCTGCTCATCGAGTATCCGGTCGGCTGCTGGTACTGCGAGCAGCCGGAGATGACGGGCATCGTGCTGGTGGAACTGCCGGAGGGCAAGACGCACAAGTACACGCGCGGCCCGGTCCGCGTCCGCGGCAAGCTCATCTTAAATGCGCGCGATCCCGAAAACTTTCTGTATACGATCCGCGACGCGGAAGTCAGCCAGGATGAATGAGACGCTTTCGGAGGAAATCCCCATGCCGATCCACGACTGGACTCGCGTTCGCTCCAATCGGTTCCATCATTTCCACCAGAGTTGGATGCTTGCTATCGGCAACGCGCTCAACGCCGGCCGACTGCCCCCTGGTTATTTCGCCTTGGTGGAGCAAAAAACA
Organism: Gemmataceae bacterium; assembly: GCA_036557825.1. Lineage (GTDB taxonomy): Bacteria > Planctomycetota > Planctomycetia > Gemmatales > Gemmataceae > JAJPHU01. Next base: position 13,501 of record DATBGU010000104.1, read on the forward strand.
GGTGGCCCGGAACCCGACGTCGTTACACTCGAACTGAATCCTCCTGCCGATGCTTCGCCGGCGGGCGGGGTGGCTGTCGCGGAAGCTCCACCGAAGGTTCGCTTTGTGACGCGCTCCGAGGCCGCTGGCTACGCCCGGAAGGCGAACCGCCTCACGGTGCGTCACCCCGATCGCGAGGTGGTGGCAGTCCTCGAGATCGTTTCGCCGGGGAACAAGGACAGCCGGCACGCTATCCACGCCTTCGCCGATAAGGCCGCCGCGTTTCTCCAGGCGGGGATACATTTGCTGATTGTGGACCTTTTTCCTCCCAGTCCGCGTGATCCACAGGGAATTCATCAAGTGATTTGGGACCGCATCCACGAGGAGCCTTTTCAACTGCCGCCGGACAAGCCGTTGACTGTGGCGGCTTACGCAGCGGGAGCGGAGACCGTCGCTTACGTCGAGCCGCTGGCAGTGGGCGATCCGCTGCCCGACATGCCTATCTTCCTGACTGCGGAGCGCTATGTGCCCTGCCCGCTGGAGACCACCTACCAGACGGCTTGGGAGCAGTTCCCCGCGCCTTTGAAAGGACCACTGGAATCGCCGCCGGCTCCGTAGGATAACGACATTCCTATTTGCGTTGTGGAGATCGAATCGTGAGTATTACCATCGAGTTAACGGCCCAAGAAGTCGCGGCGCTTAAGCAGTTAACCAACCTCAAAGACGATGCGGAAGCCGTCACGAAAGCCGCACGAGAGTTCTTACGGCTCCGTCGCCTGCACGAACTAAAGGCCGTTTCCGGAAAAGTCGAGTTTGAGTCTAACTGGCAGGAACTGGAAGAACTTGAGTTGGATGAGTCTGATTTCCCGTGCTGAGAGATGATCTGTCATGGAAGAATGGGTGTTTGTGGACACCTGCATCTGGGCTTCGTTCTTCGGCAAACCCGCTTCACCGGAGAAGGTCGCTGTTGATGGGTTGCTCGATACGGATCGGGTAGCCTTATTGGGTCCGATTCTCGCCGAAGTCCTTGTGGGATTTCGTCGCAAGGACCAGGCGGATTGGGTGGCGTCGCGATTGAAGTTGACGCATTACGTGGAGGCCGTCTGGGACGATTGGCGCGCGGCAGCGGACCTCGGACGTGGCCTCGCCGCCAAGGGAAACAAGCTCCCCTTGACGGATCTCTTGGTTGCGGTCATCGCCGGGCGTTGTCGTGCCTGGGTCTACACCACCGATCCTCATTTCGACCTAATCCCCGATTTGAAACGCTTCCGGCCCGGCGAGTGAAACCAGTGCGTGAAACCTGCCCGGCTGTCACTTCTCCTTCCGCGCCTGAACGCGCAGCAAGGTCGCCTTCGCCTCGCGCGTCCGCCATGCCTCGCCATCTCCCCCGGCGAGCGCTTCCAGCAGCTGCCGAGCCTCCAGCGTGTTGGCGTGTTCGAGCACCTCCAGGGCGCGGCCCAGCGTGACCTTCTCACCCTCCAGGCGCTCCAGCAAGCGTTCGATTCGTTTGCGTTGTTCCAGCGACGGATGGCCGGTCAACGCTTTCCGTAAGATCGGCTCGATCTCCCCGCCCCTCTTCGCCAATTCCAGGGCGGCGCGATCGCGTACCATCGCCTCCTCGCTGTCGAGGTCCGTCAGCAAGCGCTCAACTCGTTTGCGCGTTTCCGCATCGATGGCGCGAGCGGCCGGCAACTGCTCGCGGAGCAGCGGCACGCTCTGTGCCGGATGACGCGCCAGCAGCCATACGCCGCGATACGCTTTCGCGGCATCGTCGCTCGCCAAGTCCGTCCACAGCGCGGACACTCGACCGGCAAGCCGTTCGTCGCCGGACGCTCCAGTCGCGTCCCAGACGAGGGCCGTCGTGTCCTCGCTCGCCGAGACCAACCGCGTACCGTCGGACGAGAAGGCGACGGACTGAACGCCGCCCCGATGGCCGTCGAAATGTCGGCGTTCCTTGCCGGTCGCCGTTTCCCAGAGACGGATCGTTTTGTCCACGCCGCCGGAAGCCAACGTGCGGCCATCGGACGAATAGGCAAGGCAATGGACGTAGTATACGCGGGGCTGGAAATGGCGAATCTGTCGCCCGGTGGCCGCGTCCCACAGTTGGATCGGGGTTTCCGCGATGGGATCTCGGGATTTGATGGTGGTTCCGGCCAGGTATTTGCCATCGGGAGAGAACACCAACTTCGCGATCTGATCGTAAACGCCCTTGCACCGGCAACGCTCTTTGCCAGTGGCGAGTTCCCATATCACCACCGTCCCATTTCGCTGAGGTGAGCCGGTCGCCAAGCATTTGCCGTCCGGTGACAACGCGGTGGCAAGCGAATATTCTTGCGTCGCAAACTTGTGGATAACCTTGCCGCTGTCAGGCTCCTGCACGAACACAAGGCCTTTGTCGAGGCTCACCACGAACTTGCCGTCGGCAGTGCAGAGGGCACCGTAACCCCTATAGCTCTGTCCCCTCAGCGTCTTTCCGGTGGCCATCTCTATAGTGGACCCCGAAAACTGGACCACCAGCTAAGCTACTCTGGTGGCCCAGGAAAGGGGTACTCGTGGCAGGTAAACGGAAGCAGTACACGCCGGCTTTCAAAGCCCAGGTCGCCTTGGCCGCCCTCAAAGGCGATAAGA
>DATBGU010000105.1:0-24841 GCA_036557825.1 Gemmataceae bacterium
CCGAGCACCAGGCGATCACTTCGTTCGCAGGCAGGTCGCACTTCCGGACAGCCTTATGGACCACACTCAAGCACTCTTCGATGTCTGCGGTCATCAGTCCTTCGTCGCTCATTTCCACCTGATAGCTTCCTTGCTTCATCAACTCCAGCGCCAGTTGCATGGCCAGGCGCAACTGCCCCGAATCGATCAAGCGGCCCAGATTGCGTTTCACTTCGTCGTAGGCTTCGGAGTCGTAGGCGAAGTTGCGGTTGATGTCGCGCTCGTCGAAGGCTGTCGCGTCGGCGATGGCCTGGCGTGTCGCGGTTACCAGTTTGTCTGCTGCAGCACCCACGTCAAACCGGGCCGCGAGCTGCCGAAGAACTCGCCGATCCGCCTCAGCCAGTTCCAGAAGGGCATCCACTAATTCCGCTTTCGTTCGCTTGCAGAGCGCTTGCCGCAACTCCGCCGTGGATTCGGGTTGCTTGCGGGCGGGGATCGGTTTCTTTGGCTTGCGGCTGGGCATCATCTCGATTCCTTGGGTTTACTTCGTTCGAGGCTCGACGCCTACGGCCGGATCTAACTCGTTCACGCTCACGCCCGCGCGGTAGTTCCAGGGCATCCACAGTTGGGGACTGGCTGCGACCTGGTCGCTGTGCCGCTGTAGCTGGGTCAGGTAGTCGAACGGGTTGGCCTGATTCAACTGGCAGGTGTAGATCAGGCTCATGAAGAGATCGCCGACGCGGGCCCCGTTCTGGGTCTTGTAGAACAAGGAGTTCTTGCGGTGCAGGATGGCCTTCTTCAGTGCTCGCTCGCACACATTGTTGTCTAGCGGGGCACCGGCTTGACGCAAGAACAACGTCAGTTTCTCCCAGTGCCTGAGCATGTAGCGGATGGCGCTGCCGAGAGCTGAATTGGGCTCAGCCAACTTCTCGTCCAGTTGCCGTGTCAGCCAAGCGTGCAGTTGCCGCATCGTCGGTCCGCTCGCTTCTTGATGCCATTGCAGACGCGCCTCGGGCGAGAGTTGGCGTTCGCGGGCGCTGGCATCGTTGCCATACACCACGGCCAGCGCTTCGAGAAGGTGGCGGCACTGCTCGGGAAAGCGATCGTACACATCGACGAACTGCCGTCGGGCATGGGCCAGGCAATTGGCCACAATCGTCTGCAGCTCGCCCGGCAGGTTGCGCGACAGGGCATCACACATCTGGATCGGCGGCGGCAGTTGCTCGGCGCGGAGCTTGAGAACGTCGGCCAGATTCTCCCCCGCGTGCTGGCGGCCACTGAAGAACAGGGCCACGCGGTGACCGTCGTGCAGAGCGACCACCCCCGAAGTGAACAGGCCGGTGCGCAGGTCGGCATCGTTCCCTTGTCCCTCGACATGAGCCGGAGCCTCTGACCCACCGTGCTGTCCCATCAGCTCCAGGATCTTTACGGTGGTGTCATCGTTGTGCAAGACTTCGCCCTGTGCTGCCTGCCGGATCAACTCCGCGAAGGCCGGGGCGAGGTTCGCCGCGACAGCATGCACGATGTCCCACTGGGTCGAGGCCGGCAGAGGAATCTCCAGATGCCCCTGCAGGCCTTCGAGGCGGTTGAAGGGTAATCCGCTGCCGTATTTCAAGAGTCCGATCATGCTGCCGGCCGAGGCATCGTATTTTCCGTTGCCCGGCTCTTGAGGCGCTGCGGCGGTAAACACCTGGCCGCACAGGTGGCAACGTAGTTTTTGCAACTGGTAAATCGTCGCCGCCAGCGGCGGCTGCCCGCTGATTCGTACCACCACCCCCGGAGCTTTTTCGTAAACGGTTCCCTGACCGCAGGCGGGACACGGGTCACCGACGGTGAGCGACGAGTGTGGAACGGCGATTCGCTCGGCGCCCCGGTAAGCGTCGGCGCCGTTGCGCCCATGACCTTGCGCGGCACTTTCCGTAGCCGCTTCGTCCGACGCACCACTCTCCGGTTCGCCGACGGCCAACTCGGTCTTGGCCGCAACGCCACACTGCGGAGATGCCTCTGGCTTCTCGCCTCTGCGACCAACCACGGTATCGGTCTTCTCGGTGCGTGCTCCAAAAATCAGTTGACGCAGCCGACGAATCGAGGTGTTCTTGTCGTCCACCAGATCGGTCACATAGACGTAGGACGCAAAGACCGCGCGAATCAGCGCGGCGTCCTTCTCGTCGAGCGCTTGCTCGACACGGCACAGAACCTCCTCGAGCTGCGTGTTATCCACTTCAACAATCTCCGGCACGTTTGGCATCCTGCGACAACCGGCAGAAAGAACGAGGTTACCGGCCGCTTCCGTAAAGCCGGCTTCTCCTCTTGCAATGGAGATTAATGGAGCAAGGTTTCCGTCAGGAGGCAAGAGCAGTTGGGGCAGGGTCAGGCGAGCGGACCCACCGGACGCCAGTCGGGGGCCGCGCCTGTCTGCATTGGGTTGCCAGCCGAGAGTAACACCGCCAATTGGTGAGCAGCCAAGCGCTGGGTGCCGCCCTCCACAGCCGAGGGCCACCACGGAAAGCGTCCCTGGGACAGCCGCTTGTGGCAGAGCCAGAAGCCTTGGCCATCGTACATCAGTACCTTCAACGCCGTCCCTTTGCGATTGCGGAAGACGAATACCGAGCCCACGAACGGATCGTGTTGAAGCGTTTCGCGGCACAGCCGTGCCAGGCCGTCAATGCCTCGGCGAAAATCGGCCGGCTCGACGGCCACGAGGATCTTCATCTGCGGCGTGATCTGTAGCATTACTCGGCGCTCCAGAAGCTGCGCACGAGGGCCACGACATCGGCCGTGTCGTAACCTAGCAGTTGCACACGCATTCGGGCCCCGGCCCCGTTGTCCAGCTCAAACAACCCCTGCTTGCCGACCACGGCCGGCGAAGGCAGCTCGATGAAGGCAGGGCCGCTCGATTGCGCTTGGCCGGCCGTCTCTTCGGCCCGTTTCTTGAGGGTGTAGTAATCGAGACCAAGTGCCGTGGCAGTGCGACTGACGCCATGTGTCTTGACAAGCCGGACGGCCAGGGTCCAAAGCGTTTGAGGAATGCGGCGGCCCAGCTTCCTGGAGGCTCGCCAAGCCTGAAACTGGCTCCGCCCCTGTGCCAGATCCTTGGGTAACTCACCGCGCACATGTGCAGCCATCGTCGTCCTCCAAAACGAGGGCCGCAACTCTAGCAAATCAGCAGAGATGATTCATGCACGCTTGCCGGAAGGACACGGTGGGCGAGGGGCTGCTGCGGAAAAAGTGCTAAAAAGACTGGACCTAAACTTACTGTCAAATCGGGTCGTGCTCAGGTATGGGTAGCAGTCTAGTTTTCAGTCCTGAACAACCATACTCAACCACAAAATATAGGGCATTTTTTGGAAGCTCAAAGGCAACTGTATCTTCCCAAGTATCGAGCGATCCTTTCACGAAGTTCTCACCTAAAACCATTATCTCAGAACCAGAAGTATCGATAGGCCTTTTTTTCGAGTCAAAATAGAAAATGTTGAGCGAAGAAACATTCTCCAATGCCCAAGGGGTAGTGGACTTCTCTTTGTCATAATGCATGCGATAGGTGAGTGAAATAGTCTCTCCTATCTGTTCGATACGTTCAATCGATAAAGTCAATCCATCCAATTCGGCGATCGATTGATTATGCACAGAGTTACCTCCTTTCGATAGTGAACAACCTTCACTCAATACTAATACCAACACTAACCCGGCACAGCAATGGCCTCTGCTCAGCTTACCAATCATTGACCACCTCCTGCCTGAATAGTTAATAACAGCAAGTCAGGGAAGAAAACAATTAGGAGTCATGGACTCTGGGTGAGAGTTGATTGTCCCCGATACCGTGGATCCTGTTGTAAAACTTGTAGATGAGTTCTTAAGGCTTCCCTATCTTCATCACGAACGGGTCCAGCCGAAATCACATTGAGGCTCGTAGTGATTTGGCCGGTGCTTCGACGCCACGTCGCCGTTTGGTCCCAACGGATCACATAGAGGGCCGTCTGATCGAGAACGAGGTAAGTCGTAAATGCGGTTGTCACTCTTGCCTCGTAAACGCGGGGGTCGGCTTGACGTCCAGCCGTGTAGCGATCTCTCAGAACCCGGGCTGCTACCTCTGCTACTCCAGGACGATCCTGTATGATAATACCATCGTCTCCAGTGGGCCTCCAAACCCCATTCCGAGCATTGACTCGCGGGTCATTCTGAGACGGGGAATCGACATAAACTCGTTGATCTCTTCCGACCGAGCTACGGATTTCTCCGCCAGCTACTCTAGGGGTTCGGACAGGCAATTCTTCCGGGCGCGAGAACTCGGCCTCAACAGGTTCCCCACCTCCAAATCTTGCTTGTGTTCTGATTCCAACGGTCGCCTTCATGGAAACAAACTGGACAAAGTTAATCTCGCGGCGGCGCTCGCCAAAATACGCGATCGAAATACCGCCGTTGAATTGAGAGAGCACCTGCCCCCTTTGACCTCTCACCGTCGTCGAAACGCCTTTCCGGATCTCAACTCGTCCAATCCTTTCCCCCCCAACGATCACCCGCGAGTCAACTCTCGGCTCTACAGCTAGCTGAGGCCTACGATTTTCACGCACCGGTTCACCGCCCTCAATAGTAATCCGGCGGGCCTTATCATCCCAAACTCTGTCATCGACCGCCTGTAATCCTTCAGGGTCAATCGCATTCGTCGGTCCATTCCCCACATAGCGATATAGATTTGCATCCCCCGCATCGAAGCCACTTGGGTCTTCAGTCAACCAACGGCCAGTAGTGGGATCGTACATCGGCCTCTCTCCTGTTGTCAAGACTTTACACGCAACTCGATCTTCGTAGGCATGCCCTTCGGGCGCACACCTTTGGAACACCGCAACGCCACCCACCATCGCTGATGCCTTGGCTCCGTCGGAGACGCCACAGTTCCTGGCACGCTTGATTTCCTGACACATCGATCACCACGCTGATACGTTGGGAGTATTCCACATTAAAGCCATAATGCCATCGCCATTTTCTCGTAGTATTGAGGCCGCCCTGGTCCTGACTCGCTCGCGAGGATCATTTAACGCATTCACGATAATAACATTGGCTGCTTTCACTCTTGGCGCCATGACAGCCAATGAGCGCATGGCGCCATAGACAATCTCCTCATCATCGTCCTGCATGCCTTCTGAAAGGATTGGGAGGATCTTCATCGGCTCGACGAAACCAATCTCGCCCAGCGTCACAGTGGCGGCAATCCGGACGCACTCATCCCGCCTGAAGGTTTCCTTGTCGCGCCAGGCCGTGATAAGAACTGACATTAGGTTCGCCGAATTCTTCTTCAACTTCCATAGCGTCCTTGCGGCATACACACGAGTCAAAGCATCGGGGTCCGTCAACGCGGCGGTGAGCGCAGGGATGGCATCTGGCCCGATCTTCGCAAGTGCTTCACTTGCTGCCTCGGGGGTTCCATCTCCAGAGCTGAAACGTCCCCCCGAGTAGGGCCTAGTCAATGGTCTTCTTGACTTAAAAGCACGGATAAGCGCCGGGATCGCTGGCTTTGCTGAGGCCCCCAGCTTGCCGAGGTTATCTGCAGCATGCTGACGCTCCACATCTTTCTTGCTGTCATAAAAGGGTCCATCCTCAAAATCGTCGAGTTCTTGGACCCAATACGGAATCGGCTTGCCATTGCTCCAGGGAGGAAGGAAGCGTTTCCAATCGGGCACAAACCATTTAACACCGAACAGTAGTCCGATCTCAACACAGAAGAGAAAACCCAGTACGAGCCAGATGATCCTGTGTTTCGTCATGGCTGCTCCAAGATAAATCCTGATCTTTTTATGCAACAAACATGTCAAAAATGATTGAATAGTGGGTGCGGCACTTCCGACATGGCCCTCTCTTGCTTATCATGTGTGGACCTGCTACCAAGATCATTCCCAACATAATTGATACCATATATGTCTCCAGAAAAAATGCTCTGATCCTCATCCGGATAGAGTAAATGAGTAGTCCTCTTGTGGTCCCAAGATGCCTTATCCGTCCAGGTGACTCTCGCAAATACACTTCCGTTCAGCACGGCATAGGTATCAAACGTAACCTCTACCCTTGCTCCTGTAGCGGGCGAATTATTATACGATTTAGCAAGCTGTCCAACTATTTTGCTTGCAGCTTCAGGGTTATCAAACATCCAAGACATCTCATCCGTCGCAGCTCCTGTTCCGACTGCTAAATATGCGCCAGTGTCCGCCCCACCGTCAAGACTCCATTTGGGATTGGATTTCGTGCTAACAGGGATTTCCGCTCTCCCCGCCGCTCCTTCCTTCGGGGTAGTCGCTTGAGTGAAGTCTTGTTGTTGCACTCCATACTTGCCCAGACCTGGCCCATACAACCAAGCTTGGACAGTGTAAAATTGCACCCATTGTACATCTTTGGCTCTAGGTCCGTGATACCCAATGAATACCCCTTTCTTGCTCTTCCCAGGATCATTTGGATTTACGAGGGTTGCGCCAGCGTCCGCAATGATGACAGCTGTTCGGTCGGATAATGTGGCAACGCTCGGTACTGCCACATAATTCGACAATGTGAAATCGACACGACCATGCCTCAAAAACCGCCATCTAGCAGAGCTCCCAACGCGATCAGGTGGACTCCCGAACTCCTTGTTGGCCCCTTCTTCTGACGTGGTAGGCCATACTTTCAAACCTGTCGGATCAATCGCATTCGTCGGATCGTTCGCCGCGTACCGATACAGATTTGCATCCCCCGCGTCGAAGCCGCTGGGGTCTTCAGTCAACCACCGGCCAGTAGTCGGATCGTACATCGGCGTCTCTCCTGTTGTCAAGACTTTACACGCAACTCGATCTTCCAAGGCATGTCCTTCGGCGGCACACCTTTAGAACGACGCAACGCCTCCCACCATTCTTGGTGTCTCGGCTCCTTCAGACACGCCTCCATCGCCTCGAACACCATGAAGAAGTGTTCCACGCCCAGGGGGATCGCTTCCGGCCAACGACGGCAGGGCGGGAACTGCACCGTCATCTCCGGAGCGTTGGGCGGCATTGCCTCTCTCATCTTCTTCTTCCATATCTCCATCGCTTGCTTGGCGGCGAAGGAGTACATCTTGTTGTGAGGAGCGAGCGAATCCGCCCACAAGAACGACTCGGCGGCTTCCTTGTACCGCCCGATTTCGAGCCACCGCTCGCCCCGTTGGAGAAGGAACCCCGCCAATTCCATCCTGGGAGTCTGCGAGACGAGGTAGCAGAACGACTTCTCCACCCACGGGCTGATCTCGTACCGTCCCTTGCGATAGTAATCGTCGGGCGGGCTGTCGGCGCCGCGGTCGTTGACCTCGATATTGAACCGCTCACCGCCCGGTTCGTCCCACCGGACGAAGAGATGGCGCTTGGCCTCCACCAGCCTCAGCGGGTAACCCAAGCGACGCCCCACCGCCGCGTAGATGACCGGCAGGGAGGCGCAAGTGCCGCCTTCCCCCATCAAAGCACCGTGGATGAAGGTATCGGCGGCGTCGAAGGGAGCGTCGGCCGGCTTCTTGGCGGGGTTGTAACGGATGCCGAAGGCGCGTTGCAAGAGCCTTATCATGCAGACGATGCGGAACTTGGCTTCCGATCCGTCGTAGACTTCCGCCTTGTCGTAAAAGTCCAGCATTCGCCGCTCAGTGTAGTCCTTCTCGGACCGGGCGTAGTGGTTGAGCCGATCGATGCATTCGGCGTGGTTGATCCTCTCCGCGCCCGGCAGTCCTTCCGCGCAGGCGAGGTTGACCTCGGCCACATCGAGAGCGCTGAGTTGTTCCTCAGAGAAGCGCACCAGGACTTTCCAGTCCAACATCGTTGAAACCCTCCCAGCAACAAGCCGGTGATTGCGGCAACCTCGTCGAACCCGCTCCTCATCCCCCTCATCGATCGTTACCCTTTTAGCCTCCTTTCAGGACCGCCGGCAAGGGACGATCGCTGGAAGATCACTGGAAGATCGCTGGAAGTTAGGTTTTTCGCTCCTCAACCACAGTCCAGCGCACGCCCTGGCCATCGGCCTCCGTCGCGAAGCGTATCCGCACAGGGATTTGCCCTCGGTTGAGGTGCCGTACGGTGTCGTGCAGTCGCTCGCGGCGGTCCACGCCGCCGTGGGGCGGCAGGGGGTCATCGATCCGTGGTGCCCAGCGCAACTCCTGGAAGGCATCCAGGATGTGCATCTGATTGGGGGCATCGCGCCGGAAGCGCAAGACCAGGATTTCACCGTAATAGAGTTCGCGGGCGTGGCGGTCCCAGCGCGGCTTGCGCCGGACCCCGCGCTTCTCCTCCGCACTATTGCCGGCGCCAGTCCCGCTCAGGGGGTGGGTCGCTAACTCTTGCAGCGCCTGCGCTACCCCCAACTCCGTCAGGGACAGCCGTGTCTCCGGGTCAATCCGCAAGTCCGCAAGCCCCGACTCCACAGGCAGTTCGGGCCGGCAAAGTGCGTGGCCGTGGCGCAGCGCATCCACCACCGTTTGCCTCCGCAGGCCCAGCGGCCGCAGGGCGCGCCATTCTGGGGCGCACTGCCAAACGTCACAGCCGACCAGACGCGCACAGGCGTACCGACCCAGCAATATCAGCAGCAGCGCCCGCTCGGCCTGCACCGGCTCCACAGTCAGCAACAGTTCTTGGATGAGGGGTTCTTGAAGTATCTCAAGTTGCAGTGATCGTTTACGTTCTGCGGGTAAAGTAATCAGCGTTTCGCGGGTCGGTGAAGGAAGCAAATCACCGTAACTTGGTAAAAGTCCAGGCTGGTTCTCCACGGCAGTGTCTCTTCCTGGCTGGGCAAGGGAGACCGTTCGGTCATCCTCGCTTGCGTGGTTTTTGGTGGGGTCCGCTCCTCGGATGGCCCTCACCGACTGAAATCGGCGCGCCAAAGTGGATAAAAAGAGGGCAAAAGTTAATTTTGTTCCCCCTATGTCTGCGCGGATTGGATGCCGGGCGTTTCTAGAATCAGCCGCGAGGTTCACCCTTCTGGTCCCTCTCAAGCGTGGAGTCCCGTCCGCACCCGGCTCGTCTCCCGGGGCGGACTCGTTCGGGAATGCTCAACATCGCCCATGTGGTGGTGGTTATGGGGCCGCTGGCAAGTGGAGAGAATGCCATGACCCTCCGTTACCTCATCGGACCGATCTCCGCCCCGCAAGCCTGGCGCTGTTGGTCGAAGCCCCGCCAGGAAGGTGCTTGCCGCGCCTTCAACGCGGTCGGCGACCTGGGCCTGCGCATCGAGGTGCGTGATTCCTGGGAAGAAGTCTGCCGATGTCTGCCGGGTGACTGGCGTCCCGATGTCATTGCCTTGCAGCTGTCCGCCCCTGCCATCCCGCAGGCGCTCTGGTCGGTGCCCGTGCCGCTGGTCGGCCTAGCCTTCGACTGGGACACTCGCTGGCATGGCTACCGCCACCTGCTGCCGTTGTGCGACCTGATTCTGACCGATGCGCCCGGCGTTGAAGTCATGCGCCGCGCTGGCTTCCGCCACGTCTGCCAGGCGAACCTCAACGGACTCGATCCGCACACGCCGGAAGGGCAGGCGCCCGGAGACAAACGCTCTCTCGACGTCGTCTTCGCCGGTTCCATCGATCAACTGGGCCATCGTCACCGCTCCGCCTGGCTGGGTCGTCTGGGCCGCTTGGCCGGCCGCTGGCGCATCGCCATCCGCACGGGACTCCGCCCGCAGGACTACCAGACACTGCTCCACCAGGCGCGGATCGTCTTCAATCACAGCAGCCACGGCGAGTGCAACCGCCGCGTCTTCGAGGTCGCCGCCGCCGGCGCTCTGCTCTTTCAGGAGGAGGACAACCGCGAGGTGCTCTTGTACTTCCAGCCGGGGCGAGAATACGTCGCCTACAACGCCGACAACCTCGAAGCGCTGCTGGAGCATTATCTCAGCCATGAAGACGAGCGCGTCGCCATTGCCCAGGCGGCGCAGGCGCGTGTGCGTGCGTATAGGAGCGAGGACTTGTGGCAGCGGACGCTGGAGCAACTGTCCGGGCAGTGGGACGACCTCCAGGAGCGCGCGCGCTTGCGGTCGCAGCACGGCAGCGGACCAGGGCTGTCCGCCCGCGTATGGCAGGCGGCGGCCGCCGGCGACGGCAGCGACCCTCACCTGCTGGCGGAGGTAACGACGGCCCTCCAGCAGCAGCCCGGCTCGGCGCCGCTGCATAATGACCTCGGGCTGCTTGTCAGTGTGCCGGGGCTGGGCCAGGATCTTCACGCCCCGGACTTCTATGAGAAGGTGACCGTCCACTTTCACCAGGCGTTTCAGAGCGACCGGCACCACTTCATCGCGGGCTTGAACCTTGTCGAGACACTGGTTGGCGCCGGACGCAAGGAGCTGGCCGTCGCAGGGGCCAAGCACCTGCTGGCGCAATTGGAACGCGGACTTCCCTTGACGGCCGCAGTGCTCGATGCCGGCCACTTCCCGCCGGTCTTCGATGTGTTCCGCCAGGCTTGGGAGCGGGCGGCTTGGGCCAACGCCGGCCAACAGGTGGCGGAGGAGCAGGCCAAGTGCCGCCTGTTGCGCTGGCGGCTGCACGACGTGCTGGCGCAACTGACCGGCGAGATGCGGCACTACCAGGAGGCGGCCTGCGCCCGGCCCGACGATCCGGTCACGCGGGCGCGGCTGGGCTGCGCTTGCGGAATGGCCAAGCAGCCCGCCGCAGCCGTCGAGCACCTGCGCCATGCCGCGGCCAGCGACCCGTTTGACAACCAGGCCGCCCGAGCGCTCTACCAGGCGCTGGAGGAATGCGGCGACAAGGTCGGCGCCCGCCGCCTGGCCCGCGACCACCGCCTGCTGGCTCAGGCCGCACCGCAGCTGGTCCCTGCCCAGCGCTGGTTCATCGATGCGCCCCCGGTCGGTGACGAACTGGCCTCGATCATCGTCCTCTGCCTCAACGAAGTGGATTACACCCGCCTGTGCCTGGAGAGCGTGCTGCGGCACACCCGTCCGCCTTACGAGTTGATCCTGGTGGACAACGGCTCGACCGACGGCACCCATGCTTACCTGCAAGAGGTCCGCGCCCTTCCCGGCCCGGTCCACGTCGAAATCCTCCGCAATGACACCAACCTCGGTTTCCCCACCGGCTGCAACCAAGGCTGGCAGAAAGCACGCGGTCGCTACGTCGTCTTCCTCAACAACGACACCGTTGTCACTGCCGGTTGGCTCGACGGCCTGGTCGCCTGGTCCCTGCACGACTGGCCCACCATCGGCCTCGTCGGCGCCGTTACCAACAACAGCCGGCCGCCCCAGCAGATTCCCGTGGACTACCACCGGCTGGAGGACCTGCACGGCTTCGCCGCCCGTCGCCAGCGTGACTATGCGGGCAAGGCGCGGGAAGTCGAACGCCTGACTGGCTTTTGTCTTCTGGCCCGCCAGGAGGTGCTGCAGCGTCTGGGTGGCTTCGACGAACGGTTCGGCACCGGCCTCTTCGACGACGATGACCTATGCGTCCGTGCCCGCCGGGCCGGTTTGCGACTGCTGCTGGCCCAGGACGTGTTCGTACACCACTTTGGCAGCCGAACCTTCACCGCTCTGGGCCTCGACATGCCCGCCCAACTCCAGCGCAACTTCGCGCAGTTCAAGGCCAAGTGGGGCGCGCAGGAAGCGGACGGCTACCAGCTGCCTGGCAGCGACGGACGCCTAATGCCGCTGGAGTCTGAGGTTCAGCCCACCGCCTTGGTACAAAGCACGGCAGCTGCCCCAGCGCGTGTGTCGCTGTGCTTGATCGTCAAGAACGAGGAGCATAACCTGCCCGCCTGCCTGGGCTCCGCCACCGATCTGGCCGATGAAATCATTGTTGTGGACACCGGCTCCAGCGATGCCACGCGCGAAGTCGCCGTCCGCTATGGCGCCCGCGTCTTCGACTTCCCCTGGTGCGACAGCTTCGCCGCCGCCCGCAACGAGTGCCTGCGCCATGCCACGGGGCAGTGGATCTTCTGGCTGGACGCCGACGATCGCCTCGACGAAGGCAACCGCCGGAAGTTGCATCAGTTGTTCGCTCAGCTGAACGGCGACAACGCCGCCTACGCCATGAAGTGCTTGTGTCTGCCGGACGCCGTCACCGGCTCGGCGACGGTGGTGGACCACATGCGCCTGTTCCGCAACCACCCCGCCATCCGCTGGCAGTATCGCGTCCACGAGCAGATCCTGCCAGCCGTTCGCCGAGCCGGCGGCGTCGTGCGCTGGACTGACATCGTCATTCATCACGCCGGCTATCAGGATCCGGCCCTGCGGCGACGCAAGCTCGAACGCGACCTGCGGTTGCTGGAACTGGAGGATGCCGAACACCCCGACGATCCGTTCACCCTGTTCAACCTCGGCTCGGTGCGTCAAGAGTTGGGCCAGCATGCCCAGGCCATCCCGCTGTTGCGCCGCAGCCTGGAGCGCTCGCACCCGCGCGACTCCATCGTCCGCAAGGTCTACGCGTTGCTGGTCGGCTGCCATCGTGCCTTGGGCCTGGCGAACGAGGCGCTGGCGGCTTGCCAGGAGGGGCGGCGCGTCTACTCCGACGATCCGGAGCTGCTGTTTGTCGAGAGCATCTTGCGTAAGGACCGGGGCGATCTGGTTGGTGCCGAGTCCTGCCTGGTGCAACTGCTGCAGGCGCGCCCGGCCGAGCACTTCGCCAGCGTGGACACGGGACTCCAGGGTTACAAGGCGCGGCACAACCTGGCCCTGCTGCGTCACCAGCAAGGCCTCCGCGACGATGCGGAGTCGCTGTGGCGCGCTGTGGTGGCGGAGCGTCCGGACTTCCTGCCGGGCTGGCTGGGCCTGGCGGAGGTGCAACTGGCTCGCGGCGCCTGCGGCGAAGTCGAGGAGACGGCGCGGCGTGTGCAGTCGTTGCGTGAGGGCGTGGCGGAAGCGGCGGTGCTACGGGCGAGAGTCCATCTGGTCCGCCGAGAGTTTGGCGAGGCGCGAGCGCTGCTGAAGGCGGCCATCGAGCGCTCTCCGCAAGCGTTGGGGCCGCGCATCGTTCTCAGCCACGCGCTGTTGCAAGAGGATCGCGACCCACAGGCGGCCGAGCAGGCACTGCGGGACGTGCTGGCGCTGGCGCCGGACAACGCCGAGACGCGGCACAACTTGGACCTGCTGCTCCATCGCCGGGCACAGGATCAAGCGTTCGCCGACAACTTCATTCGCTCGGAGCAACCACCCGCACTTGCCCTCACGGACACCGCGCCATTGGCGCGGTTGTATGAGGCCGCTTGCGCCACGCCTTCGGAGCTCAACGAGCACCTGCCGACGCTGCTGGGACTGGCCAAGGAGTGCCGCCACGTTACCGAGCTGGGTACACGCGCCGGCGTCTCTACCACCGCCTTGTTGTACGCCCGGCCGGACAGGCTGGTCTGCTACGACCGCATCAAGCATCCCCAGGTGGATCGTCTGGAGACTCTGGCCGCCCCCACGGAGTTTGTCTTCCACCAGCAGGATGTTTGGCCCGTCGAGATCGAGCCAACCGACCTGTTGTTCATCGACACCTGGCACCTTGATGAACCGCTGCACGACGAGTTACCCCGGCACGCCGGCAAGGTCCGCAAGTATATCGTGTTGCATGACACCACCCCTGTCAGGCAGGACGGGGAGACCGAGGGGCACCGCGGCCGGTGGCCGGCCATCGAAGAGGTCCTGGCCGAGGGACGCTTCCGGCTCCAGGCGCGTGGCGCGAACAACAACGGTCTGACCGTGCTGGAATCGCTGCCCGAGGACAATGGACGGTGAGCACCAGCGCGGACCGGTGAATGTCACGACTCGAACCATTTCGCGGCTTCTTGGGAGAAGCCGCTTGTATCGCCGGGTGTAGACGGGTGTTCCATTTCGTTTCATGGATCGTCCTCTTTCGGTTAGCGCATCCCTATCCGATTCATCGCCCGCTTGACGGTGGCGAAGTCTTGCCCCATGTCGAGGGCAATCCGCCGCAACAGACCATCGTTCTTGCGGCTCTCCTGGCAGCTCGTGTACGTCAAGTCGTAGCAGTGTCGGCAGCCGAAGTAGCGAGCGTGCGGCGGGAGGTGCAGCTTGCCCACCCGGCGGCCGCATGGTCTGCCGGAAACCAACAACGGGCAGATGAACCACCAACGCAGCCCTCCGAACCGTGGCCGGGTCGTCACCAGCCGGATGCGGTAATCGAGCCTATCCTGCCTTTCTGTGAATGTGTAGAAGAGGCGGACCCAGGGAGGTTTGGTCAGCGTGTTGACCTCATAGCCGATGGCAGAAGTCAGCTCCGTGCGTGACTCATCCCGGAACCAAGCCCACGAGCCGGAATGGTGGACGCCAGCCTTGAGAATGCCCTCGCGTATCCAGCGGTTGGCATCCAGGCGCCGGCAGTCCTCCACGACGGTCTTCTTGCTTGATCGCCACCAGTGGTAATGATTGCCGCTCCCCGGTCCGCCCATGACACACGCCCCTCCACGCCGCGATTATTCCTAAATCATCAGCACTTGTCCGCCACCCCTCGCCGCCCTTCGGTAGGTTGAGCCTTGCACGGCAACAGTTTACGGAGATTATGAAGTCGGCACACTGGTGCGCGTTTTCGGCCGGTGTGGCCGTTTTTCGCTGATTTCATGGTGAGTTTGCCGTTCATTTTCGCGCCCAAACTTGATTTCGGGGCCACGGCGCGCACATTTCGGCACCTTTCCGCCATCCAGTTAGTGGGACGAAATTCGCATTTCTTTGATTCTGCGGCCGTTTTCAACACGGAAGTTAGGGGGTGTGGCGTTCGCATTTCGGGCGTCCCGCAACGGGTTTTTGATTTCGAGTTAAGGGGGCCACGTTCGCACTCCGCAGCCGCCGCAGACGATGCTCTTGCGGCTGTGGGACCAATAGCGCGGCCCGCCGCAGCGCTTGCAGTTCCGCGACGCCCGCGGCCGCCAGCTGGCCCACGGGCATTCCGGCCAGCGGCCGCACCGCCAGAACCTCGCCTTACCCTTCGCCGAGCGGACAACCACCTTGGCTTTGCACAAAGGGCAGTCCCGGCGCCAGCGGACGGAAGGGCGAGGGTCATCGAACTCCGGGCGAGCCTCGTCGGCCGCTTGACGCAATGCTTTCCGCAAGGTCGGATCGCGGTTCTGCCAGCGGCAGACCGTCGCCACATGCACGCCGGCAGCAGCCGCGGCGTCGCGGAGGGTGGCGCCGGTTCGGCGAGCGCGAAGCAACGAGGTCACCTTCACCCCGTCGAGGCCGTGGAACGCCCCCACAATGATGGCGGCCGAACTTTGCCGGGGTGTCGTTCTGTTGTGCATGGTGCCTCCAAATCATTTTAGGCCGTGCCGTTCTCGCCGCGAAAACAGGCACCCTGTTGGCTACTTCTCCCTTCCGTGAGTGTATCCTCGGCCGCGTACTGAACCGCCGCGGAGCAGGAGCATCTTGTCCACGAGGATGCCCAGAGCGATCGCCAGTTCCAGCAGACTCGCGCCCTCCAGCTTTCCGGGGACTGCATCCAGCAGGCGGTAGGCGACCTGCTCCAGGGCGTCCGCCAATTCCCTTTTTTTCTGGTGGCGAAGATCGGCCACCGCAGGATGAATGGGGCCGCTCGCCCACGTCGCGAGCGTCTTGCGCGGGATGCCGAGCTGCCGAGCGGTGCGTTGGCGATTGCCGCCGTTGCCGTCGAGGGCAGCGAGGGCCGTCGCTCGCTCCTCATCGCTGTACACCCGGCGCTGCAAGCCAACCCCTCTCGATCTATTCGCCATCACGGTCCCTTTCAGAGCTGCCGGTGGCAATGCCAGTGTCGGCCTCCGGCGGCGGTATCGTCAACGCACCGCAGCAGCGACAGGGGCGGGCCTGCCGCAGCAGCCAGGCCACGTCCCGGCAGACCGTGGACCGGCTCACGCCCAGTTGGCGGGCAAGGCGTGTTTGCATCCCCCGTGCGGTCAAACCTCCCTGAACACACAGCAGCCGGGCCAGTTCACGACGCCGGATAGCCGCCTGGAAACGACGCACGCTGTTGTAATGGCTCCGGCCGCCGGCACGGCGGTAGGCGGTGCCGGTATCAATCGTCTCGAACCATGCGATTGCCATCGTTTGTTGCTCACTTATGACGAACAGGTTGTTGGAGACTTATGATGCACTCGGTGCCGGGAGCTTCGCTGTTTACGTGTTGGGCAAAAGTCCGCCGCGTGCCCGCGCTCCACCCCTGCGCCCCACCGCGCCGGCGTCCTCGGCGGCCCGTGCTGCCTTGCGGTAGCGGGCCAACAGTCGGCATAGGGCGTCGTCGGTAAGTCATGGCCCTCCCTTCGCACTAGCGGCAGCGTCTGGCTCGCCATCGTCTTCAGCCGACGGGGCGGGCCGTCGATGCGCTGTCAGACGCGGCCTGCGCAAGCGTAGGCTTTGCGTTAGGCAATTTGTCAGCTCGCAAAACGAGTCATCTCATTGCCATGTCCGATCCATCCCAACCGCGGCGCCCGCTGGAACAGCTCCACCTTCGAACCGGGACACAAGGCCTCCACCAGCTGGTAGAACTCTTCCGGCTTTCGGGAGTGCTCCCGAACGGGTGCCGTCAGCAGCGTAGTTTGATTGGTCAGTTCGACTACCGGCTGGCCACGCACGGCCAAAATGCAGTGCTCCGTCTGGCCCCTGAGCCAATCTCCGCAACCCATGCGGTCCTTGCCCCACGTCAACACCGTCTTGTGTGTGAAGCCCCACGCCGAGAGGAGTTGCGGGCAATCGAACAGATGGGCGTTCGTGGTCCACAGCCACAGGGTGCCGTCCTCGGCGGCCATGCTGGCGATGGGGAGGGCGGCGATTTCATCCAGCGACATCGAGGGGTAGGGAATGGCGCCGCGTTGGCTGACATCCTCCGACCGCTTCTCGTAGTGCCACGGCGGATCGATGACGATGACGCGAAAGGGACCGTCCGGCAGGGGCGGCGGTTCGGCGGCGATCTGTGCGACGGCTTGCAGCTTCTTGAATTGCTTGTAAGTACCGTTCACCTTGCCGGTGAGATCCATCTGCTCCACGAGCTTTTGCAAGTCCTCGTTGTCCGGTGCCGATTCCGCCACGGACTTGATTTCGTCATACTTGCGGGCCTGCGCAACGCGAGCGCGGGCGGTCCGTTCGGGAACTCCCACTTCGGCGGCTGCTTCGGCAACAGTTGCCGAAGCGCGGGTGTGCTGGTTCACTTTGCCTTTTCCAATAGGGATGCCGCGTTCTTCCAGCAGCAGCGCGAACGCTCTGCCCCAGCGGATAGCGTCGAAGTGTCGGCGCGCCAGGTTGATCTTGATGACGTGCTCGCGCTTCTCTTGCTGTGTGGCAAAGGAGCGAACAATCTCCGGGCACGGGATGCCGAGGCGTTCGGCGATCTCCGTTCGGTGGTGTCCGTCGAGAAGGTCGCCGTTCTCGTCACGCTCCACGGGGATGAGAACTCCGCGTTGGCGGATATCCGCTTCCAGGGCGGCATACTCTTCGGGCCGCAAGGGATCGAGCAATTGATAGTTCATTTCGTCTTCCTCTTCTCCTCCGGTCTTGTTGGGGGCGTCCTGCCGGGGTTCATTAGCCCTTCCTCAGGCAAAGGGGTTGTGGTCGAGGGAGTCTCCGACCGGATCGTGGCCGACTGGCCCTTCGTCCGACACTCGCGTCCGACACTCGGTTTTACTCTTGCTCGCTTCGCACTCTCCGTTGCTCGTAGGTGTGCCCGACACTTCCGACACTCGTTCATATTCCCCGTGTTTTTGGGGGTCCGGCGGGCGAGTGTCGGAGCAAGTGTCGGATGGCGGTTTTTCTGCGTCAGAGCGAGTGTCGGAAGTGTCGGGCGTCGGATGCAGGGTGAAGCGTTGAACGTCGTGGCCTCCGCTGGGGGCATGGGCGACCGTCTCCCATGTGCCGAGGTCCAACTTGACCAGAGACTCCAACTCCGCTTGTGCTGCCTCACGCGTTGGCCAGCGGCGGCTATTGGCACGCTGCAAATCGCGGACGGTGACCTGGCCGCCGCGCTGTCCGATCCAGTCGATCAGCCGGCGGCGGTCGCGTTCCTCCGTGGACTCGCGCAGAATGCTGTAGACCCGCCTGGCTTCCCCCGCGAACCATTCGACAAGCTCGATACCAGCGCGGAGGGATCTTGCGCCGACGGCGCGGAGGTCCGACACGTCAAGGGCCGCCAGACTGACGACGTGGTGAATCAGGGCCAGGCGGACGGCGTAGGCTTCGAGTTTCGCCAGCGCGGCGGATTGCTCGCCCTCACTGGCTGCCATTCGCTCGCCCCAGGAGTTGTACCAATCCACCCACAAGCGTTTGGCCTCGCCGTCCATGCCGAGCACATGGGGCTTGCGCTTTTTGTCGTCGGCCAGCGTTAGCGCAAGTAGATTGCCTAGCAACTCGAAGTAGCGTCCGGATAGCTCCTGGCTTACCTCCGCCTCAGACCAGCGGCGTTTTTTCGCCGGTGGCATTGCCAGCAGAAACCGCGCGCCAAGTCCGGCAGCCATCGCCTCGTCGTCAAGGGATCGCGCCAGGATGGCTGGCTGGATCGTGCCGGTAATACTGCAACAGGCGCGGCGGACCGACAGAGACTTTTGTTCCCGCGTCAGGCGATGGATGCGCAACGCGCCGGCCCTGTGCAACTCAAGCCAATGCGGCCGGTCTGTGCCGCCAGCTTTGCCTTTGTACCGGGTAAAACTCTGGAACCAGGCGTCCAACTCATCACGGGCCAGCAACATGCCACGGGGATTTTTGGACAGCAAATCGCCGAGCGTTTCTATCGTCGCGTCGCTGGTGATGTAGCAAGGCGGTTCATCGGGCGGTTCCGGTTTCTCGCCGCGCTCGTCTTTGTCTTGCTCTTTCCATTCAAGCATCTCCTGATTGTGGCGGGCGACTTCCGCTTCGTGCTCGTCAATCAGGTTCATCTGAAGTTCGAGCAGCGGGTTGACGGCGGCATCGTAGGCGGGTGACTTCCGTTCGCCGGAATAGCCGATCGTGATGCCCCAGATGATGGCCGGCTCGATCCACTTGCGTTTGACCAGCAGCGCGCGACTGTTGCCGATGGCGCCGGCCACGGTGGCGAGTGTCGGTATGGCGACCAGGGCGGCATCGCAACCGATGGCGGAAGCATTGGCGTCAACGTATTCCCTTACCACCACAGGCAAGGCGGAAAGCGGAAAGGGCTGGTAGGCTGGTATTTTTCGCGGCGGCTGTGGTGACGAATTGCGTCCGACACTTCCGACTCTCGCGCCTTGTGCCGGTGCCGATGGTCGATCATCTCTCAGCAACCATCCGCGCGGCTTGTCAAAGTCTTTGGTGTTGGCATCGTGGCACTTGTGCCGCAGTTCCTTCTCGCTCCACGGTGGCCGGCATCGCGGGTTGTAGTGTTGGTCGAGGAGCTGATACGCAACCTCTTCGCCGAGGTCGAAACCCCACGCGACGACGCGGGCCGCCTCCATCGTCTGGTCATGCCCCCCCTGTCCGCTGATGGCGGGCGGCATCTTCGCCAGGTAGGCGATGACGCGGTCCACGATGGATGGGGCACCGCTGGCCCGCATCGTGAACGCGCTGCCTTTCTTCGGTTCGCTCTTTGCCCGGCACCAGGCCACGAGCCAGCCGGGCGCCTCGACTGGCTCGCATCTGTCCGGCGGAATCTCCCAGAGGTAGCCGCCCTTGTCGTTGTGGGAAGGCGCAGCCACTGCATAGCCGCCCTCGCCGCGAAAGTCGATCTCCGTTGCGCGGTGTTTCTTTTGGTTGCCGATCATCCCTTCGGAGGGCCAGCGAAAGAAGTAGTGCCGTCCCCCGCTCCCCGACCTGGCCGTCGGTGTCCGGGGTAGACCGCCATACTTGCGAACCAGTTCCGCCAAGTCCTCGATGCCCTGTTCGCCGTCCGGCCCGAGCATCCAGACGCCGCTGCCCTTGCCGGTGCAGATGGCGATGTTCGCCGTAGGCCAGCGTTTCCACCAGCAGCGGATCGTCGCGGCGTCGGTCGTGCCGTCTTTCGATCCATTGACTGTTCGGGGATGCTTGCCCGGCGAGCCGCAATCCGCCTTGCCGCAGCTGCAAGGACCGACAGCAACATCGTGTAGGGGGATGACACGCCAGCCGCGGCTGGCAAGGTCGAGGGCCGCAGCGAGCAGTTCGCCGGGCTTGCGTTCCCAGTTGGCGTTTGGCATGATAAACCCTGTAAGTCGATCGTACCCCCGCCGGGATTTGAGCCCGGAACCGTGGCCTTTCGAGAGACCCGCTCTATCCATTTGAGCTACGGGGGTACGGGGCGATCCCAGGCGGCCGGTCCCGATGGCTTCGGAACCGGCCGCCGTCATTTCTGCACTCCTCATCAGTGTCAGCGCTGGTTGTGCTTCTTCCGATCCTCCCACTCGGCGCGGTCCGGCGCGCCGGCGGACAGCCAGGCGCGGATCTCCGAGAGAACCCAGACCGTGCGGGCGCCGAGCTTGATCGGCCGCGGCAGCTTGCCGCCGTAGTCCCAGGTGCGAATAGAGCGCACGCCGACACCCAGCAGGCGGGAGAGGCGCTTGGCGTCTGCCACAAGAGGCGATCGCCGGCGTCGCCCTCGCTGCGACTGGTCCTTCGACGGGACCGGTCGCTCGGACAGGGCCGGGGCGTCGGTGGAAGTGAAATTCAGGCGCCGCATTGCTGCACCTCGCTTCCAGTGGAGGGAGCAATACGGCGTTGCCGCAAGCGATTCTGGATTTCGCGGGCGAGGACGCGGGCGGTGGAAGAATCGGGGCCGGCTGTGCGCTCGGCGTCGTCGAGGGCCACCAGCAACCGCCACAAGGGGAGGTCGCTAAGCCGCTGGTGAGGAGAAGGCTTGTGTTTCATGCCCGCAGGATACGCGGGCGAGAATTCGCCGTGTTGTGGATCGTCGCCCGTCCGTCAAACGACAGACGAAAAAACGCTGGAAAACAAGGCGAACGGCGTGCAGGAAAGTCGCCCGTCCGTCGCGCGTCCGTCAGATGGCCGTCCGCTTTCCCCAGTTCGGCAACTGTAGTTGCAGCGCGGGCCACACGTCCGCCGTGCGATAGAGGTAGCGCGGTTCGTTCTTGCGGGGGTTGTCTACTTCTGTGAAGGAGTCGGGATGGTCCTCGCGGAAGCGACGAAGAAACGATTCCACCCGTGAGCCGGGCTGTTCGAGGGCGCGAGCCAGGTCGGCGGCCGACAGCACTGTCGGCAGTTCTCCGGTTGTCTCCCGTGCCGTGCGGTTCGTGTCCGGTAAGGGCGCGTTGCTCTGGGCCGCGAGTATCCGCCTCACAGCTTGTAGTTCTTGGTGGAACTCGCTCCGCTGGGCCGCAAACTCATTCATCGTGGGCCACCAACGGAGGGTGTCTCGCCATTTGTTCTCAAAGGATTTCCCGGGTTTGCTATCCATCGGCAACCGGAAATAAATCTCGAACGCTCCCTGCAAGTCGGGTGGTCCCGAGGGTCGCAACTCCGCCGGCACGCGCTCCGCCCATCTCGACCAAGCGAACGATTCCTGTATCCCTCCCCAAGCGTGATGCAACCGGTCGTTTAACCGGAGCAGTCCCCACAGCGCGGACTCCTCTAACTCCCACGCCAGGGGTGCGCTATCGGAAAGCGTCAGGAAACGATTCTCGTTCAGCAGTCGGACCAGACGGGCGGGCAGCGTCAAATCGCCGGCGCGCGGCAGTTGCCGCGTTAAGTCGAGAAGAAAGAGCCTCTGAATGTATTCCTGGCGGGTTAGTCGGGAAGAGCGGCAATCGTCAGCTGCCTCGTTCACAAGCTCCGCCGCTCGCCACAATACTTCCACCAAGGCCAGGGCAACATCCAAGTAAACGGAAAGGTCGTCGGGCGGATTGGCCTTCGTCCTATCGATCCCTTCGCGCACCTGGCGGCATTGCTCGTGAAAATTCTTCAGTTCGTCATCGAACGGGTAGGGATCGTCTGGATCGAACGGAAAGGGATCATCCGGCGAAAACATGCGTCACACCTACGATTCGATCAGGCCGGCCGGCTGACGGAGGCCGAACGCGCACTGCTGGAAGATGCCGCGAAGGTCAAGAGCCTGGAAACAAGTACTTGGGCGAGGTCGGAACTTGTGGCACTGGCGAGGAAATTGCTCTCCCGGCATCGTCGCGCAAGCGGTTCATCCAGATGAGCGTCGGCCAGTATGCTCAGGGAAGAAGGCGAAGAATGGTTGATTGTCGAATTTGAATACCTCGATTCGCTGCCCTGTTCCGAAAAACTGAGGATCGGGAGAGAAGAGCAAACGTGCCAAATCGAAATCGTTATACCCAAGATCGGTGCGGTGCATCTCGACCATCTGCCGAACCACCTGCGGCTCCTCGACCTCAATCGGGAATGGTTCTACCATTTTGTAGCCCTGCGCACTCAGGCCGATGTTCAATTTACGATATTTGTACTCGCTTATGCGGCCCAAGTCATGAGCGCGCATGACGATGGCGGCCATAGACACCTTCCACTGCTGTTTCAACACGGCGGCTTGGCGCATCGTCAAATCGTCCAATTGGTTGGCGATCTCCTCTGCCGGCATAAGAAACTCGGAAGCGAAACAGTTTGCCTGATCTTCAACGTCGCCGGTAGGGTTCTGGTGCATGACGGCGTGCCCGGCTTCATGCGCCAGCGTCCATCGCAGCCGATCCCCCGGCAAGTCCCGGTTGACGAAGAACAGTGGCGGCAATCCCGGCAATAAAAGGTGTGCGGCGTCGATTAAGTTTGTCTCGAAAGAACACTTAAGAACGATCCCACCTGCGGCCTCAATCGAAGCGGTTACGTTGGCAACGGGGCCGAGAGGCAACTTCCACGCCGCCCGCACGAGGGCCGCTATTCTCGCCACATCACCGTCAAAGGCGTCCGCATCAATAGGCTCAAATCGGCATTCGGCGTCGATCTCGACCCCCCGCAGGAGGCGCTCAACCTGCATCCGAAGTATGTTGATTTCCGCTTGTACCTTTCGCTGGACGTGCATCGGAACTTGCACGCGCTGACGGTGGAACAAGAAACTGCTGCCCAGTCCGTACACGCGGTCCCTCTGAAAGAAGAACTCTTGGGTATAGCCGAGAACCTTGGCGATGGCCTCCAGGTCGTCTTCTGACACCGTGAATAGCCCGTTTTCATACTTGGATATCTTGGCCTGCGAAACGGAGATCGTTTCGGCCAAATCCTTTTGACTCATGCCACGAGATTCGCGGGCCAGAACCAGCATTTCAGGGTTTATGGCGTGGCTCATGGCTGCCTATCCGATTCATTAACTGCCGCCTTGCGCAGCATCACTACCGCCCTCGTCTGCTCGGCGACGGCGAGGACGAATGACAGGAGTCGGAGGCGGAATGAGGGGAGGCTGAATCGGCCGAACCGGCTCGCCCCCCTCGTCCGCGGCCCAAATGATCCGGCGCCAACCCACGTCGTAGTTGCCGCAGGTCGTTACATATTCCGCAGAGAGTGAAATGTCGGTCAGACGCGGCTCTACTTCGTTCGCCCCGCCAGTGTAACGATAGCCTAGAAAAACCTGCACAACATGCATCTTGAACTCAGGAAAGTATCCCTCAGAACGCAACGCGGTCTGCCTCTTGCTGATGTGCTGATAACACTGCCCGCAATCGTCGAGTTTCTTATTGCGCAGGCCGACGCTGAATTCATCGCCCTCAATGAACAGGTACTCCATTCGGTTCTCATCCCTTGCAAGACGGAGCGGGTTGTTGCCGCTAGTTCCATATCGCTGCCGCCAGCGCTCCAAAATACCGAGGGACATGGCCTTTGGCCTGGCTATCTCAATGATGAGCCGATACCTCGTGGCAACGTGGGTATCAAAGTCATCGAAGGATTCCCGGACATCACGGATTAGTCCGGCGAAATGGGGGCGGAGAAAGTCAAGAACATCATCTGGGTCCACAGTTGTCCCTCCAAGAACGTGACTCCAAAAGATTACCTTGTTTCGACAAAAAAATCAACAAAATATTCCAATAGCGATTCCATAAAGAATCGCCAGCAGAGTGGTATCTTTTTAAGTATTTGTTTACGTAATGCTTGTGTCGTCAAGTGCCGATAGGTCGTTTCTCTGAAATCCGCTGGTGTGCGGCCAGGCGGCGCGGGAGAATGAAGGCGAGTTGCGAGGGGGATCGACGATGACGACGAGGCGTTTAATCGGCTTGCTGCTGGTCGCGTCTTTCGATGATTTCCGCGCAGCCTTTGATGATTAACCAAGCGAAAATCAGCAAACGCTACCCGCCATCCTGTCCGCCGCTGGCACTGCCGATCAGGGCCAAGACGGCACGGCGAATCGGCACCGGCAAGGACGGCCAGGCGTCGATGATCCGGGTCAGTTCGGGATTTTCAGCGGCGGCTGCGGTAAGCCGAGCGGTAAGCGGCGTCGCGTCTGGTTGCAAGTCCTTGCTGGTAGGGGGTTTGGCGGCCGATGACAGCAGACTGTGGCTCTGAATGTCGGGGGTTCGAGTCCCCTCACCCACCCTCTAAGTTGAATGATAATAACAGGTTAGAGACGCATCTATCAGGTGCAAATCGGGGTGTAAAACTGAGGTGTCCAATCGGTACGCCCGCCGAGGTTTACACTTGACTTGCCAATCAGCTTCGGCCGAGGACAGCAGGGCCAGAACCGCTCCCTCAAGGACGAATCAGAAACGCGGGCACAAGCCAGATCAAGGAACCCAAGAGCGTCAGCAGCAACCCTACTAAACTCATCTTCCAGGCCATTGTTGTCAGGTTCTTCCCGTCTGGGGCCATAAGTCCTTGCCGCATCTTCCCCAAATCCGACAAAGCGAGGAACCAGGTAGCTACGCCGAGGGGCAGCGTCAGCGAGGCCAAGAGGAATCCGAACGGCAGGAGGGATTATAGTGGACCCCGAAAACTGGACCACCAGCTAAGCTACTCTGGTGGCCCAGGAAAGGGGTACTCGTGGCAGGTAAACGGAAGCAGTACACGCCGGCTTTCAAAGCCCAGGTCGCCTTGGCCGCCCTCAAAGGCGATAAGA
>DATBGU010000106.1:0-32173 GCA_036557825.1 Gemmataceae bacterium
AGCCGGGGTGAAGGGAGGGCGGGGCCAAAAGAATGCCTTGGATCAAGGCCGAGGGACAGCAGCGACGTGCGAGAGCGGAGTTCTCCACTTCTGTAGTTAAGGAAGGCACTTTTTTGGTCTAGACAATGGGGTCCACCTCACCTACCGGGTTACGGAGCTACTTACTTGGCTACAGTTCGCAGAATCGGAAGCTTGTTCCGCGTGGCTTCATTTTGGTGATTGCGAGAAAGACGAGTCAGAGCCATCGTGCAACTAGGGTTCCCGATGACCCATTTTGGGGGAGTGACCAGGAGGAAGATGACCGACTACTTGAATCATTTCGGACTGTCGAAAGCCCCGTTTTCAACAACCCCGGACCCAGCGTTCGCGTTCGCCACCCGTGAGCATCAATTGGCACTTGCGAAAATCGCGTATTACACCGAGGAACGCCGTGGGATGTTCCTTCTGATGGGGGAGGTTGGGACCGGGAAGACGACCATTTCGCATCTCTCCCTGAACCGCTGGCGGGCGGACCCCAAACGGTTTACCGCGGCACACATCACTGACCCTTCACCCCGGTCCCCGGCCGCCTTCCTCCGTCTCGTGCTCGCGTCGTTCGGCGTGCCGACGACTCGGAATCTTCTCGACCTGAAGGCCAAGTTTCGGGCGTTCCTCGTGGAGCAGTACAAGGCCGGTCTTATCGTCATCCTGTTGGTTGACGAGGCCCAGGCGATTCACTCCGCGAATCTCGACACGCTTCAGGCGATGGTCAACGAGCAAACACAGACGGCGAAGCTCCTCCAAGTCGTACTCCTCGCCCAACCGAATTTCGAGTTCAAGCTTGCCCAGAAACCGGCCCTCCGCTCGCGTATCGCCGGAGGTACGACACTCAACCCCTTGACCCCCGAGGAGGCTATCGACCTGCTTCGCCACCGCATGAACGTTGCCGGGGGTGACTTTGACCGCGTGTTCCCGGAATCGACCCACCGGCTACTTTACGCCGCGACGAACGGTGTCCCCCGCGACCTCTGCGTTCTCTGTGACGGAGCACTTCTCAACGCCCTTGCCCTGAATCGTCGCCGGGTAGATGGGGAGTGCCTCGATATGGCCTTAAAGGACATGGCGTTCAAGGGCTGGAGCCTTGAAGCAGCCGCGTAACAACTTTCCAGGAGTAGTATGAGCCGAAAGACCGAAAGCCTTTCCTTCCCGACGAACCCGCTTGCTGCAATCCGAGAGCTTCAGGAGCTTGATTCCCTGCCTGCCACCACCGCCACGCCGGAGCGTGGCGAGACACGCGACCTCGCTACTCCATTACCAGACAACCACACTACCGGTAGCGAGGTAAGTAGCACGACCACGCTCGCTGACCGTAGCCCGGTAAGTAGCGAAGTCGTGAAGCTTACAAGCCCGAAGCGAGTACGGCGAGAAACGCCGGTTACTCAAGACCCTGCCGACCCCATGCGGGCCGCGGTCAAGGAACTCCTCTCGCGGCCGTACTCGACCGAGCGAAAAGCTCCGCTCACTGTCTCGTCCGTGAAGATGCCGACCGAAGTTTGGGAACGGCTCGGATGGGCCGCGAAGCTGTCTGGCCAGAACCAGCAAGACATCATCGCCGACGCCCTGAAAGACTACTTCCAAAAAATGCTCAGGCAGCTTTAGGAGACCAATGCCCAGGGCACTCATCCCGAACAGCACCCAAATCCCGGACCTCATCCTTGACCACTGGATGGCCGAACTGTCCGGAGCCGAATTCAAGGTACTCATGTACATCGCTCGCCGCACCTATGGGTTCGGGAAGGAGAGCGACACCATCAGCCTTTCGCAAATCGCAGGCGGGCTTACCCGACGGGATGGGAGAGTTCTCGACCGGGGTACGGGAGCTTCCCGTTCGAGCGTTGCACGCTCCCTCAAGGAGTTGGAGGAGCGGGGGCTCGTCATTCGCACGATGAACCTCGCTCAATCGGGACGGGAGTTCGAGGAGAACACTTACCGAATTAACCTCGATTGGGAACCGCCGAACGAACCGAGCGGAGGTCAGCCCAGCGGGGGAGAAGAAGGCCGAACGGGGGTGGTCTCAAAATCGGACCACCTGGGCTCTGGCCGAGACCACCTAGTCTCAAAATGTGAAGAGGAGTGGTCTCGAAATCGGACTACGGTGGTCTCAAAATTGGACATACAAGAAACAGTATTACAAGAAACAGTATTACAAGAAACAGCAGCAGCAGGGGAGCCGGATGCTGCTGCTGATTTGGTCGAGGTACTCGTCAAGGAAGGCGTAGGCCGCACGGTGGCCGTGCGCCTCGCAAACGCGAAGCCCGAATTGTGTCGCCGATACCTCGAATGGCTTCCCTTCGCCGACGTGAGAACCACCCGAGGCACTTGGCTCGCCAACGCCATCGAGCACGAGTTCGGGCCACCGAAGCGACTCACAGCAAGACGGGCCGCGACGCGAAGCGAAAGGAGCGACCGGCACACGATACCCGATAGAACCAACCAGGATGGCCGGGGTGAAGACTTTGTTGCCCGGTGGCGGGTAGCGTATGCCCATCTCGAAAAGAACCAGCCTGACGCGATTACGGCCTTTAGAGCTTACTTCGCTGCGGAGCAGGAGAAGGCGGGAAGATTTGCCGAGACGCTGAGCGAGAAGGGGAAGCGAGCGTTCTTCGAGCAAGCCGATTCGGAAGAGTTCCGACTCACGGCCTTCGAGCGGTGGATGAAGGCCGATGGGAAGAAGTTCAGTGCGGCGTTGCCACGCGACCGGATGCGAGACGCATCAGCGACACTCACCGTTGCTCACGTCTCACCCCAAGCCCCCGCCGGATAGGTCCGAAAACTTGGGGGCAAATTGGGGGCAGCACTGCCCGCCCACGTCCCACATGCCTACAATGCTAGTGAAGCCTGGCAACCGGAGAATCGCCGGTTTTTCCAGCGAATCCGACGCAAAAGCGAGGTGAGGGCAACGCTTCCCCAACACGCCGCGGGTAGCTTCGAATCCCGCCCTCTCCGCTTCTCGAGAGCGTTCCTCCACAAGTACCAATTTATTTGGCAGTTGTGGAGGGCCGTGGTGCAAGCGCTCCCCCCTGATGTCTCGGATTTGTCCAGGGACAGCGCCTGTGGAAGAGGGAACCAGACCCCCATCCAGGCCGGCTCTCGCCGTCGCGACCAGCACCATGCCGGCTGCGACGACGACGATCTTGTTGATGGTGAGTGCGAACATCTTCTATTCCTTCTTGCCGGCATTGGCCGCCGGCTTGCCTTCCCCGAAGGAAACACGCTTCATAAAGGTCTGCGATTCGTCGTCGTTCAGCTTGTAGTAGAGGCTGGCCATCGAGCGGTCGGGGGGGTGGCCCATCCAGTTGTCCACGGCACGCTGCGGGATGCCGGCGTTGACGCAGGCGGTCGAGGCGGCCTCGGGCAATCCACACGTAAATGATCTTTCGACTCAGGCCGAGCAGGTCGGCGAGTTTGGACGGCGAGAGGATAGGTGTGAACTGGTCGGCCCACCCATCGTGGAGATGGTCTTGGAGGCGAGGGAGAAGGGTGGGCGAGAAACAACGATCGAGCGGAAAGTCATGCAAGCGACTTGTTGCGCTATGCACCGAGTTGGATTGAAGACGCTGGGCTCGTGTCCACGACTATGCCAGATTCAATCAAGCGCGAAGCATTCTCGCGGAAAGGGCTGTTACCCCATTTGTTGTGGATTCGAGTCTCATTCAGGGAGGTTGATTGCAGGCGGTGCAATGGGCAAACCAAGGTTGGAGGTGTTGGCTGCGAGTGGGTTGGGATCGTGCTGCCGTCCTGGCCATAGCTCTCTCTCCGTGATTGAGAAAGCGGAAATCCTAACCCAGAACCAGTTTCACCGTCCAGTCAACTTTGCCGGCCTAGTTTTTTTCATGGACGGATTCGACTGATCTCGACTCTCGTTGAGATTGAGGTAGCCACCTGATACAAACTCAGCAGTCTTCCATTCATCCGGAGATGATCCATGAAAAACACCAGCACGATCTACATCCTGTCTACCGGCGCGCAAGATGTCGAGCGGTTGCGCCTCCTCAATCAGGTTTACGGACCCGCTTCGCACGCCGTCCTGCGCCAGGCTGGTCTGGCTGAAGGATTGCGCGTGGCGGAGATCGGTTGCGGCACCGGCAATGTGACGTGCTGGATTGCTCGCCAGGTCGGCGCGCGCGGCGCGGTTATTGGTCTCGACAAGAATCAACCGCAAATCGAGCAAGCCCGGCGACAGGCCGCAGAGCAAAAGTTGACAAACGTCACCTTTCAGCAAGGCGATGCCTACGCTCCGGGATTGCCGTCCGAATCCTTCGACATGGCTTATTGCCGTCTGGTGCTGATGCATCTGAAACGGCCGCTGGAGGCATTGCGAACGTTGCGTGATCTGGTGCGGCCCGGCGGTCGTGTCGTCTGCGAGGAATTGGACCTGGGACAATGGCTTTGCCATCCGGCGACGCGCGGCATGGAACGCTTTTTTGCGCTCAACCTGAAATTGGGCGACCATTGCGGCGAGGACTACCGACTCGGCTCCGCTCTGCCGCACCTCTTCCGGGAAGCCGGCTTCGGCGTCCCCGAGGCTACCGCGCATTTCCCGCTGGTGCTGCGCGGAGAGAACAAGCGACTATTAGAAATGACGTTTTACCAGTTCGCGCCCGCGCTGGTAGAGGAAGGGTTGGCGACGTCAGAAGAGGTGACGCAAATCGCTCAGGACATGGCGCGGGTGGCGGCGGATGAGACGACACTGCTCGGATTGCCGCTCACGGTACAGGTCTGGGCGGTGAAGTAAGCCATGCGCTTGCCTGTCGATTCTCGAGCGGCCCTGGCGACCTTGAGTGATCGACCGTCGTTGCGCGTTTCGGTCCCGACCACCGGTCGCTACGACCGAAGCGCACAACGGCAATCATCCTGTCCGCGGAGAGGACCGCCCCGCGCCCCGGCATCGAGCATGGTGACAACTTCTGCCGGTGCCCCTGAGGGTTGTCGTTGGAAGGCTGGTTCTCGTACCGTGGCAGGTGTGACCACGGCGGCAGCGACCTAACAGCCTGAGCTACTTCTTGCCGTCGTCGTAACCGGACTTGGAGGAAGGCCGCGAACTCTTTGGGGGCGTCTCGCCGGCCGCGAGTAGCACGCGATGCAGGGCGGCAACGGTCTGTGGGGAGGGCCTGAAGTTCAGGCCTGGCCGATGGCCCTCGGCAATCACCAGGGGCGTCAACCCGGCCTTGTTTGCCTTGTTCCAAACCGCGATCTTGGCTCCCTTGTCCGCGAGGAGTTGCACCACCTTGGGATGGTTCCGGTAGGCGGCACCGTGCATCGCGGTGTCGCCGTTGCCGTCCACCGCGTTCACGCCCGCGCCGAGCTTCAAGAGCAACTTCACGGACTCCAGCACCTCAGGCTCGGTGCCAGGCGCTTCCTCGGGTGCGCCGACGCCGACGCCTGCCGCGGCCTGCAAGGGACTGGTGCGCTGCGAGTTCCCCCGCAGCGGATCAGCACCCAGTTTGACCAGCAATTCCATGAGTGGCACGTCCGCGGTGGAAGCCGCCGCCAGAAAGGGAGTCGCACCGGGCTTGCTCAGGATACCTCGACCCGAAACACCCGCTTTGGACGGCAGATTCACCTTGGCATTATTGGCGACCATTTCCTTGACGAATTCCAGACTGGTGAGTTTCCCCGATCCGATCGGCGGGGGATCGCCTTCTTCATCGTCACCGCGGCTTGGCTTGCGGACCCAGGAAATCATGTGCAACGCGCTGTAGCCCGCGCGCTGGTCGTTCGGATCGGCACCGGCTTTCACAAGCTCGATCGCCAGGTCAAAATGCCCGTTCTCGACCGCCAAGAGCAGCGCGCCGGTTCCGGGTTTGGGGCCACGGGGAACGCCTTTCTTGGCCGGGATCGCGTCGTTGATGTCGCCGCCCGCCTTCAACAGGACGCGGACGACGTCGAGGCGGCCTTCGCGGGCGGCAAAAAGCAGAGGCGTAAACCCGGAAGGCAACGGACTCTTGAAGTCCGCCTTGGCCGCCAGCAAGATCGACACCACCTCGGCGTGGCCTTCCGCCGCGGCCCACATCAGGGCGGTTTGACCCTTGCGGTCCTTGGCATTCACCAGGGCGCCACGGGCGAGCAGCGCCTTGACCGGCCCCGGTTTGCCCGTGCGGGCGGCGGTCATCAAGACCGTCTCGCCGCCGCGCCGCGTGGTGTTGGCATCCGCGCCGGCTTCCAGCAGCAATGCCACGATCTCGGCGTTTCCGTTGGTGCAAGCCACCGAGAGAGACGTCACGCCGTAGCGATTGCCGGCCTTGGCATGGGCACCCGCTTTGAGGAACTGCGTCGCTAAAGACACATCCTCGTGATAAGCGGCCCAATGTAGGGCCGTCATGCCGTCCGCCTGGCAGGCGTTGACATCGGCACCTTTCTTGAGCAGGGCGGCAACCTTTGCATGATCCTTCTTCTCCGCGGCATCCGCCAACGAGGCGACGACTTGCGCACGCGCCGAACCGCTGGCGAGCAATAGCACAACCAGTCCCGCAGTAATTCGTGGGTTCGCTCTAAAACAACTCATCCACCTTCCCCCGGCTGTCACCAAACGATTCGCGCCGCACGCCCACCTTGTCGAGCAGCGTCAGGTGCAAGTTGGCCAACGGCGTCGGTTTGGCGAAGCGGATGTGCCGGCCGCCCTTCATCCGGCCGGCGGCGCCGCCGGCGACAAGGATCGGCAGATTGTCGTGGTCGTGCCGGTTGGGATT
This sequence comes from Gemmataceae bacterium, assembly GCA_036557825.1. Classification (GTDB taxonomy): domain Bacteria; phylum Planctomycetota; class Planctomycetia; order Gemmatales; family Gemmataceae; genus JAJPHU01. Next base: position 6,729 of record DATBGU010000106.1, read on the forward strand.
GCCCATACCGCTGCCGTACAGGAGGAGCGAATGGTCCAGGAGCGTACCGTCGCCTTCCCGCGTGTCTTGAAGTTTCTTGAGGAACTCCGCGAACAGCGAGACGTGGAAACGATTGATCCGGGCCACCTTCTCGATCTTCTTGGGATCGTTGCCGTGATGGGTGAGGGGGTGATGCGGATCGGAAACGCCGATCTCCGGGTAGGTCCGGTTACTCGTTTCGCGCGCCAACTGGAAGGTGATGACGCGGGTGACATCGGCCTGGAAAGCCAGTACCTGTAAGTCGAACATCAAGCGAGCGTGGTCGGCATAGGAGGCAGGCACACCTATGGGCCGTTCAATGTCTCGGACCGCGTCGGCGGCGGCGCTGGCTTCCGCGCGCTCGATACGACGTTCCACTTCACGAATGGTGTCCAGATACTGGCTTACGCGCGCCCGATCGGCCGGGCCGAGCTGCTTGTTGAGGTGGCCAAACTCGTCCCTCACGGAATCGAGCAGGCTGGCTCGGCTCTTCAGGGAAGCCCGGCGCTCCGTTGCGGTCGCGCCGTCGCCGAACAGCCGCTCGAACACGATCCGAGGATGCGCCTCGCTGGGGAGCGGCGTCGTCGGCGAGGACCACGAGAGGCAGTTGTGGTAGACGCAGGCGTAGCCGTTGTCGCACTGACCGGCGAGCGTCATCAGGTCCATGGACAGTTCGAGCGACGGCAATTGCGTGTCCCGGCCGAGTTGCCGGGCGGCGAGCTGATCGGCGGTGGTGCCCAGGTGATAGTCCACGCTCTCGGTGAGCTTCGCTCGGGCGGCGCTCAGGAAGGCGGAGTTGGAGGTCGCGTGCGTGCCGGGGTAGGCGTTCCGCAATTCCAGGTTACTGAGGACCGAAACGTGCCGCTTGATGGGAGCCAGTGGGCCGAGAGTGAAACTCAACTCGTCAAGGCGTTCGCCGCCGGGCGGCGTCCAGCGCGACGCGTCGCAGCCCATCGGCATATAGACGTACCCGAGGCGGCGCAGACGCTCCGGAGCGGCCGGCGTTTGCGCCAGCGCGGTCATGCTCGGAATCATGGCATCCAAGAGCGGCAATGCCAAGGCCGTTCCGGTCCCGCGCAGAAAGGTCCGCCGCGACAGCGCTTTCTTGGTAATGATCACTGAGACCTCCTCATCTGAAACGGCACGCTGGTCGTGAGACCCACGATCAGCGAGGAGAAGCGGTAGTTATTCGCCCGCGCCTCGCGGACAATTTTGCGGATGGCCGGCGCGTCCGATTCGTCCGGCGCCCGGCCCAGAGCGAAGATAAATAGCTTTTCGATCAGTGTGCGGACGAACAACTCCGGCCGCTGGAGCAGCGCCTTCTCGAGTCCGGTAACGCCTTCAAATTCGCTGCCGTCGGGCAGTCCGCCGGCCGCATCGACCGACCTGCCCTCGTCCAGCGTTCGCCAGCGGCCCACGGCATCGAATTGTTCCAGCGCGAAGCCTACCGGATCGATCAGGCGATGGCAACTCGCGCAGCTTGCGTCGGAACGATGCTCGGCCAGTCGCTCGCGGATGGGGAGACTCGCGGCCACGGTGGTTTCCTTCAAGGAGGGCACATCGGCCGGCGGCGGCGGCGGCGGCGCACCGAGCATGTTCTCCAGGATCCATTTGCCGCGAATCACCGGCGAGGTCCGGGTCGCGTAGGAAGTCACGGTCAGAATGCTCCCCTGCCGCAACAGGCCGCCCCTTCGCCGGTCGGCGCCGAGCGCGACGCGGCGAAACCGACTGCCATAGACGTGGGGGACTCCATAGTGCTTGGCGAGGCGCTCGTTGAGGAACGTGTAGTCCGCCTGGAGCAGATCGAGCACGCTCCGGTCGTCGCGGAACACGCTCTGGACGAAAAGTTCCGTTTCCTCGCGGAACGCCTTCCGCAGATTGTCGTCGAAGTCGGGGAACAGGCGCAGGTCCGGCGTGATCGATTCCAGGTTGCGCAGGTGCAACCATTGGGCGGCGAAATTCGTCGCGAGGTTCCGCGACCGCTCGTCCGAGAGCATTCGCCGCACCTGCTTTTCAAACGCTTCAGGCTTGTGGAGTTTGTCGCGCGCGGCCAGATCCAGAAGCTCGTCGTCCGGGATGCTGCTCCACAGAAAGAAGGACAGGCGTGACGCGAGGTCGATGTCGCTAACGCGATAGGCGGTCTTCGGGGCGAGATCCTTCGGCTCCTGCTCGACGCGGAATAAGAACTGGGGATTGACCAGCATGGCGCTGAGGGCCATTTCGATTCCCGCGTCGAAATCCCCTTCCTTGCGCCCTTGCCGATAGAACTTCATCGCCTTTTCGAGATTGGCCGAGGTGACGGGCCGCCGGTAGGCGCGGCGCAGCAGGTTCGAGAGGCATTCCTCGGCAGAGGCTTCTTCGTCCGCCGGCCCGGTGGGTTCACAGCTAAAAATGCGGTGCCGGCTAGGCGTCGTGCCGTGACCTTTCGCGTTGTAGGGGCCTGTAATGGTTACCTGGTAGATGGCCGGCGACGGACGCGGGTGGCGGTGCAAGTTCCAGTGCGCCTCGTAGGGCTGACGCTTGGTTTCGAGCACGTCGGGCGGGTTCTGCAAAAAAGTCACGCCGAGATCGTGCGGCCCGGCGGTCAGAGCGATGCGGGCTTTCAGTTTGGTGTCCACCTTGTCGTGGCCCTCGCCTTTCCCGGGCGGCTTGACGGTGAATGCCGCCATCCGTTTTCGATCCAGAAGCACTTCCAACTCGTGCGGCTCGCGAAGGCCCTCGACCTGCTCGTTGCGGTCCCGCGTAAGCCAGACCTGGATGTCGTATTCGCCGTCCTGCGGCGCGGTGTACGGAATCCGAAGGCCGCCGCGCGTCCCGAGGGGAAGTCCCTGGACGTGTCCTTCCTGGGTCCGATCCGGCGGGGTGCGGAAGGTATCGCTGCCAGGCGACGTCGGCGCCTTGCCGACTGCCAACCGGCCAATCTTCTGAGCCGCCGAGAGGTAGCGGTCCAGAAGCGTCGGGGAGAGATCGCCCAGGGGAGCGCTGTCAAAGCCATGATGGGCCTCGTCCGCCGGCAACAGGACCGCGGCGTCAACTTTCAACGCCAGGAGATCGCGGATGGCATTCTGGTATTCGGTGCGGTTCAGCCGCCGCAAGGTAGGGGTTCGACCGGGATCGGGGCGCGCCGCCGCCACGCGGTCCAACCCGGCTTCCAGCGCGGCAACAAAAGACTGGTACGTCCGCTCGTCCGGGCGCGGCTTGCCGGCGGGAGGCATTTGACGCGCGCCTAACTTACGCACCACCTTCTCCCAGGTCTCCGGATGGCCCTTCAGGTCTTCAGCACTGAGAGCATCGAGATCCAATCCGGCTTTCTTTGTGTCGCCATCGTGGCAACGGGTGCAATGTTGAGTGACAAACTTTTTGACGGTGGCGCGATCGAGTCTTGTCTCCGGCGAGGACAGGGGTTTGGAAGGCTGTTGCGCCCAATGCACATTGACCAATCCACCAGCCAGGAACAGAGCTGGCACCCAAAGGCGTGCAGAGATCCGCATGGCACGCATGACAGCAGACTCCATCAAGGAAAAAACGTGCGGCCCTGGCGGGTGAACGCGAGCCGGCGCGAACTACTTCTTCTTCGGTTCTTCGGGTGGTAGCTCCATGTCTTTGGGCACAAGGGCGATCGGTGCGCCCTTCTCCGGTATGTCCACGTGCGCCGTCCACAAGATGCCGTTCACGACCGCCTGCCGAAAAGCGGTTATGCCGAAGTTGTCGTGAAAATGGCCGCCGACAAAACCGAAGGACCGTCCGCCTTTCGCATTTCGCCGTTCGTAAACCCAGCCAATCGGATAATCCTTGCCTTCGATGACCGTGCTCATGATCGGCCGTGCTTCGGGGAGAAAGCACAGCTTGAAGTAGAACTCTTCACGCAGGTCGAAATCGCTCCAGCCGCGGCTGATCGGGTGCTTGGGATCGGTCTGGCGCAGTTTGGAAGTCTGCACCAGGTACTTGGAAAAGCCATCGCCTTCGGCATTGAACCAGGCACCCATGGTCTGGAGCCACGGCCCGCCTTCGGGCGTTTCGGCGCCGGTGCCCCAATGAATCGCCGTGACGCCAACGCCCTGCTTCAACATCTCCTCTATCTGGCGGCGCTGCGGCCCACGGAAGAGCACGGTGCCGCCCAGGCGGGTGTGCAAGACGATGGCCGTCACGTCTTTGACAAGCGCCGGGTCTTTCGGCCAGCCGTTGGAGACTACCGTTTCGACGCCGTCGGTCTGGCGCAGACACTTGGCCAAAAGCGTGCAATCGCTCATGTAGGTGTGCGTATTGCGGGCATGGTCGAGATCCTTGCCCAGGAGCAGGATCTTGGCTTTCTTGTCGGCCGCGACCAGGGCGGTGGATGCCAGGAGCCAGACGGCGATCGTGAGGAGCAGTTTGCGATACATAGCCTGTGTCTCCGGAGGGAATGTCCAAGCCTGTTTATTCTATGGGGCCGAGAGCGGATCGGCCGGGGCTGACGCAGGTTTGTATCTGTCTTTGTCGATGGCTCTGCGTTCAAGGCAATGAGAGCGAGGACCGGCAAGGGCGTGTCAAGTAGAGAAAGCCACGCAACATTGTCGCCTCTCATCGAACGGAGAAGCACACCTCACGCGTGGGTCAAATCCGCCCGGGCGGACAGTGCTGTGCCGATCCTCCGCCGCCTGGTTGCAAGGGACCGGCACCGTTTGGCAGCTCTCGGCGCCCTCCAAACGGCCTGGTTAGTTCGGCACGTGGATCGCCAGCAACGCTGGGCAAGTCTTAAGGTTCGTTCTTGGCCTCGCGAGTGTAGGCGGTCATGTAGTCGCGCGAATCGCCGTGAAGCATGAAGCCGTGGTTGGGGCGATCGCCACTCGTCCAGTAACGGACAGCCAGGGTGAAGTCCCACCAGTTCACCTTACCCAGGCCGGGACCATACGCCAGGAACATGGGCAGGAAATCGGGATCGTCGGCCCAGTGAAAACCGCCGACCTGCTTCCAGCATTTGTGGTTGGCGTACTGGAAAGCGTTTACCTCTCGCTCCTTCCACGGACGGTTACACGGTTCGACGACCCACATGCTGGACGCACTGTCCCCAGTGCGGTTTGCAGACAACCTCACCGCCGGATTCACGCTACCCCGCCGCAGCACCGGGGTTTAAGAAAAGACGTAAGCCTACTACACGGAGTAACGATGATGAGACGAATTCCCGCGATTGTTTTGCTGCTCGCCGTTGTGCTGCATCGGCCGGCTTGGGGGGCCGAGGAGGCCAAGGCAACGAAGACGGGAGGTAACTTTGAGGTCGATGTCCACAAGGACATTCCCTACGTTGAGGGTAAGGACGGGGACGAGCGACAGAAGCTCGACTTGTACTTACCCAAGGGAGCGAAAAACTACCCGACACTGTTTTTCATCCACGGAGGGGGCTGGACGAAAGGCTCGCGGTCGGGTTTTGCCCGCATCGCCCGCACGTTTGCGCGCAACGGCGTGGCCTTCGTTTCGACCGGCTACCGGCTGTCACCGAACGTCAAGCACCCCGCCCATATTGAGGACGTGGCCAAGGGCTTCGCGTGGACGGTTGCGAACATCGGCAAGTACGATGGAAATGCGGGCGCGATCTTCGTCAGCGGCCACTCTGCCGGCGGTCACCTGGCCGCACTTCTGGCCACCGATGACGACTACCTCAAGGCCGAGAAACTTTCGCTGAGCAATATCAAGGGCGCCATACCAATTAGCGGCGTGTTCGTTGTCTCTCCGCGCATGAAGAATGTCTTCGGCGACGACGCGGAAGTCTGCAAGAAAGCGTCGCCGCAAACCCACGTCCGCAAGAATCTGCCGCCGTTCCTGATCCTGTACGCCGATAGCGAGTTGGGCGGTCTGGGAAAGCAGGCGGAGGCGTTCGCACCGTCCCTGAAAGAGCATAAAGTTAAGGCGGACATCGTGATGGGCAAGGATCGCAACCATGGTTCCATCATGATGAAAATGGCTTCCGAGGATGATCCCGGCACGCAAGCGGTGTTGGAGTTCATCGCCAAGAACTCAGACCTGAAGCTGACGCAGAAGGAGTCGAAGTAGCACCGCATCTTTTTGTTGAGCGAAGGGTCACAACTCTCCCGAGGATGTGGCCCCTCGCTCAACGGACTACCTTCCTCGTCGCGACAAAGCCCCAGGCTCCGGTCAGCGGATCGTTCCTCTTGGAGGCGTCCGCTCCGACTTACTCCCCTTGCTTGCGAGCTTCTGATCGAATCGATGGGTTGGCTGTCCCTGCCGTCCCGTTGCCGAACCGTTCGATCGGCCGGGTCGGAGAGGAAGTTGGCTCCCTCTCCTCTCACAGACTCGCGGACTTTCTGCACGGCCGTCAACAGCAAGCCGATCAGCACGGCGATGATGGCGATCACCACCAGAAGTTCAATCAACGTAAACGCAACCCGACGCATATCCGGCGAGATATTGCGAACCAACATTCCAGGCATTCTCCTGTTGAGGGACCAAGTCGAAGCCAGCCAGCCGGCAGTGCCCGTGGGCGAATTCGAGTAATCGAGTTGCTGTTCGAGAGGTGGCGGGGGTCCCTTTAGTTAAGAGCATGTGAAAACATGATGATGGTGATATCATTCTTTGTAACCGACGCCAATCGCTCGATCCTTCGGCTATTGTCGCTAGCAGGAAGGCTTGCTAACGCGGGACGGGCGGGTAAATTCTAGGAAGAAGCTTGAAACCGCGGGGTGGGGTCGCCTGCCGCATCCCCCGCGACCTCGATTCAAGCCGGCGGCCGCCAGAGGGGCGACGAGAGGATACGAGATCGGAGACCCCGCATGCGAACGACTACGGCTCGAAGCCCCGTGAGCACCTTACTGATTTGCTTCGCTGTGATCCTGGGCCTGCCCGCGCCGGCGCCGGCAGCACGCGCGCAGACTGGCCAACAGTTCTTCGAGTCGAAGGTCCGGCCGATTCTGGTCCATCGCTGCGGCAACTGTCACGGAGAGAAAAAACGGCAGGCGGGCTTGCAACTGACGACGCGGGCCGGCGCGTTCAAAGGCGGCGACAACGGGCCAGTTCTCGTGCCGGGTTACCCAGCGCGCAGCCGGCTGATTCAAGCGGTGCGGCGTGACGGCGAGTTGAAGATGCCGCCCAAGGACAAGGACAAGCTTTCGAGCGCGGAGATCGAGGCCCTGACGCAATGGGTCACGCAAGGCGCGCCCTGGCCGGAAGACGATCTGAGCGTCGCCCGCGCGGCCAACTCTCCGGACCACTGGGCGTTTCAGCCGGTCCGGAAAGTCGATCCGCCTGGGGTGAAAAACAAGTCCTGGCCGCGCGGAGCCATCGACCGTTTCATCCTCGCCAAACTGGAGGAGAAACGCCTGGCCCCGTCGCGCGATGCGGGCAAGCGGGTCTTGCTGCGCCGCCTGACGTTCGACCTCACCGGCCTGCCGCCGTCGCCGCAAGACACGGAAGCCTTCCAACGCGACGACTCGCCAGCCGCCCTTGAGCGCGTCCTGGATCGGCTGTTGGCTTCCCGGCAGTTCGGCGAACGCTGGGGCCGTCACTGGCTGGATGTCGCGCGCTATGCCGATTCCAACGGGTCGGACGAGAACTTTACTTACTACGATGCTTGGCGGTTTCGCAACTACGTCCTCAAGGCATTTCAACAAGACAAGCCGTTCGACCAATTCGTTCGCGAGCAGATTGCAGGCGACCTGCTGCCCGGCGCCAGCCAGGAGCAACGCGACGAGCAGATTACCGCGACCGGCTTTCTTATGCTCGGCCCTAAGATCATCGGCGGGGGAGACAAGGAACAAGCGCGCATGGATGCCGTCGATGAGCAGATTGACACCGTGGGCAAGGCATTTCTCGGCCTGACGCTCGGCTGTGCCCGCTGCCACGATCACAAGTTCGACCCCATCCCGCAGAAGGACTACTACGCGCTGGCTGGAATCTTCGGCAGCACGGAAACCGTCCACGGTCAACTGCTGCACCGGCGCGATCTCTCAGGCTGGAACCTGCGTCCGCTCGGCAAGGAAGGCGCCAAACTCTACGCAGCATGGAAGGCCTACGATGACAAGCTCCATGCGCTGAAGCAAAAACGGGATGAACGCCAAAAGGAGTTGGCCAGACTCAAAAAGAAAGTGAAGGCGGGAACCAACGGGGTAAAAGAAGCCGCGGTCAACACGCCCGCCGCCCAACCGTCGCGCGCCACGAGCCTCGCGGCCACTCAGGAAGAAATCTCGAAGCTTGAGCACACCCTCGCATCGCTCGCCGCCGAGATCAAGCAACTCTCGGACAAGCCGCCGCCCAAACCGCCCCTGGCTATGGCGGTGTCCGATCGCGAGGTGATTGCCGACGCCAGGATTCGCCTGCGCGGAGATGTGCATCGGCACGGGGAGACTGTGCCGCGCGGTTTCGTCCAGGTAGTGAACCCAGGCGCCCGCTCTCGGTCCCCCGCGCACCAGAGCGGGCGCTTGGAGTTGGCGCAATGGCTGGTCGATCCGGCCAATCCCTTGACGGCCCGGGTCGCGGCCAACCGTATTTGGCATCACCTCTTCGGCGCGGGCCTGGTGCGCACGGTGGACGACTTCGGCGGGCGAGGGGAGCCGCCGTCGCATCCCGAATTACTCGACTACCTGGCGGCGCGGTTCGTGGAAGTGGACTGGTCGTTCAAGCGTATGATTCGCGAAATCGTGTCGAGCCGCGCCTATCAGATGAGTTCGGAACACAGCGACGAGGCGTTCCGGACGGATCCGGAAAATCGTCTGCTGTGGCGGATGAATCGGCGCCGGCTGGACGTGGAGGCGCTGCGCGACGGTATCCTCGCGATCAGCGGTCGGCTCGACCTTTCTCCGACGCGATCCACGGTGGCCCACCTGCCCGACCAAGCAACGGGCGTGGGGGACAAGCCGCACAAACCGTTCGAGAGTGTCCGGCGCAGTGTCTATTTGCCGGTCATCCGCAACGACCTGCGGCCGGAGTTCTCCCTCTTTGACTTTGCCAATCCCCAAACCGTGTCCGGCCGCCGGAACCTGACTATCGTGACGCCGCAGTCGCTCTTTCTGATGAACAGCCCGTTGCTGCGCGACTCGGCGCGGAGTTTGGCCGAAAAGTTGTTGAAGCGGGCCGACCCCACTGACGAGGAGGGGCTCGTGCACGCGGCTTACCGGGAAGTCTTCGGACGCCCCCCTTCGGCGGGCGAACTACAGTTTTCTCGCGAGTATCTCACCGGCTGGGCGCGTGAAGCCGCCGGTGGCTCCGAGAGCCAGCAAGCCGGAACCGCCGCCTTGGCCGCGCTCTGCCAGGCGCTCCTGTGCAGCTCGCGGTTCCTGTATCTGGACTGAGGCATTTTTCAGGAAGACACGCCATGAGCATGAACAACTTCTTCGGGCACCCGGGGCCGATCCGGTTGGACCGCCGGACCCTGCTGAAACGGGCGGCGGCGGGGTTCGGCTATCTCGCGTTCACGGGCCTTTGCGCGGAAGCAAGCCCGCCATCGGCCTCGCCGGGACCGCTCTCGCCCAAGACGCCCCATCATCGGCCGCGGGCCAAGCGGGTCATTTTCCTGTTTATGCACGGCGGACCCAGCCAGACAGACACGTTCGATTACAAGCCGCGCCTCCACCGTGAAAACGGCCGGCCCTGCCCCTTCAAACTGCCGAACGTGTCGGCGGCGGACAACGAAAAAAACAGAAAACCCCCGCCGCTGCTCGGTTCTCCCTGGAAATTCCGCCGGCACGGCGCGTCCGGGCTTTGGGTTTCCGACCTGCTACCGGAGATCGCCACCTGCGCGGACGATCTCTGCGTGATTCGCAGCCTGCACACCGAGGGACAGGCGCACGGCGAAGCGACCTTGCGTTTGCACACCGGCGCGTCGAACCTGGTCCGCCCGTCTGTCGGGTCGTGGGTCACCTACGGGCTGGGTTCGGAAAACGGCAACCTCCCCGGCTTCGTCACCATTTGTCCGCCTCGCGCCCACGGCGGCGTGCAGAACTACTCGAGCGCTTTTCTGCCCACGGCCTATCAAGGCACGGCCATCGGCACCGCGGACGTTCCAATCGCGCAGGCCGAGATCCCCTTCCTGAAAAACCTGGATTTGTCTCAAGCGCGCCAGCGCCGCCAGCTCGACTTGATTCAACGCCTCAATCGCGAGCATCTGGCGGACGCCCGGCGCGACCCGAACATCGAAGGCTTGATCGAATCGTTCGAGCTGGCGTTCCGCATGCAATCCGAAGCGCCGGGCCTGATGCAATTGGAGGGCGAATCGCCCGCCACCAAGGCACTCTACGGCATCGGCCGGGAGGAGACGGACGATTTCGGGCGGCAATGTCTGCTGGCGCGGCGCTTCGCCGAGGCCGGCGTACGCTACATCCAGGTTTCCACCGGCTACAAGTGGGACCAGCACAAAGACCTCGTTGCTGGCCACAACAAAATCGCCCGCGCCACGGACCGTCCCATCGCCGGGTTGCTCAAGGATCTCAAAGGCCGGGGGCTCCTCGACGACACGCTGGTCATCTGGGGCGCGGAGTTCGGCCGGACTCCGTTCGCGGAAGGCGGGAACGGCCGCGATCACAACCCGCAAGGCTTCACGATGTGGCTGGCCGGCGGCGGCGTGCGCGGCGGCATGGCTCACGGTGAGACCGACGAGTATGGACACCGCGCCATCGCCGACAAGGTCCACGTCCACGACCTGCACGCCACCGTACTGCACCTGCTCGGCCTCAATCACGAACGCCTGACCTACCGTTACAGCGGACGGGATTTCCGCCTGACCGACGTTTACGGCGAAGTGGTGCAGGCCATCCTGGCTTGAGCCTCCAACTGCGCGGCTCGTCTCCTTGACGCCTCCTCGGCTTGCCAACGCGCGCCTGTCCGGCTAGCTCGGAGCCATGAACACCTCCTCCCGCTCTCGGTGCGGTCGAGTCGGATTCGGGCTGTCCAGGCGCTTGTTCGGGGTGCGTGGGGTTCTACTGAGGTGTCTCCGGCTTTGTTGTCAAACCCCGCCCAGCCGGTTTTGCAACAGCCGGTTCCGCAACAACCCACCGTTCTGTTGCAAAACCGACTATTTGAGAAAGGATGTTGGCACAAATGAAGCATGATAATTCTCCTCGCGATCTATCCACGCCCGAAATGATGCGAGCGATGTATCGTGAGGCAATCGGCTGGGATGAGTTGAGGGAGGAAATCCGACAGCTTATCCGCGATGAACTATCGAGAGAACTTCAGACCGTTTTCGGGAGTGGGTTGCACAAGGAGCGTGTATCCGCAGACGCAGGTTAGGACGGCGAAGTTTTTTGCTTCTGGACCGCCTGGAATGAACGGGAATTGGAACACATCGCCCCATTTCCAGTTCGTTTTGTCTTGGCAGGTAGGACAGGTTTTCGTCTGGCTCAACGCTTCGATTTGGAGGAGCCAGTGCGGGTAGTTAGTGAGGTTTCGGGTTTCCATAGCTCGGTCCTCGCTTGGGGGCATTTTAGTGATTGCGATGAGATCGACCAGTTTACAGCAAGAAGCACCCCTACCCCACTCCTGGAAACTTGAGGATCGCAGGGGGAGCCGGCTCGTCTTCCCCGAAGGACGGCCCCAAACCGAGTTCGTAAATCGCATGAACAAGCAACGTGATGTTGTACGCGAGCAGCTTGCCAAGAACTTCGTTCTTTGCGGCAACGGCGTCCTTGCTCCGCACGGCGTCTCCGAACAGGCGCTTGACGGCGCTGAAGACGGACTCGACATTCGACCGCCGATGGTAGCAGCGAAGATACTCTTCCTTGTTCAGACAGAACAGATGGTACATCCGCTCGTAGATGCCACCGACGCCGCCGGTCGTATTGCTCTTGAAGGAGAGATAGGCAGTCCCGCCGCAGTCCTCCACGATTTGAAAGTTCTCCGTCGCCGTATACGCTTTGTCGCCGCTGACTTGACGGACGGTGAAGCCCTTCGCGGTCGCCTTGACCAGCGGCGCGAACTGCGGAGAATCGGGAGAGTTCTTCTCGTCGATAATGACGCTGGCGACGACATGGGTTGTCGTTCCGCACATGGCATGAGCCTTGACCCAAGAATGCTCCGACCGCATCCGACCCCATTTCTCGTCGTACCAGCGGTCGAACTTGCAAGACGAGAATCCCGACGAATCAACGGCGAATTCCGTCTCGATAGCCTTGAACGGCAGGGCGCTCGCTTCAATCAGTCCCATCAAAACCCGCGTCATCTGCGGGTCTTCCAGACAGCGGGCGATGGTACTGTGATGAACCGTCTGCGCGACGTAGCCACGCTCCTGCGCTTCGCGCAGGTCGGTTGCGAAACGACGACCGGACATCATCGAATAAATTTTGAAGACGCTGGCGAAAATCAGGTCGGGCAACGAAGCCGCCGGTCTACCGCCTTTCGTCCCCTTTTGAGATGCCGGTTGTGGAAGATAGCCGCACAAGTCGGCGAGAAGTCGCTGAAACTCCGCCTTCTCGTACTGCTGCGCGAGGTCGTAGTTCGGCCAATCCTGTTCGTAGGTCTTGCGCGGCCAAACGACAGGCGGCGTCTCCGGCGTCGGCTCGGTACGGTAGTCGCAGCCCTCCCGCGACAGGGCAATTCGCGCCGCCATCGTATGCTTGCAGTCCTCATGGCGCGTCTCGAAATCGGGGCAGGTGCAGAACAGCGGCGACAGAGTAACGTCGTACCGTTCAGGACTGGAAAGGGAGAAAACGAGGAACTTGTCGCCGTTGCGGACAACGCGCCCCCGGTCGGCGAGTTCAATCGCTTTGGCTTCGCGGATATGCACGGGGCGACCCCTTCCTATGGAAACGGCGGGGTCGCAAACGCTAGAATGACGTTTGAGGGTGCTTCTGGCGTGACCGCGCCGGACGCATCTTGCCCCTGGGGTTGCTTGCAACAGCCCCAGGGGATTTTCATTGCCGGAGGTGTCTCCGGCGTCTGGGTGAATTGTATACATGAAAACGCCGTAAGTAAATACCCTCAAAGTATTTATGTCGATTTTTCTAGCCGTTTTTCGGTCGGGATGCCGGCGCGGAATACCCACCAGACGCACCAGGGTTGTGCTGGTGGCGTGCGGCAGCGCGCAGCATGTCTACAGTTGGGCGGGCGGCATTTCGTTCTCGCAAAGCCGTTCCCGTCTGGTTATAATAAACGACCAACGGAGGGGGTGGGAATCGAACCCACAGCCCGTGGTACTAGCACGGGGACGGATTCTAAGTCCGATGGACCCGCCAGTGTCCAGCCCCTCCGCCTTTGTCCCCGGCGCGTCGGTTCCTTCCTGCTAGTTGGCGACCGACGCGCCGGGGTACTTCCTCCTTCCGAAAAACAAAAAAAGGAGAGACCTCCCTCCCCAGTGGGGTTGAAGGTCGTCTCCTTGATAAGCCAACTAATTACGTCGCTTTTCTGCGCAAGGCGGGTTTGCTGCCGCCTCATTACAGATTGTAACGCCGACCCCCTATGAGCACCAGAGGGGGTCAGTGGAAAAAGGCGGAATTTTTTGGCGGGGTGGTGGAATCGGGGCAGCACAGGTACACTACCGGGCGGATTCGATCCAAGGGAACCCACGGAGGGCGAACGCGATGTCTTCAGCACTGGCGATGGTCCTGACTGCGGCGATGGCGGTTCCGGGGAATGGACCGGAGGCAATGTCGGCGGAGATGGAGCCTCCAGGCTTGGATTTGAGCGGTGAGTGGGAGGGAACCTACGGTACTGACGGAAAGCAAACCTGGAATGCTCGGCTCATCGGCGATACCCTCTCGCTTTGGAACCGGCAGAATAAGTGCCGAATGACAATCCGGTTCGTGGATGAAGGAGGCGGCAAACTCCGCTTTGGCATGGGCGGTAATCCTCCTCTTCAACTCGGCACCTACAAGGACGAAGGAGACCGGGTAGTAATCTCCTACGGATATGGGCCAAAAAGGAATCAGAAAGCGATCCTCGTCCTCCGCCGCGTCAAACCCCGGAAGTGACCGTCTGCCGAGCGGTCGATGCAGAATCCGGGGAGAGCGATAATAGGGATGGAGAGGTACATCGAGCGCGGAGATTTCGGAGAGGTTCAACGATGAGCGAGACGGTATTGAAGATTTTGATTGACGAGTTGAGCCTCATTCGACTCGTTTGCGAGAAGTGCGGAGCCGCGCTGGAGTTGCCCATTGACCGGCTCAATGGCAGCGGGCACATTAAAACGCTCGCCTGCCCTGCCGGGTGCGGGAATTATCGCGTGTCTGCAACATACCAATCCGACACCCTTGCCAAGTTCGCCGAGATCGTGCGCGACCTCAAGCAAGTCAAGGGATGCCGGATTGAACTGGTTCTGCCCGTTCAACCGACGAAGCCCTGAGAGACAATCTTGTCAGAGGTTTTGCAACAGACGGGGCGGGTTTTGCAACAGGGGGCGGTGTGGGGGAGGTTTGGCAACAAAGCAGGTGTCTCCAATGAAGCGACCACCTCGGTGGACGTATCCTCAACCGGGGACTGATGAAGCGCGACGGCATCCGACACCTCGGTCGATTCGACGGAGGGAACCTCGGCAGGTCGTTCGGCCAGGACGGGCTCCCTCACAGATGAACGCTCCCTCTCGCTCTTCATCCACGCATCCGCTAATCTCAAGGACGATGTCTCTGCCGCCCTCTCTCCATCGAGGCGGGTTCACAGAGAAAGAGTTGTCCGAGTCGATGCAGCGAGTTATCTTCACTTGTAGTCCAAGCGCTAAGGAACGACCCTTCATCGGCGCCGAAATGCGGATGCAAGTAGTCCTGCGCCCCGTCGTCGGACGAACCGGCGGGCCGACGGCCAGCGGTCATTGTCGCGGTCTGGAAGTCACCGTGGCGTTCGACGCGGAAAAGTACGTTGACACCGGCGCATTCTGGTTCGCGTGCGTGCTGGAACACTTTCTCGCGCTGTACACGTCGATCAATTCGTTCACGCAGATGGGCGCCAAGAACAGGAGGGGTATCTGAAGCGATGGCCGCCGCGTTCCGGGGAACAACAGCTCCTGTCATGAATCTTTCTGGAGAACTCTCGTGGTTTCCGTCAATCCTCGTGCCTTGACGAATAAATTGAACGCCACCTGCCGTCGCGGTCTGGAAGGCGCGGCCGGCCTGTGCCTGTCGCGGACAAACTACAACGTGGAGATCGAGCATTGGCTGCTCAAGCTGCTCGAAGCGCCCGACACCGATCTGACGCGCATCCTGCGCCATTACGAGGTGGACGCCGGCCGAGTCAGCCGCGAGTTGACCCGCGCGCTCGATCAACTGCGGACGGGCAACGCGCGTTCGCCGGAATTCTCGCTGGAACTGCTGGACGGGATGCGCGAGGCGTGGGTGCTGGCCTCGCTGGAGCAGGGCGCCGCGTCCATTCGTTCGGGGCACCTGCTAACGGCCCTGTTGAGCGATCGCGCCTTGGCGACGCGCACCCGGTCGGCCTCGGCGGAGCTGGCGCGTATTCCCGCCGCGGAGCTGCAAAAAAATCTGGCCACTCTGATGGCCGGCTCGGCGGAGGACGCGCCGCCGCCCGGTGAAGCGCCGAGCGCGGCGGCGCCGGGAGGCGCCGCCGATTCCCGGACGCCGGCGCTTGATCAATTCACCTCGAACCTGACCGATCGCGCTCGTCGCGGCGGCATCGATCCGGTTATCGGCCGCGACAACGAAATCCGGCAAGTGATCGACATTTTGATGCGCCGCCGGCAGAACAATCCGATCCTGACCGGCGAGGCGGGTGTCGGCAAAACGGCGGTGGTCGAGGGGTTCGCCCTGCGCGTGGCGGCGGGAGACGTGCCGCCGCCGCTGAAAGGCATCACGGTTCGCACGTTGGATCTCGGTCTGTTACAGGCGGGCGCGGGCGTCAAGGGTGAGTTTGAAAATCGCTTGAAATCGGTCATCGCCGAGGTCAAGGCGTCGCCCCAACCGATCATCCTGTTCATCGACGAGGCCCATACGCTCATCGGCGCCGGAGGCGCGGTTGGTCAAGGAGACGCGGCCAACCTGCTCAAGCCGGCGCTGGCGCGCGGCGAACTGCGAACCATCGCCGCCACCACCTGGAACGAGTACAAGAAATCGTTCGAGACCGATGCCGCTCTTAAGAGGCGTTTTCAGGTCGTCAAAGTCGCCGAACCCGACGAGGTCGCCGCCGTCGCCATGACGATGGGCCTAACGGCCGCGCTGGAAAAACATCACAAGGTCCGCATCCTGGAGGAAGCCGTCGAGGACGCCGTCAAGCTGTCGCACCGCTATCTGACGGATCGGCAACTGCCCGATAAGGCAGTCAGCGTCCTGGACACGGCGTGCGCCCGCGTGGCCCTGGGACTGAGCGCCACGCCGCCCGCCGTGGAAGATTGCCAACATGCCATCGAAGGCATGCAGGTGGAAATGGAGATCTTGAACCGCGAGATAGCTACCGGCGTCGATCACGGCCAACGGCTTGACGCCGTGGCCGATAAAAAACGTATTGCCGAGTCGCAGTTGGAAGATCTGCGCCAGCGCTGGACAGAGGAAAAACGCTTGGTCGAAAAAATCCAGGAGTTGAGCACGCGCTTGAGCACCAAGCCGGCGGACGCCGCGCGCTCGGCGGCGGAGGTACAAGCCGACCGTGAGGAATTGGCGCGTCAGGAGAAGGAACTGGCCCAAATTCAGGGCGAGACGCCACTCGTGCGGCCGTTCGTCGACAGCTCCTCCATCGCCGCCGTCGTGTCCGCGTGGACGGGAGTTCCTCTTGGCAAGATGGTCCTCGATGAACTGAAGACCGTGCTGGTCCTGCAAGATCGGCTAAAGGAGCGTGTCGTCGGTCAGGATCACGCCCTGGAGGCCGTCGCGGAGCGCATCCGCACGGCCCGGGCCAACTTGGTCGATCCGCGTCGGCCCCTCGGCGTGTTCCTGCTGGTGGGACCGAGTGGGGTGGGCAAGACCGAGACCGCGCTGGCCTTGGCCGACATCCTGTACGGCGGCGACCGCGGCATGGTGGTGATCAACATGTCCGAGTACAAGGAGGACCATAAAATCTCGCGTCTGACCGGCTCGGCCCCCGGCTATGTTGGTTACGGCGAGGGGGGCGTGTTGACCGAAGCGGTGCGCCGCAAGCCGTACTGCATTGTGCTGCTCGACGAGATTGAAAAAGCCAACGTGGCGGTTCAGGAGATTTTTTATCAAGTTTTCGACAAGGGAACGCTGCAAGACGACAAGGGCAACGAGGTCAATTTCAAGAACACGATCATCTTGCTGACCTCCAACGTCGGCAGCGACACCATTATGAAAATCTGCGCCGACCCCGAGACGCGCCCGGACGCCGAGGGATTGGCGGTGGCGCTGCGGGCGGACTTGTTGAAGGCGTTCAAGCCCGCCTTGCTGGGGCGGTTGAACGTCGTGCCTTATTTCCCCCTGACCGATGAGGTATTGCGCCAGATTATTCGCCTCCAACTGGAGCGGATTCGCGCGCGCGTGCGCGCCAATTACCGTGCGGCCCTCGACTACGACGAGGCCGTTATCACCGCCCTTGCCGACCGCTGCCGGGAGGTCGAAAGCGGAGCCCGCAACGTGGACCACATCCTCACGGGCACTCTGTTACCCCAATTGTCGCGCGAGTTTCTAACCGTCATGGCCGAGGGACGTCCAATTCAGGGGATCCGCATCGGCATCGGGGGGCAAGGGCTGGTCCTATCCGAAATGTCATCCTGACAGTCCGTCCTGGGCAAAAGTTCTTACGCCCTGAAAACTGCGGAAACCGCCTCGTTCCCACGCCGAGCGTGGGAACGAGAGAAGGCGCTCGACCTTACGGATGAGGGGGAAGGCAGGTCGGGGGGCAGCTCGGGACGTGAACTTCGTTCGGCATGGTGAGCAATTGCATCTTCGTGCAGATGGCCGGTTCCATGGTGGCATCGACGGCCAATTTCTTGACCAGCAGAGGTTTCCCTGGCTTGAGACAGGGAACGCTTACGGTCACGACGCGCTGCACGGCAACGGGGTCGTTGACGATGATCTTAACCGGCCGGACAACGGGACACGATTTGTACTCTGTTCGGCATTCGCCGGTGCAGGGGTCGGTCGTCTTCACCGGCACCATGGTTGTGCAGGGCACCTCTTGAATGACCTCGCGCGGTTTGACAGTCCATTCCGTAACGATCTGTTTTTCCTCGCGGAATTCCACATCCAGGCCGACCGCTTTGCCGACCACTTCTTCGCGCACTTTCAGCTGGGGGATGGTGGTGGCGCTTTGCTGTTCCAGTAGGGTCAGGCGCGGAACCGAGATAATCCGCGCGGGGCAAGCCGCGCACGAGGGACCGATCGGCGGCATCTCGGGGACCGTGGGAACGGGGAGCGGCGGCAATTCGGTCGAAGGAAGCGGCGTGGGGGGCGGTAAAGTCTCCTCCCCCGGTTTCCGTTCCTGCGCTCGCGCACTGGCCGGCGCAAGCAGCCCGCAAGTGAGCAGCAAGGCGTAGCACGTCAATCGTTGTTTCATTCTTGCTCCTTCAAGAGAAAAGGCGTGAGCGAGCGCCGACGGACCTTCCTTGACGGGCCCAATAGGTAAGTCTGCGCGGCTTTTTCGCGGGGACAAGCGACAACGACCCGTCAATCCTTTTTTTGGCCGCGGCGAACCGTCGCGATCCGCAGGGTCATCTTGACCAATTTGTTCGCGTCAAGGATTGCAGTCGGATGCCAAGGTGGACAACAAAAAAGGGGAAAGCGGCTCGTCAAGGTTCAGGACGCAGGTTCTCTTGCTCGGCGACGGCGCGAATGTGTTCCACGGCGCGGCGCACGTGACGATCCGAGGTGCCCAGTTTGTCAGCGATCTCCTGGGTGCGGTAGCCCTCCAGACGCATCTCCAGGATCTTACGATCCTGCGGCCGCAGGGCGTTGAGAAAGTGTTCGAACTGATCGAGGAACGCCACCACCGTCTCGGGACTCGGCTCCAGGTCTTCGAGATCGGCCAGGTTCAGCGGCGAATCGGCGGCACCCTCCAGCAGGCAGTCGCGCTTGCCCGCCGTGTGCCGCTCCACTTGACGCAGCGCCTTGAAGAGCGTGATGCGGCCGAGCAATTTGCCCAGATCGTCCTGTCCCTCCACTTGGAACTCGCCCCCCTTGACGCGACTGAAAAAAGTGCGGAACACGGATTGGACGATGTCTTCGGGATCGACGCGGCCGGCCAAATGATGGCTGATGCGTTTGCGGGCCAGGTGGAGGAGGCGATTGACGTAGGTGTCGAACACCTCTTGAGCGGCGTGTTCGTCCCCGGCACGCAACAAACGCAGCAGTGTTTGGGGATCGTTCGCGTTAGGCATGATTTGCTCTCCTCGTTGACGACTGGCCCTGCGATCGTCCGGGCAATCGAGGTGCGGTCGGCCGGCAACCTTCGCGCCGGGCGGAACGAAGTCGGTTAGCATGGCAATCCCTGGGCCCTTATTCTACCCGAGGATCGATCGTTTGCCGAGATGCTTCCACCCACTATCCTTCCATCGCGCCCCCTGGTATCTTGAGGGGATACCGGCTCGACCGGACGGGAAGTCTCGACAAATATAGTCGCAGGAGTGCGCCGTGTATGGCGACTCGATTTGTTCATTGGTACGAGGGCATGTTTCTGCGGCCGCAACACTTCCAGGCGGCCCAGCGCTGCGAAGCGCACCAACGAACTCGCGGGGCGAAATGGGATTCACATCATAACTGGGGCCTGCGCTCCGTGGAGCTGAGTGCCACGGCCCTGGCCAACCATCGCCTCGTCGTTGCGGCGCTGGAGGCCCGGCTGCGCGACGGCACCTTGGTGGTCCTTCCCGAAGACGCCGCTGCACCCGAGTTGGACCTCAAAGGCCCCCTGGAACGAGAGCGCGCTTTTCGCGTATTTCTGGCCGTGCCGTCGCTGCGTCTGGGCCGTCCCAACGTCGCCGAGCCGGGACAGAGCGAGGGCGGCCGTTACTTCGTCGAGTCCCAGGACGTGGAGGACGAGAACAGCGGACTCCATCCGCAGCCGCTGCAAATGCGACGACTCCACGTCAAGATCCTCCTCTCCAATGAGGACGACCACCCCGGCTACGAAGTCCTGCCCATCGCCCGTATCGAGAAGTCTTCCGACGCCGACGCCCTGCCGCGCCTGGATGTCAACTACATCCCTCCGCTGCTGAGCTGCGACGCCTGGCCGCCGCTCCAGGTCGGCATCCTCCGCGCCGTCTACGATCGCATCGGCACCAAAATCGACTTGCTGGCCGGACAGGTGCTGTCGCGCGGCATCAGCATGGCGAGCACCGCCACCGAGGATACGCGCATCATCGGCCAACTCCGCGCTCTCAACGAAGCCTACACCGTACTCAACTTGCTGGCCTTCGCCGAGGGTGTGCATCCGTTCGAGGCATACCTCGAATTGTGCCGGCTGGTCGGCCAGCTGTCCATCTTCGGCAAGAAACGCCGGCCTCCGGACCTGCCGCGCTACGACCACGACGATTTGGCCCGCTGTTTCTATGCCGTCAAGCGATACCTCGACGACCTGCTCGGCCTCATCATCGAGCCGGACTGGGTGCAGCGTCCGTTTCAGGGAGCGGGTTTACGCATGCAAGTGCAGCTGGAGCCGGCCTGGCTGGAGCCGGCCTGGCAGATGTTCGTCGGCGTCCAGAGCGTTCTGCCCGCCGATCAGTGCATCAGCTTGCTGACGACGCCAGGACAGTTGGACATGAAGATCGGCAGCTCGGATCGCGTCGATGCCATCTTCGAGTACGGCCAGCCGGGCCTGCGCTTCAGCCATCGGCCGCAACCGCGCGCGCTACCCATCGTGCCGGGACTGATCTACTTCCAGGTCGATCGCGATTCGCAGGTCAACGAGTGGCAGCATGTGCAGAAATCGCTGACGTTCGCCATTCGGTTGAACGAGCATCGCATCCTTGGTAGCATCCAGGATCTCCAGACGTTGACCATCCGCCACGCGGGCAAGGAAGTCGCGTTGCGTTTCACCCTCTATCTGACGCGCCCCTCCAGCCAACCCGTAGCGGCCGAATCGGACGGCTCGGCCGGTTCCGCCTGAGCTATTCGGACGTGGCCTTATGCAAAAGGAAACCGCTGAACTGGTTTATCCCATCTTCCGTCACGGTCTCCGCCTCAAGGAGCGCCTGGCGCGGGGAGAAAAGTGCGATCGGCGTAGCGAGCAGGCCGAGTTGAAACGCCTGTTCCGCATCTCCGATCTGGCCGCGGGGCACGCTCGCCATCGCTCACCCGGGACGTTCCTCGGCATCCGTTACCCGCTGGCTTGCTGGCTGGACGATATTTTTATCCTGGAGCCGGATTCGCCCTGGAAGGCCGAGTGGAAGGAGGAATCCATCGAGGCCGATCTGTTCGGCATGCGCGAACGTTTCGAGGAGTTCTGGACGCAGGCGCGTTTGGCCGAGTCGCGTGCCGACGCCGAGGCGCTGGAAGTGTTTTATCTGTGCGTGATGCTCGGTTTTCGCGGCCAGCTGCGCGACAACCTCAACGCTCTGCTCGATTGGCGCGAGTCCGTCGAGGCGCTCCTCGGTCGGGGCCGGCCGACCGATTGGCCGGACAAGCCGGCGGAGTTGACACTGGCGGAGACCAACGTGCCCCCGCTCCGGGCGCGCGATCGGCTGCGCTGGGTGCTGGTCGCCGGGGCCGCCGTCCTCGGCCTGGCTATTCTCGTCACCGCGTTCCTCGTGGTGCAGGGCGTTCATTAGACGCCGTTTCACGACCCTCCCATAGCCCCGGCTTGCCGGGGGCTATGGGGACAGGACGGATGAGACCTCTCATGGCACGATTGCTGAGTTGGCTGGGAGCGAAGGCCAAAGCCTTGTTGGGGTTGATACTCCCGATGTTCCAGAAG
The DNA here is from genome assembly GCA_036557825.1 of Gemmataceae bacterium. GTDB lineage: Bacteria > Planctomycetota > Planctomycetia > Gemmatales > Gemmataceae > JAJPHU01. The sequence continues at coordinate 28,467 of DATBGU010000106.1, forward strand.
GCGCGGGCAAGCGGCGGCCTGTCGAGTTGGCTGCGCGCCGTCTTGCATGTGCTGATCGTCCTGCTCCTCCTCGCCGGGCTGCTCTGGGTCAACTTAAGGAGTGCTACGATCCAAGCTGCCATCCCCCAGCAAGAGCTGCTCCGCAAGAGCTGGCTGCCCATTCTCTTCCTGCTCTTTTACACGCTCTGCTGGCTGAGTTACTGGCTATGGCGGCTGCTGGTTTCCGAGGACGAGGGCCTGCGCTTCCCCGACATCGAGGAGGCGTGGGAAGAAACCAAAGCAAGCCTGCGTCAGGCCGGTCTCAACGTGTCCGACGCGCCGCTATTCCTTTTTCTCGGACAACCGGAGGACGACGAGAAGGCGCTGTTTCAGGCCGCGCAGATCAACCTGTTGGTCAAGCAAGCGCCGGTGCGGGACGATGCGCCGCTGTATGTCTACGCCAACCGCGACGCCATCTATCTGACCTGCGCCGGCGCTTCGCTGCTGGGCCGACACGCGCGCTATCTGGCCGGCAAGCTCCGCGACAAAACAATGCCCAATCGCGAGGAGGCCCCCAGCGAAGAAGACGACGTGGTCACCCACACCATCAGTCCCGGCGGCAGCGGCAACCTGGAGGCCAAGGGGCCATTTGCCGACATGGCCAAGGTGTTGCACCAGGCCGAGCGCGAAGAGCGGCCCTTGAGCAAGGCGGAAAAACGCGAGCTGCGCCGGATGTACCGCCAAGGCCAGCCCCAGCGCTCGCCGCTGAAAGACCCGGAATTGATCGCCTACGAGGCGGCGCGGTTGCAGTTCCTTTGCCGCCTGCTCGTCCGCGACCGCCGGCCGTTCTGCGCCGTCAACGGGGTTCTGCTTCTCGTGCCCTACGCCGGCACCGACAGCGAGCAGGACGCCACCTATACCGCCGAGGCGCTGCAACGCGACCTCGCGGTCACCGGCTCGGCGCTCCAGGTGGATTGCCCCCATTACGCCCTACTCTGCGACCTGGAGACGGCCAGCGGCTTCAGCGAATTTCTCCAGCGCTTCGCGCCGAAGGAACGCCTGCGACGCCTTGGCCAGAGTTGCCCTCTCAACCCGGACTTGCAGGGAACTTCGCTGCGAGCCGCCCCCAAGCACGCTACGATGAAGTTGCTGGACAGCCTGGCGAAGTGGATTTGCCAATCCGTCGTGCCCATCTGGGTCTATCGCAACTTCCAGATGGAGAAAGCCGACACGACGGATCGCGCCGCACTGAACCGCACCAACGGCCGGCTTTTTCTGCTGGCCGATGAGCTGCAAGAACGCAGCGGCCGATTGGCCACGGTCCTGGTACGCGGCCTGACCGCGAGGACCGGGCCGCTGTTGTTCGGCGGCTGTTACCTGGCCGCCACCGGCAGCGATGTCGAGCGCGAGCAGGCGTTCGTCCGCGGTCTTCTCGACCGCCTCTCCGAAGGACAATCGTGCGTGTACTGGACGCAACAAACATTGGACGAAGAGGCGGCCTACGCGCGCTGGGTCCGCTTCGGCTGGACCTTCCTGGCACTGGTCGTCCTGGCCGTGCTGTGTTTGGCCATTTGCGTCTATTTCCACAAGTAGAGTGGGGCGAACTCATTGCCGCCACAACTTGATGACGACGCTCTTCTTGTCTTCCTTGTCGGCCAGTTTGACGGGCGTGGACCCTTTGAGGTCCGCGACACCCGGCTTGGCGGCCGACACTTGATAATCTCCGGCGTCCAGATCCTTGAACTCGAAGGTGCCGTCCGTTTTTGTCGTGGTCGATTTGACGGCCTTTCCGGCGTTGAGCAACTCGACTTTGAGGCCGGGCTGCGGCAAGTCGCCCATCATCACCGTACCGGCGATGCTGGCCTTTTTGGGTTTCACGGCAGGCGGGTCGATCGCGTTCAGGGCGACCGTCTCCGTCGTGCTTAGGCCGACGCCGTTGATGAAGCGAACGGACACATTCAGGGGATCCTTCTGGTCCTTGGGCACCTTCAACTCCGCGGCCCAAACCACTCCGCTTTTGGTCTTGAGGCGTTCGCCGGCAACCGTCGCCGTCCCCGGCGGGATTTTGCCGTCCGGCTGAGCTTGGCCCAGGAAGAAAACCACTTCGCGGATGGCCGATTCGTCGTCCGTTCCGCTCGCCTGCACGGGCAGCACCTTGCCGCGGGTCGCTTCGTCGGGCAGTTTCTCGAAACGCACGTTCTCGGGTTCCGTGTCGTCGAGCACGATGGTTTTGCGGACCTGATCGGCCCTTTTCCAGTCTTCCGATTCCACGTCCGCGACCGTCTGTGCTTCGTCCTTGTCGTCGAGTAGACGCGCCCGCAGAGTGACTTTCCCCAGTAATTCGCGCAGGTTCAGGTCGGCGCTCCAGTCCTTGACCTCGGTCTGGAACAGCAGACCTTTGTTCGGGCCGCCCTGCGCGAAGAGCAGGCGTTCGCTGCGGTCGCCGGAGAACTGGGCAAGTTCGCTAAAGATCTCCTGAGGGCCTTTGCCGCCGCGCTCCACGACGATCACGCGGTCGAGCACGAGGCGTTTGTTTTGCGCCGCTGCCACATTGTCGGCCTCCAGGGTCACATGCACGGGCTTCCGCGGGTCGGCCATCGGCGGCACGTTGATGCGCAAGAAAGGGGCGTCGGCCTTCACGCCGTGCGCGGGCGTGGCCGCGCGGGCGAAGGTGGCGTCGAACAGAAAGGCCCGCTCGTAGCCGTCGGCCCGGATCGCCACCATGCCCTTGCCCTTGTCTCCCCGCAACTGCACGTTGTCGGCGACGAGGTAAACCTCGCTTCCTTCCCCCTTCCTGTGCGTGATCTTACCGCCGTACACATTCCCCCTTTTACTGGGAACAAAGTCGGCGAGGCGCGCGGGGTCCAGCACCATTTCAACGAGACAGGACGGCGGAGCCTGGAACCTGTCGGTCGCTTCCACTTTGGCGATCAGGCGTTTCCCCGCGGGGACAAACTCGATGTCAGCCTTCAGATACTCCGAAGGACGGCCGACGCCCAGCTCGATAGCGTCCAGTTGCGTCTTGCCGTCGGCGTCCATCAGACGGAGAACCGCGGGGCGTTTTAGCTCGTCAGCGGCAACGGTCGAACCGCTCGCGGGAGCGGTGGGGCGCGGCCACGCTACGGGAATGAATCCCTTTACCCCTTCAATCTTCTGTGACGCAACCACGGCACCGCCGGAGAGTAGTTGCACGAGGACCGTCGGCGTTTGCGACGGGTCGTCGTTCTGGAGATAGGTAAGCACTTCCTGGCGAACATTGGGCCGCAACAGCCAAACATCACGGCGCTGTTCCGGATCTCTCTCCGGCTCTTTTGTGATGGACTTCATGCTGAGGACCAGGCGCATCTTGCTCTCGACGGCCTGTCCCGGCGCGACCGACGTCGGGACGGCGAGCAAGATCGCGACCACTCCCCACGCCCCGTACGCCGTCACCACACCCCGAAAGTCTCGAAGCGAGCGTCTCATCGGAGCATCTCCTTAATCCGGCGTTTTACTGGTTCGCGCCATCGCGTTGCGCCCATGCCTGGCGCAGTTTCTCGGCGAGGTCCGCCAAGTGAGCGGCGTCCGCCGATTGCTCGGCCTGTCGCCAGGCCGTTTCCACCGGATCGGTCGAGCCGATGTTTGCCAATTTTAGCAGTTCCAGGGAGCGGTGAGCGCGGCGCAAGGCCTGGCGCCGCTCGGCGGCGACGGCCCGCGCTTCGTCCCAGGCCGGAGGCGCTTCGCTGGGT